>JBILKO010000116.1:0-7806 GCA_044376615.1 Caulobacteraceae bacterium
CATCGATCACCCCAAGGTGGTCAGCTATATTGACGTGATCATGGGCCGGGCCAAGGTTGGACATAAAGTGGCGATCATGGGCGCAGGTGGGATCGGCTTTGATGTTGCCGAGCTGATCACCCATGCTGGGGTGTCCGCCTCAATGGACATCGATGTCTTTGCCAAGGAATGGGGCATTGATTTTGTCAATCATCCGCGCGGCGGCGTGACGGGGATCAAGCCGGTTGTGGCTAGCTCCGGCCGCGAAGTGACCTTGATGCAGCGCAAAAGCGACTCTGTTGGCAAAAACCTTGGCAAAACCACAGGCTGGACCCATCGCCTGACCCTGCAAAGGCGCGGCGTTAAGATGATCAATGGAGTCGAGTATCAGCGGATTGATGACCAAGGGCTGCATGTCCTGATCGGCGGCCAGCCCAGCGTCATGGATGTCGATACGGTAATCATCTGTGCCGGCCAATTGCCGCTGCGAACGCTTTATGATCAGCTGCAATCGGAAGGGATCAAGGCGGACCTTATTGGCGGAGCCTATGAAGCCGCAGAACTCGATGCCAAGGCGGCTATCCAACAAGCCAGTCTCCTGGCAGCGGCAATCTAGGTAATAAGGGAAAGGGGAAGGCATGGCCTATACAAGCATCAGCGTTACCCCATCTGGCCAGGCCTGCGGCGCAACCGTTACCGGCCTTGATCTTTCGCAGCCCTTGACTCCGGCGCAGATCGCCGAAATCCGGGCGGCCTGGCTGGAACACCATGTGCTAGCCTTTCCCGATCAAAACATTTCGGACGATGATCAAGAGCGTTTCACCCTAGCCTTTGGCGGCTTTGGCGATGATCCCTTCATTGCCCCGATTGCAGGCCGAAAGCATGTCATTGCCGTCAGGCGCTTAGCCAATGAGACCTCGCCGCTATTTGCAGAAAATTGGCACAGCGATTGGAGCTTTCAGGCCAGGCCGCCGGCTGGAACCTGCCTCTACGGCATCACCATCCCGCCGATTGGCGGCGATACCCTGTTCTCAAACCAGCATGCTGCTCTGGACACCATGCCGGCGGCCCTGCGCGAACGCCTTGAAGGCAAAATCGCCATTCATTCAGCCAAAAAAGCCTATGCGCCAGATGGCTCCTATGGTGAGGGCGACAAGGCCAAACGCTCTATGGATATTCGCCCTTCACGCGAGGCGGAGGCCACCCAGCTTCACCCCCTGATCCGTGCCCATCCCGAAACCGGGCGGCTGGGCCTGTTTAGCTGTCTTGGCTATATTATCGGTATAGAGGGCATGAGCGACGACGAGGCCCTACCGCTCCTGGCCGAACTCTATCACTGGCAAGGCCAGAAAGAGTTTCAGTACCGCCACAAATGGCAAAAGTACACCTTGCTCATGTGGGATAATCGTTCAGTCCTTCATGCCGCTACTGGCGGCTATGATGGCTATGATCGGCTATTGCACCGCACAACCATTGCCGCATTTTGACCCCTTCATAAGGACCGTACCATGAGCTTCGATGTTCAATCTCTGTTTTCAGTCAAGAATAAGGTGGTCCTGATTACGGGCGGATCGCGCGGCATTGGTGAAATGCTGGCGGCGGGTTTTCTGGCCAATGGGGCCAAGGTCTATATCTCGTCGCGCAAGGCCTCGGCCTGTGACGACACCGCCAAACGCCTGATGGAAACCTATGGCGGTGAGGTCATTGCCCTGCCTGCCGACCTTTCCACCATCGAAGGCTGCGAGACCCTAGCTAGCCGCCTGTCCGGGCTCGAAACCAAGCTTGATGTTCTGATCAATAATGCTGGGGCGGCCTGGGGCGCGCCCTTGGAAAGCTTTCCAGAGGCGGGCTGGGACAAGGTAATGGACACCAATGTGAAGGGCGTCTTTTTCTTGACCCAAAAGGTTTTGCCACTTCTACGCGCCGCCGCCAGTAGTGGCAGCCCTGCACGCGTGATCAATATTGGTTCGATCGATGGGCTAAAATCCGCCGCCTTTTCAACCTTCTCTTATGGGGCGTCAAAGGCAGCGGTGCATCACTTGACCAGGTTCCTCGCCTCGCATCTCACCGGCGAACATATCTTGTGTAATGCCATTGCCCCCGGGCCGTTTCCAACCTGGATGCTGTCGACCGGCGTTGGCTTTGGCGGCGCAACTGAGGATGTCGATTGGGACCGGGTCGGCAAGGGCAATCCGAGCGGCCGGGTCGGCACGCCCGAGGATATTGCAGGCCTCGCCCTCTTCCTGAGCTCGCGCGCCGGTGAATTTATCGCCGGTCAGGTCATTGCCTGCGACGGCGGCATAGTCGGCACCAGCTAGATCACAAGCGGCCCATGATTAAGCCGAGGCAGGACATGGCGGGCAAATAGGTCTGCCTCGGCGGCATGCGGATAACCGGACAGGACAAAGGCATCAATGCCCAGCGCCTGATAGGCTTCAAGCTTAGCCAGGACCTGATCGGGATCGCCGACTATGGCCGCGCCACAGCCTGACCGGGCCCGGCCAATGCCGGTCCAAAGATTATCCTCAATAAAGCCGTCACCACGAGCAGCCTCTCGCAGTTCGGCCTGGCGACGCACCCCAACCGACTGACTGTCGAGGGACTTGGATCGGATGGCATCGCCCGCCGGGGCATCTAGACGCGATAAGAGCTTGTCGGCGGCATCACGCGCCGCCGCCTCAGTTTCGCGCACAATCACATGAACCCGGTAGCCAAACCGAAGCTTGCGGCCCTTGGCGGTGGCCCGGGCGGTAAGATCCGACACAATCGCCCTTACAGCGTCCATCGTGTCTGGCCACATCAGATAGACATCGGCGCCCTCGGCTGCGGCGTCGCGCGCGTCTTCAGACAGGCCGCCGAAATAAAATAGGGGCGCGCGGCCTGACACGGTGCGAATACGCGGCGGGTCAAGTTTGAGCTGGATAAATTCGCCTTGGAAATCGACCGCTTCACCATTCATTAGGCTGCGCAAAACCTTCATGGTCTCGACCGTGCGGGTATAGCGCGGCGCACTGGCCAAGGTCTCACCCGGCATATCGCTTGAAATGATATTAATGGTCAGGCGACCACCCAGCATCTGATCGAGCGTTGCCAATTGCCGCGCCAATTGCGGGGTCCACATCTCACCGCATCGGATCGCCACCAGTAAACGCATGCGCTTGAGCATGGGCGCTATCGCGCTCGCAAAGGCCAGGGTGTCTATGCCCAGGCCATAGCCTGAGGGCAGCAAGATATTGTCAAAGCCGCCTTTTTCGGCTGTCAGGACAATATTACGGCAATGCTCCCAGCTCGAGGCCAGTGACGGATCGGGCTGGCCGAGAAATTCATAATCATCGTCACAAAGGGCGGAAAACCAGGAAACTTCACAGGCCTTGGTCATGGCAGGCGCTCCCCACGCGCAGCAGTTAGGACCGCATACCAATCGGCGCGGGTGAGGCGAACTTCAAGCGCGCGATTTGCCTCAGCAATGCGCGCCTCGGTCTGGGTTCCAATAATTGGAATTGGCCGAGCGGGATGGGCCATCAGCCAGGCATAGGCAACCGCCGATAGAGGCACACCTTCGCGTTTGGCCAAGGTTTCAAGCGCCGCACGCACCGCGATCGTCTTGGGGTCGCTCGATTCAGCACCATCGCCGAGCCGCCCTTGCGCCAAGGGTGACCAGGCCAAAACCGCCAAGCCGGTTTCCAAGGCATGATCAACCGTGCCGTCATAAAGCGGCGCGATCGCCAGCGGCGAAAGCTCGATCTGGATGCTGGCAATAGGGAAGGGCAGATAGGCCTGCAGGGCCAGGGTCTGGGCAACCGTATGATTCGACGTACCCACAGCGCCGATTTTTCCGGCCTCTTTTAGTCGAGTCAGGGTTTCAGCGACATCGGCCGGATGCGCCAAATGGTCGGGGCGGTGGATTTGATAAAGATCGATGTGATCAACCCCCATCCGGGTCAGGGAAGCCTCCACGGCCTTTGCCAGATAGGCCGGGCTGGAATCATAGGGCACGCCCATGACAATGCCGCCCTTGGTCGCCAAGGTCATGCGGCTGCGCAGACCAGGGGCCTCTTTCAGCACCTTGCCCAGCAAGGCCTCTGCCGCCCCAAAACGCTCATCATTATCCGGGCCATAAATATCGGCCGTATCGAGCAGGGTCATACCGGCATCGAGCGCGGCCTCAACCCGCCTGCGCGCGGCGTCAACATCCGCCCCGCGAAACCGCCACATGCCCCAGGACAGGGGCGATACATTCATCCCGCTCTTGCCCAGCGGCACGGGATGATTTGACAGGACGAGTTCAGTCATCAATCAAGGCTCTCAATTCGCGATCGGGTTCGAGGAAACGGCAGATGAACGGCAAGGTAAAGATTGGCATTATCGGCACAGGTATGATGGGCCGTGAACATATCCGCAATCTTCTTCTGTTTCCTCAGGTTCAGATTACCGCTTTGACCGATCCCTTCCCAGGCTCGTTAGAGGCTGCAAAGGCGAGCCTAGGCGATCAGGCGGGGGCCTGCATGGAATTTGAAACCGTTGAGGCCATGCTAGAGGGGGCAAACCTTGATGCCGTCATTATTGCATCGCCAAACTATACGCACCGAGCTGTATTAGAGCCGCTGTTTAAAACCGACTTGGCCATATTGTGTGAAAAGCCGCTGTGTACGACGCTAGATGATGCCAGATGGGCAGTAGCGCAGTCCAAATCTCGCAAGGCCATTTTCTGGACCGGCATGGAATACCGCTTCATGCCGCCGGCGGCCCGGTTCATCGAACAGGTTGCCGCCGGAAAAGTTGGCCGCCTGGTCAATCTGTCTATCCGGGAGCACCGGTTCCCATTCCTGGTCAAGGTCGGCGATTGGAACCGGTTTAGCCGCAATACCGGCGGCACCATGGTCGAAAAATGCTGCCATTTCTTTGACTTGATGCGCCTGATCATGGGGGCAGAGCCCGTGCGCGTCTATTGCTCAGGTGCCATGGATGTCAACCACCTAGATGAGCGCTATGGCGGGGAAGTTCCTGATATTATTGACAATAGCTATACCGTCGTTGATTTCGAAGGCGGTGGCCGGGCCATGCTCGACCTCAATATGTTTGCCGACGGCGCTCATAATCAGGAAGAGATCGCAGCGGTCGGCGATAGGGCACGCTTGGAAGTCTTTATTCCCGATGGCGATATCATTTTCTCGCAGCGGGTTGGGTTCAATAATCCTAAGAAAGTCGAGCGAACCCATATTGCCGTCGATGAGGCGGCCCTAAAGGCAGGCTCGCACCATGGCGCAACCTATTACCAGCTCGAAGCATTTTTGAAGGCGCTCGCAGGCAAAGGGCCAGTGGTGGTGAGTGCCGAAGATGGGCTGCGGGCGGTCGCGATCGGCGTTGCCGCTGAGATCAGTGCGCGAGAAAAGCGCGCGGTAACAATGACTGAGCTTGGGTTCTAGGTCAGGGCTCGAGGTTTTGGATTTCTAAAGTCAGATCCATAATTTCTCATGGTACGAACCAATCCCCAATAATCCATAGAAACTGAAAGCCTATTTCGCATTTTGGCCACTCGTGGCTATATGGGCAAAAAAGGGGACACAAAAATGGACACTATCATGAAAAATTCTCGATCCTTGCGCCGCACCGCCCTCGTTGGGGCCCTGCTTGTAAGCTGCGCAGCGCCAAGCCTGAGCTGGGCCGCCGATGCCAATGCTACCGATGCTGGCGTTCAAGAGGTGATCGTCACCGCCCAACGCCGCAGCGAAAGCCTGCAAAAAGTGCCCGTCGCGGTTACGGTCGTTTCCGGTGATCAGCTGAGCCAGCGCCAAACCTTTAGCGGCGAGCAATTGGTCGCCCAGGTCCCATCCCTGACCTTTCGTAAGGGTACAACCAACGTCAATTCAGCGCTGAATATCCGCGGTATCGGCACGATCTCGTTTTCGGCTGGCGCTGAGCCTGCGGTTTCGACCGTGATCGATGGCGTCGTCTTGGCCCGCTCCGGTCAGGCGTTTTTTGACTTCTTTGATGTTGAGCGCATTGAGGTCCTGCGCGGCCCGCAAGGCACCTTGTTCGGCAAGAACGCTTCCGCTGGTGTGGTTAGCATTACCACTAAGGCCCCGTCTGCGGTGCTCAAGGGCTTTGCTGAAGCCTCTTATTTCGACAAGAGTGAGTTCCGGGTGCGCCTGGGCGTTTCGGGTCCAATCAGCGACACCCTGCGCGGTGGAATTACTGGCGTCTATGGCAAATATGACGGCAACGTCAAAAATCTATATAATAATGAATGGGTTAATGGCTATGAGCGCGCCGGCGTTCGGGGCAAGCTGGAATGGACGCCTACGAGCGACCTGACTGTCAATCTGATCGCCGACTATCTCAATGGCGTTGATAATGCCTCGGCCGATATTATCGGCCAAACCACAGCAGGCAATGCCATTATCGGCCTTCTGTCTCCAGTTGTTCCTAGCCCAAAAAACCGAGAGCTTAGCAATGACCAGGCCCCGGCCACCAAGGATACCAATTGGGGCCTATCCGCCAGCATTGATTATAAGATTGCCGACCATACCCTGACCTCCATCACCGCCTATCGCGGCTGGGGCAATACTGAGCTGCGCGACGGCGACTATACCTCCAAGCTTGGCCGGTTCGTCAATAATGGTAATGCCTCGCGCGACTTCGGCGTCCTCGACTTCAACCAGATCAGTCAGGAAGTACGCCTAGCTTCACCGACCGGCCAGTTCTTAGAATATGTCGTCGGGGCCTATTACTATCACACTGACCAGGACAATTATTTCAACCGCTATACGACAAGCTGCACAGCGACCAGCCTCGCAGGCGGGGCCTGTAATCAATCCTCGACTTATACGGTGATTGCTAATGGCACCGCCAATTTCAACACGCAGTTGACCAATTATGCCGCATTTGGCCAGGCAACCTTGAATTTCAATGATAAACTCAAGGGCATTATTGGGCTGCGCTCATCGCATGATGAGGTCAAATACGATTTTGCCCGTGTTTCAGCGACGCCTTTAGGCGACGTAACTGGCGTGCGTGCCAACTTTGCCAGCAAGGGCAATTCAAAAAAACAGGGCACATCTGGGCGACTTGGCGTGCAATATGAAGTTTCAGATACGGTCTCAGCCTATGTGAACTATGCGCGCGGCTATAAGGGCCCGGCGATCAATGTCTTCTTCAATATGCGCGCCTTTGATACTATTCCGCTGCAGCCTGAAACCTCGGATGCCTATGAAATCGGGCTCAAGTCAAAGCTGTTTGAAAACCGCCTGGTGCTAAACTTGGCGGCCTTCAATTCCAAATATAAGGGCTTCCAGACCACCTCGTTTGATACGGTCGCCGGCACCATTGTCAGCCGCCTGATCAATGCGGGAAATGTCTCGACCAAGGGCTTCGAATTTGACTTCACCGCGCGCCCAACGGCGGCCCTAACCTTGTCCGGCGGCGGAGCCTATACTGAAGCCCAAATTGATCGATATAATTGCCCCGATAAATCGCCGGCCAGCTGCGCAGCGCATAATGGTCGGCCCTTGCCCTATGCACCAAAATTCAAGGTATCGGCTGCCGCTGACTATCTAATTTCAACACCGGACCTGCCATTCGATATTGGCCTGAACAGCGGTATTAGTTGGCAAAGCAAAACACAGTTCGATATTGACCAGGCAGACCTTGCCATCCAAAAGGCTTATGGCGTCTGGGATGCCAGCGTGTCTCTAATCGATCGTGAGGACCGGTACCGCGTGTCTCTGGTCGGCAAGAACCTGACCGATCAATACTATACGTCGATTAAAATCCTTAATAACACTTATGTGCGTCAGCAGGTTCCGCGCGATGCGGAGCGCTATTTTG
>JBILKO010000166.1:0-3352 GCA_044376615.1 Caulobacteraceae bacterium
CGCGCAGCCGTCTTGACCAAATAGCCAAAATCGACGCCCGTGGCCTGCGAGGCGCGCTGAAGCGCCGAGGTCACCATGCCCTTGATCGAATCCGTTTTCATCGGCCGAGGGTGCGAAATTATGGTTAATAGGTCATTAATAACTCTTGGGCAGCTCTAGGACCCGCTCCGCAATATAGTTGAGGATCATTTCGCGGCTGATCGGGGCGATCCGCGCAATCATGGCTTCACGCATATAGCGCTCAACATCATATTCCTTGGCATAGCCCATGCCGCCATGGGTCAAGACGGCGGTCTCGCAGGCATGATAGCCCGCCTCTGCCCCCAGATACTTGGCCGCATTAGCCTCAGCGCCGCAATCTAGGCCGCGATCATAGAGGGCGGCGGCCTTATAGGCCAAGAGGTCCGCCGCCTCAAGCTCGGCCCAGGCCTTGGCCAGAGGGTGCTGGATACCTTGGTTTTGGCCAATCGCGCGGCCAAACACCACCCGTTCCTTGGCATAATTCACAGCCTTGGCAAGGGCGGCGCGGCCAAGACCCACCGCCTCGACGGCGAACAAGACCCGCTCGGGGTTCAGGCCATGCAGCAGGTATTGAAAGCCCTTGCCCTCTTCGCCGACCAGATCGTCCTTGGAGACTTCCAACCCGTCTATGAACAGGGTGTTACATTCGACCGCCTTGCGGCCCATTTTCGGGATCGGATTGGCCTCGATCTTGCCGCGATCAAGGTCGGTATAGAAGAGGCTGAGTCCCTGGGTCGGCTTGGCGCACTGATCCTTGGGCGTGGTACGGGCAATGATTAGGATCTTATTGGCCCTCTGTGCGCTGGTGGTCCAGATCTTGCGGCCATTGATAACATAGCCATCATTGGTGCGCTCGGCCTTGGTCTCAAGACTGGAGGTGTCGAGGCCCGAATTAGGCTCGGTCACGGCGAAACACATCTTATCTTGGCCTGAAATCAGGCGCGGCAAATGATAGTCGCGCTGCGCATCCGAGCCGAACTTGACCAAAGGCATGGGGCCAAAAATGTTCAGGTGAATAGCCGAGGCACCGGAAAAGCCAGCCCCCGACTGGGCCACGGTCTGCATAACAATTGAGGCCTCGGTCAAGCCAAGCCCAGCACCGCCCACGGATTCGGGCATGGCCACGCCCAGCCAACCGCCGTCCGCCATGTCGGTCACAAAGCCCTCAGGAAAGGTGCCGGTCTCATCCGTCTTGCGCCAATATTCATCGCCATAATTGGCGCAGATCCGGGCAACGCCCTCACGGATGGCCTCTTGCTCTTCGGTTAGCCAAAACCCTGACATGCCCAAACCTTCCTCAAACTGTCCTTGCCCTAGGCCAGGTCAAACCTTTGCGGGTTTAACAGATCGGCCCAGGGTCCTTGGTCTTTCGATTGCAAATACGCTGCAACCTGGCGCGCGACAAGCGGGGCGAGAAGCCAGCCATTGCGCCGCATGCCGCACGCCAAGATCACGCCAGGAACTAGGCTGGGACCCACCAATGGCAAGCGGTCCGGACTGGCGGCCCGCACCCCTGCCCTTGCGCTCGGGGTGACCCCTGCCAATTGCGGAAACAAGTAGCCGCCGAGGTCACTAAGACGCGCTGTGACCTTATCGTCTAGGTCTAGGTCGTCTCGCCCAGCCTCCATGGTCGCGCCTACCGCCAGGCCTTGGGCCGTGGGCGTGGCATAGCCTAGGGGCGTGCGCAGGGTTGGGCCTGAATAAGGTCCCGCACCTTCAAACACGACTAACTGCCCCTTGATCGGCGACAGGTGGACCAGTTCAGGGGCCAAATGGGCCATGCTTCGCGGCAATCCGGTCGCCAGGACCAGATGGTCCGCTGCCAGGACCTGACCATCGGCAAGCTGGGCCTTTCCGTCTGCGTACTGGGTCAGCTGGCCATGGACAAATCGCGCACCGAGGCCGGTGGCTGCGTGCCTCAAGGCCGTCAAGGTCGCCGCCGGATCTAACCGGCAATCTTGCGGCGCTAAGAGGACGTTTGGCTTGGACAGGTTCAGACCCGGCGATATCGCCATAACGCCTTTGGCACCGACAAGCTGGTGCGCAGCCCCAAGGGCGTCAAAGCGCGCCGCCATGGCTTCTGGATCGTCACCAACCCAGACCGCACCAGATGGCGGCGCATCGGACGCCGCTAGCCCAAGCGCGGCCAGCAGAGGGGTCCAGGCGCGCATGCTGGCCAGATAGAGTTCAAAAACCTCCAGACCTGCATTGTCCAGCACAGCCTCAAAGGTCGGCGCCAACATGCCTGCCGCCATGCCAGAGGTGTTTTGGCCAAGCGGCGCCGGATCAATGACCGTGACGGCATAGCCAAGCCTGGCCAGTTCCAAGGCACAGGTCGCGCCAATGGATCCAGCTCCAGCAATCACAATGGTCTGTTGGCCCAGGCGAGTCATGGGCCGCAAGCCAAACCCTCAGGCCCCCAAGGTCAAGGCCTGTTTGGAGTTTGAGGTGATTATTCTGTTAGGCCGCTTCGGCGACGGGACCGGGCAGGACCGAGTCCAGGCCAATAATCGTGACCATGCGGCCATCAATGCTCAAAACGCCCTTGAGGAAGTTGCGGGCCGCTTCGGACCCTAATTCCGGCGGCATCTGGATCTCATCAGGACTAATGGTCAGGGTCTCGCAGACCGCATCGACTAGTAAGCCAACAAGCTGATCTGAGATCATTGCGACAATAATGACATGGCGCTGGCTGGGGATCGTATCGCCCAGACCCAGGCGACGGCAAAGATCGACCACCGGCATGACTGTGCCACGCAGATTGATTACGCCATGCACATAGTCGGGCGAATACGGCAGGGGCATGGTCTCGGTCCAGCCGCGAATTTCACGCACCACGCCAATGTCCAGGCAAAACTCCTGAACCCCGATCATGAAGGAAATCAGCTCTCGAGGCGCAGTTGAGACCTCGACACTATCTTCCACCACAGACCCCTCCCCAACGGTTCGATTCAATATAAATATATTGATCACTATCTATTACGGGGCGGTTAACGCGATTTTGAGCTGGCGCTAGCGATTGCGCGAAGGTTGAGTTCCTGGAGCCTATCGTTTCGAACATTGGCTCCTGCGGCGGGACACTGGCTAGGCGTGCTCGATAGGCCGACAGGCAGATCCCGAGGCTCGATAAAGACCACAGCTTTAGCCGCCTTAGAGTCCTTCTCGAACTGGCCGGTGACTGAGTTGAAAACGTCATTGTCTAAGTCTTTTTCGGTCGGCCCCTTGGTCAACCAACCGATTGGGGCCTTGGCCTCCGCCAGCAGGTTTTGGGCCTCCTGATATCGGGCCTTGTACCAGGCCAGATAGTCGGCAGTCTTGGCATCAAACGCGA
>JBILKO010000005.1:0-56734 GCA_044376615.1 Caulobacteraceae bacterium
ATCGCCCTCAAATCACTCCACCACGGTAAGAATTTACGAAGTTCCGCTCTCTTGCGTTCCGGTGGTGTAGAAAATCCAGGCAGACCAAGCGCCAAGACCGCATCACAATCGACCGATAGTGACTGTCCAGCCAGCATCAAGAAACGCGCGCATCCCTGGATACAGCTATGATCGATACGAACCGCGACCTTGCGCGCGACCACGTCTCGCGCGATCCGCAAGGCGACAAACTCATTGCCAGACACCCGGTTCAAGACCAGCACCCGATAGCCTTGATCCGCCTGTTTTTGGTAAGCGTCATAGGATGATCGATCCAGCTCGCCGGAAACCAGCACCGTGTCCGGACTTGGACGAGACCAGACGGCCGGTTCGGCCAGAGCGTAGCCAAGGCTTGCACCCCAAAGGCAAAACAACAGGATTGGCAAGCGTATGGACATCATCTTAAGGGCCGACATGCCAAACCGAGTTCTGCATCTTGGCTGGATCCTTAACCAAACGGGCAACCCGCGCCGTCAAATCCGCATCATCAGTTGGGGTGCAATAGGTCAAGTTTTTCAGGCCAAAGGCCCTTAACTGTGCTTCTGACGGCATCCATATGCCATTCTGGCTGATAGTTTGGCTCACCTCACCCGTGTCTGTGTCAAATTCTATTTCATAGAAATTTTTAAGGAATTTAGAGTTTTTGTAGAACAGTAACTTGATGTCTATTTTACGGTATTTGAATAAATCCCGCGCTTCCTGTTCTGATGTTTTATACCAATTAGCTACCGCTTGACTTTTATAATTCCGATTTAAATTGCCTAAAAATGACAAACCGTACCCGCGCAACACTCGATGTCTACGCAATATGGTTCCGTGATACCCGATTACTGAATCACAGTCCACCGACAAGGATCGCCCAAGAACCGCAAGATAGTTGGCGCAGGCGGATAGGCATTTTTCCGCTACAATAACTTCTGCACTTTTGTACCGGGGGTCTTGAGCAATGCGCATGGCAGCAAATTCCATGCCGCCTGGGCTGTTTAAGACCACCCGCGTAAACCCGCCCTCAGCAGCGACTAGGAATTTCGCGAAGGAGTCTGGGTCAATGTCCCCATCTAAGCGAATTTCATCCGAGCTTGTGCGAGTCCAACCCTCCGTTGCTTGCACCCTAAAAGCGACTGAATTCACGAGAAAAAAGGTCAGTAGGGCGCAGAGGAAAGCAAAAACCTTCCGACTTCGTTCCCCTCCACGCCCATTTATATTCATTTTACAGTCACCACTTAAGGCCACCTACCGGTGATGGTGCCACTCTGACCGTTTGGTCCATTTGAATAAGTCACTTCACCTGAGCACGCCGCCAACCCAAACATACACAGGCAAGCGACCGTTATTGCAATCTTACGAACCGTTACCATGATCAACCTCCAAAAACTACTCCAAAGGGACGATCTCACCATACCCCCCCCGGTTGTGAGTCAAGGCGTAATTTTTATTGCTGCGCCTCAAGCGAGCAGCATCATAAACCAACACTTTTTCAATAGGTTAGAGAAAATCCCTAACCGCACCCATCCCGAACAACATCGACCCTTGGGCCCTCAACGCGATAGACCGCATAGGACCGTCCGCCTCGGGTCAGGCTTGGGGCGGGGGTGATCATCGTGAAACAGGCGGCTAGGGCCTTGGGGTCCATACGGCGCGACAGGTCGATAATCAGGCCGGGCTTGGCCGTGTCCAACCCCTTGGGCACGGGGGCATTGGCATAGCGATCGCGCTCGGTGATCTGGATTACGGGGGCTTGCAGGCTTGGCTGATTGGAAAGCTGGGCTAGCGACACATAGCTGACGGTTCCGACCCAGGCGGCACCTTGGACCTTGCGCTCGGCCTCTAGCGCTGTGGCAAGCTCTGGCCAGCCGCGCACGGCCTGGGTGGGGTCGCGCTTGAGCGGCAAAAGGCCCGGCGGCGCAACCGCCAGGCTCAAGGCCGCTATCCCAAGCCCAAGGCCGAGCCATGGCACCAGGGTGCGGAAAGCCCTGCCCCATCGGCCAAGCTCAAGCCGAGAGGCCATAACGGCTGCGGCCAGGGCCAGTCCCGCATAGAGCGGCATGGGCCAATGGCCCTGGACCCGGTCATGCAGGGCATGAAGGATCAGATAGGCAGCAAATGGCAGGCTGGTTAGCCAGATCAAGGACAGGTCTAGCCGCTGGCCTCGCAGCTCCGACTCTTGCCGCAAAAATGCGCCCCGTACCAAAAATCCGGTGATCAGGGGATTGAGCAGTAGGGCCTGGGTGATCAGCAGCTCGACAACAAATCTTGGGGAAAAGCCATTGGCCTCGACCCGGCCAAATTGCTTGGCAAAGGTCAGCCAACCGTGCTGGGCGTTCCAATAGACATTGGTGGCAAAGACAAGGCCCGCAATTAGGCCCGCCAGCCAAGGCCAGGGCGTGGCCAAGACCTTGCGCCGCTCAGCCGATGCAACCACCCACAAGAATATGCCGGGGGCCAAGAATAGGGACGAATATTTGGATAAGGTCGCCAGACCGGCCACAAGGCCCGCCAAGGCCCACCAAAGACCCGGCCGCTTAAGATCGCCTTGCGCCCGCACCAGACACCAAAGGCAAAGCGTCCAGAACAGGCTGGCCCCGACATCCGGCACGGCCAACATGCCGCCTGCTGCAACAATCAAGGTGGCATTGAACCAGACCATGGCGCTAAGCGTTGTCTTGCGGTCTGCGCCCAGCCGAAGCGCCAGATCATGCACCACAAGGCTGGTCAGGCCAGTCGCCAGCACCGCGCCAAGCCTTATGCCAAGCGCTGTATCGCCCAAAAGGCCTTGGCCCAGAGCCATCAGCCAGGCGACCATGGGCGGGTGGTCATAATAGCCAATATCCAGATGCTGTGCCCAGAGCCGGTAATAGGCCTCGTCATCGGTCAGGGGGATGGCCGCCGCAAAGACCAGCCGCGCCAAGGTGATCAGGCCTAGAAACAACCAGACCTGGCCGGCGCGCGTTTTTTGATCAAGGGCCGCGCTGGGCATGGGGCTACCAGACCGTGATCGTGCTGATGACATAATTCCAGATCGCGCCGACAGCGGCCCCAGCCGTACCGGCTGCGATCCAGCCTGGCACATAGGTGCGCACAAGATCCGCAACCGCGAAATTAGCCGCCAGCCCGACGCTGCAGACCAGGCAAAACTGCAAATAGCCACTCACGAGCCGCCATCCCTTATGCCGTCGGTCGCGATAGGTCAGGGCATTATTGATGAAATAGTTCGAGGTCATGGCCACAAGGGCAGCAATAATCTGGGCCTGTTCAAAACTGTTGTGACCGCCCAGCTCGAGCAGATAGAGCACGCTCAAATGCACCAATATGCCGCTGGCCCCGACCAGACCAAACAGGACGGTGCGAACCGATAAGAGGTCATTGGTGAGCTTGCCCAGGACCAGCCCGGCATATTCGACCACTACCCGGCTATCGAGCTTGCTCTCCCCCGCCTCGCGCTCACGAAAGGCATAGGACAGTTCCACAATACGCGGCGGTGTGGCTTGCGAAGCGATAATGTCGAACAAAACCTTAAACCCGTCCGTCGACAGCTTTTGCGCCACCTGCTCAATCAGAACCCGGCGGATCATGAAAAAGCCACTGACGGGATCGCTGACATCGGCGCGCAAGGCCTTGCGGCCCAGCCAGGCGGCGACGCGGCTGCCCATTTGGCGAATCGCCGACAGACCCTTGTCGAGACCATCGGCCTGCAAGAACCGCGAGCCAATCACCAGATCGGCGCGGTCGGCGCGCAGGGCGGCAAACATGGCGGGCAAGAGGGTTTCGTCATGTTGCATATCGCCGTCCATGACCGCAACAAACGGGGCCGAACTGGCCATAGCCCCCTCGATCACCGCCCCGGCCAGGCCGCGTCGTCCGACCCGGTGCAGGCACTGGACGCGGCTATCGTTGGCCGCAATCGCCTTGACGGCCGCTGCCGTGCCATCAGGACTATCGTCATCGACAAAGATCACCTGCCAGGTAATGCCCTGCAGGGTCAGGTCCAGGGCCGCGATCAGGCGCTCGACATTGCCGCGTTCATTATAGGTCGGCACGACAATCGACAGATCAAGGCCAAGCGGAGCCTTGATGCCTGGCGCGCTTGCCTGTGGGTCAGAGCCTAGAGCCATGGGCATAGATTTCCTAAATCAGGCCTCGTCATGCCACCGTGTTTTCCGCCAAGAATTGATCGCGCAATTCGCGCTTTAGAACCTTACCAATCGCGCTGCGTGGGAGGGCTTCAACCAGACTCACCGCGGCCAGCCTCTGGGTCTTGCCCAATCGCTCATTGGCCCAGTCCTTGATCTGGTCAGCCGTGCTGCTTGCCCCAGCCTTTAGGGTGACAAACCCGACCGGCGTCTCGCCCCAACGCTCCGATGGCGCGCCAACTACCGCGACCTCAGCCACGTCGGGATGGCCGATCACCACAGCCTCAAGATCGCTGGGATAGATGTTGAAGCCGCCCGAAATAATCATGTCCTTCTTGCGATCCATCAGGGTCATAAAGCCCTCAGCATCAAAGCGGCCAACATCGCCAGTACGGATAAAGCGCAGGCCCTCTGGGCTATACCATTCGGCATCCGAGGTCTTGCCCGGCTGGTTGTGATAGCCGTTCATCATGGCGGGGGAACGGCCGACAATCTCGCCGACCTCGCCATGCGGCAGTTCCTTGCCGTCTTCGTCGATCAGGCGGATATCGTGGCCTGGCCCCGGCTGGCCGACCGTGTGCAATTTGTCTGGGTGCTCATGCGCGACCAGGATGCAGCTGCCGCCGCCCTCGGTCATGCCATAATACTCGACCAGGCCGCCCGGCCAACGGCGCAGGATCTCGGCCTTGAGCGTACCCGCAAACGGGGCGCTGGTGCAAAACTTCATCTGGAAGCTGGACAGGTCATAATCATCAAAGCTGGGCAGTTCGAGAATGCGGCGGTATTGCACTGGCACCAACATGGCATGAGTGACCTTGTGCGCCTGAGCCAATTTCAAAAAGCCCTCGGCATCGAACTTGTCCATCAAGACGGCGGTGCCGCCCAGGGCCATGGTCGGGAAAAAGCTGACCAGGGTGGTGTTGGAATAGAGCGGCGTGGACAAGAGCGTCACCGTGCCTGGCCCATAGCCAAACCCGCCGCCGCGACCCGTATGCGACCAGCGCATGCCATGGGACTGGACAATGCCCTTGGGCGCGCCCGTCGTGCCCGACGAATAGATGATATTAAACGGGTCTTCTGGCGCAATATCGATGGGCTTTGGGACACTGCCTACAGGGGCCAGCCAGGCCTCTAAGGGTTGGCCATAGTCCGATCCATCCAGGGTCGTGACGGGCATGGTCAGGGTCTGACCGGCCAGGGCCTTGGCGACGCTGGTATCCAGGAAGAACCGCTTGGCATCGCAATCGGCCAGCATGGTGACCAGGCTTTCGGGCGTCGAGGACGGGGCCAGGGGTGCAACCGCGATCCCGGCGCGCAGGCCTGCCAAAAACACGGCCGCATAGGCGATGGACGAGCCTGCACAAATCGAGATCGACTGGCCCTTGGTCACGCCATCACGCTGAAAGCTGGCCGCGATCTGGTCCATCAGGGCATCGAGCTGGCCATAGGTCAGGACAGCCTCGTCCTTGATCAAGGCGGCCTGATCCGGCCGGGCCAGGGCATTAAAGCGGATCAGGTCGGGCACAGTGCCAAAGTCTTGCTCGAGCAAGGCGGCATGGGAATGGACGGGATCAGACATGGGCTGGGTTTCCTGACACGGCCGTTTGGCGCATTTGTGCCTTGGCTACGCTGCCCCGCGCCCAAGCTCAAGTCTGATCATGCTTGACGAAGCGCCTGTTGCGGTTCCATGACCAATCCAATACAGGCCAAAGCCTGCCGGAGCGCCCCATGTCAGACCCCGCCGCCCTGCCGCCCCATATGCTTGATGACGCAGCCTCTGAGCAAATCCGCCAGGCGGTCCGCAACCTGTGTGCCCGGTTCCCCGGCGAATACTGGCGCGCCCTGGACCGCGAGCGGGCCTATCCCACCGCCTTTGTTGAGGCCATGACCGAGGCTGGGCATCTGGGCGTCCTGATCCCCGAAGTCTATGGCGGCAGCGGCCTTGGCCTGACCACCGCGGCCATGATCTTGGAAGAAGTCCATGCGTGCGGTGCCAATGCGGCGGCGCTGCATGCACAAATGTATACGATGGGCACGGTGCTGCGCCATGGCAGCCCAGAACAGAAGGCCCAGTGGTTGCCCAAGATTGCTAGCGGTGAGGTACGGCTTCAGGCCTTTGGTGTGACGGAACCCACGGCCGGGACCGATACGACCAGTATCCGCACTACGGCGACGCGCAAGGGCGATGTCTATGTGATCAATGGTCAAAAGGTCTGGACCAGCCGAGCCGAGCATTCCGACCTGATGGTCCTGCTCGCCCGCACCAGCCCCAAGACGGAGGGCCAGAAAAAGGCTGATGGCATGTCGGTCTTTTTGCTCGATATGCGCCTGGCGCTCGGCAAGGGTCTGACGATCAAGCCGATCCGCGCCATGCTCAATCACGCCACGACGGAGATCTTTTTCGATAATCTCGAAATCCCCGCCGATTGCCTGGTTGGCGAAGAGGGCAAGGGGTTTCGCTATATTCTCGATGGCATGAATGCCGAACGCATACTTATTGCCTCTGAATGTATTGGCGATAGCCGGTGGTTTGTCGAAAAGGCTACGGCCTATGCCAACGACCGGGTGGTGTTCGGTCGTCCGATTGGCCAGAACCAAGGCGTGGCCTTCCCCATTGCCCGGGCTCATGCCCAGGGGCGCGCCGCCAAGCTGATGACCTATCACGCCGCCGCCCTCTATGATGCCGGTAAGTCTTGCGCAGAAGAGGCCAATACCGCCAAGCTATTAGCGTCCGAAGCTTCTTGGCAAGCGGCTGATACCTGCCTGCAGACCTTTGGCGGCTTTGGCTTTGCCGAGGAATATGATGTCGAGCGCAAGTTCCGCGAGACCCGCCTCTATCAGGTCGCTCCGATCTCGACCAATCTGATCCTGGCTTACTTAAGCGAACACGTTCTGGGCCTGCCGCGGTCCTATTGATGGGACTAGAATATCAGTCTAAACGTCCTAGGACCCGATCAACCGAAACTGAGTGCATGTATCAACCGCCGCATTTTATCGAAGATCGCACTGAGGTTCTGCACACGCTGATATCCCAGTATCCGCTGGGCCTCTTGGTCAGCCAAGGCGGTCATGGCCTGAGCGCCGATTCCGTGCCGTTTATCCTGGACCCTGTACGCGGACCCTTCGGCACCTTGCTGGCCCATATCGCCAGGGCCAATCCGCTGTGGCAGGGGCAAGATCCGGATCGCGAAGTCCTGATCGTATTTCAGGGGCCAGATCATTATGTTTCGCCCGGCTGGTATCCAACCAAGCAAGAGCACGGCAAGGTCGTGCCGACCTGGAACTATGTCACGGTCCATGCCTATGGCCGTTTGACGGTCATTGAGGACGCCTCTTGGCTAAGGGCCCAGATTGAGGCCCTGACCCATAGACATGAACAAGGGCTGGCAGAGCCCTGGTCGGTGACCGATTCCCCTGAAGCCTATATCGCTGCCCAGTTGCGCGCCATTGTCGGGTTAGAGATCTGTATTGACCGGATGATCGGCAAGGTAAAGGCCAGCCAAAACCGCTCCGAACCCGATCGTCTCGGCGTTGTAGATGGGCTTGAGGGTAAAGGCACCGACGAGGCCAAGGCCATGGCACAGTTTGTGCGCGAATACGGCAAGTTATAAAGGCAGAAATTGGCAAAGGCCCATCGGCTCCGGGCCGAAATGGTACCGCCTCTCAGGCTTGAACTGAGGACCTCCGGTTCCACAAACCGGCGCTCTAACCAACTGAGCTAAGGCGGCTCGCATTGCGAGAAACCGGGTTTTAGTCGGCATGGGGTTTGGGATCAAGCCGATGTTTCATGGAATGCCGCGATTGCGGTCCAAGACTTGCCCAATCGCAGGCAAGGCGGCATCCTGGCAGCTATTCTACTGGGAGCGCGCGCCATGACCAATATCACCACCCGCAAGATCGAGGCCAATGGTCTGAGCTTTGTTATCGATGAATGCGGCACCGGTGATGCGGTTGCCTTGTTTTTGCACGGCTTTCCAGAAAGTCGGTTTAGCTGGCGAGAGCAATTGCCCCTTCTGGCCAAGATGGGTTGGCGCGCCGTTGCACCCGATATGCGTGGCTATGGCGATAGCAGCCGCCCCAAGGGCAAGCACAGTTATCAGATGGAGCATCTGCTCGCCGATACGGTCGGCCTATTCGACGCCTTAGGCGCGCGGCGTCGCTTGTTGATCGCCCATGACTGGGGCGCGCTGATTGCCTGGTGTTTTGCCAATGATCGCCTGCGCGAATTGGACGGCTTGATTATCATGAACGTGCCCCACCCGGCGATCATGATTGAAGCCCTTAAGCACAATCCGGCCCAGAAGAAGAAAAGCTGGTATGCTCTTTTCTTCCAGATTCCGTGGCTGCCGGAATTCGTGCTGACGGCCAATGGTGCCAAGGCCATTGGCCAGGCCTTTGTCGGCATGGCGATTGATAAGAGCCGCTTCCCGCAAAGCGTGCTGGACCATTATCAGCAAAATGCGCTTAAGCCCGGGGCCATGACCGCCATGATCAATTATTACCGGGCCAATAAGCTGGCCCTTCGCGCATATTCCCACAACCATGCCCGCAAGATCGAGACCGCGACCCTGATGGTTTGGGGCGAAGAAGACACAGCGCTCGGGATTGAACTATCCGAGGGCTATGAGCCCTATGTTGCGGACCTAACTCTAAATCGCCTGCCCAATGTCTCGCACTGGGTCCAGCAAGAGGCACCCGAAGCCGTCAACGGCCATGTCACCGCCTGGATGAAGGCCAAGGGCCTTATTCTATCAGGCTGAGGCGGCGCTGCCCATCCAGCCGCGCTGTGTAAGGTAGGACCGCAAGGTGGCAATCCGGGTCTCGTCGGACGGATGGGTGGATAGCAGTTGCGGCGGCTTTGGCTTGCCTTGGTTCGAGGCCATGTTTTCCCAAAGCCTTAGGGCCTGGACCGGTTCAAAGCCTGCGGCATGCATATAATCGACCCCGATCCGGTCAGCCTCTAATTCATGCTGGCGGGAGAAAGGCATCAGGACTCCATACTGGACTCCAAGGCCTAGGGCGCCAATCAGTTCCTTCTGGCTTTGTCCCTCACCCTGACCGATAGCGATATCCGCCGCCACCATGCCCACCTGGGCAATCATGGCCTGCGAATAGCGCTCTGCGGCGTGGTGTGCCGTGACATGAGCAGCCTCGTGGCCCAGCACAGCGGCAAGTTGGTCATCATTGTGTACGGCCTTGAACAGACCGGTATTGACCCCGACCTTGTTACCCGGAAGCACAAAAGCATTGGCTTCCTTATTGTCAAAGACGGCATATTCCCATGCCTCTTGCCCCCGGCCCGCCGCGATGGCGATCTGAGCCCCAACGCCTTGGACTCGCTTATTGAGCACGGGATCATCCGACCGCTTTTCCGTCCGCAAGGTCTCGGCCCAGGCACTGAGAGACATCTGGACCAGATCGGCGTCGCTGACCATCAAAAGCTGATCGCGACCGAGTGTGCTGTTATAAGAACACCCCGCCGTAAAGGCGACCACGGTGCCTGCAGCGAGGCCACGGACAAGGTCACGGCGCGATAGGCGGATGCGCGGCGCATTTCTGGTCGGAACTTCGTTTTGTTCAGCGTGACCGGTTAGGCACATTCTCGCCTCCTCAGGCAAACACCCAGTTTCATTTAACATAGTTTGCCCAAGCTGGGTTCACCAGGTTTGACCGGACCGCAAATGCAAAACCGCCCCAAGGCCTAAACCTTGGGGCGGGTCTGTTTGGTCTGAATAGACAGTCCCTAACGGGGCAATTGCCACTTGATCCGGGTCTGCCAGCTTGCCTCTACTGGCTCGCCATTCACTGTCTGCGGCTTCATCTTCCATAAGCTCGCAATCTTTTTACTCGCCTCGCCGAACCCAAAGTCTGCGGGATCTTCCTGCAGAATCTGGCAGTTGACGAGCGCGCCTTTGGTGGTCACCACACACTTGATGAGAACCACACCCTCTTTTTCCAGACGCTGAGCGCGCTCCGGATAAAAGCGGGCATAGTCGTCACCGCTGGGCTTACGGGTCCAGTTTGGACTGGTTACCACCGGTGGTGCTGCGACCACAGGCGGCGCCGTGTATTCCTTACGATCTTCCTTCTTCACCGGAGGCACTTCCAACGGCGGAGGCGGCGTCACGTTCGGCGGTGGGGCCACCGGAGGCCGAGGCTGTAGCTTCGGCGGCGGCGGCGGCTTGTCCGACGGTGGTGGCGGCGGCGGCGGCGGTGGCGGCGGTGGCTTGTAAATATCCACCTTGGTTGCCTCGTCCGTATACTCCTCCATCTTGGTCTCGACCTTTACCTTATAGAGGTAAAGCCCCAGCATCAGGTGGGCACCGAAGGATACGATAACCGCCACCGTAGTGGCTGTGCTTCGCTTCCTGCGGATCGCCCCGTCAAACGGATTGTGTGCCGGATGGGCAACGTCTCGCTGTTCTTCAGCCATGCGTAACGGGCCCTTATTTCGAGTTGTCTTCGCCGATCAGCGCGACGCTATAAAATCCGTTATCCTGAAGCCCGTTCATCACGCCCATAAAGTCACCATATGTGGTGTCCTTATCAGCCCGAATGAAGATGCGCTCTTTGGTTGGATCGCGTCGACCAATCTGCTTTTTGAGGTCATCGCCCAGGGATTCAGCACTTGTGATGAAATCCCCGATATACACGTCCCCAGAGGCCTGGATCGAAATGTAAACCGGCTTGGGCGGGTTTTGACTGGGCTTGGCTACGGCCGTTGGGAGACTAACGACCACCGACACAGTGGCGAGCGGAGCCGCCACCATGAAGATGATCAGCAGAACCAACATCACGTCGACAAGCGGTGTCACATTGATGTCGGCATTCTGCCCAAGATCGAACCTACTCCCGCCCGACTTTGAAAGTTTGGCGGCCATTGGTGTCAGGCCCCTTTGTCGAGTTGGCGCGACATGGCGTTAAGGAGTTCCACAACAAAGCCTTCCGACCGAACACCATAGGCGCTGATGCGGGTCTGGAAGTAGTTGTAGAAAATCATCGACGGAATAGCCGCAAACAGGCCGATACCGGTGGCAAGCAAGGCTTCGGCGATACCAGGAGCCACGACGGCCAGATTGGTCGTGTTGGTGTTCGCGATACCGATGAAGGAGTTCATAATGCCGTAAACCGTACCAAACAGACCGATGAATGGACCGGAGGAGGCAACGGAGGCCAGGAACTGCATCCCGCTTGAAAGGCGCTTGGCGAGCGAGCCTTGTACCGCCGAAACGGCGGTGCTTGCGCGCAGAACGGTGGACTCACGGTGTTCGCCAGATACCTTTAGGCCAGCTTGACGCGAGAGTTCGATCTCAATGGCGGCCGCAGCGGCCATGTCGGCCAGCGGGTTACCAACGAACTCTTCGGACTCTGAAATCTTGCCCATTTCGCCGATCGACTTTGCACCGCGGAAGGCTTCTACAAAGGCGTCAGATGACTTTTGCAGGGCAGCGAACTCAAACAATTTGGTGATCAAAAGCGTCCAGGAGAAGATCGAGGACAGGGCCAGACCGATCATCACAACCTTAACAACCGCATCGGCGTCAAGGAACATGGTCATGGGGGTCAGTTCGCCGCCGTGGTTGTTGATCGTCACTGGCGCGGGCGAGCCGGCTGCGGGGGCTGCGGCTGCGGGGGCAGCTTCAGAAGCTGCTGCAGCGGGTTGATCGGCCGTCTGTGCGAGGGCCGGCGTACTCGTCAGCAGCGCAACGGCGCCGAAGAGAGCGATGATGGGGGTCAGTCGTTTGATATCGAGCATCTGTCGCCAGTTCCTGCTTGGTCTAGCACGTTAGGACCGAAAGGGTCGTCGCGCGAGAGCGTGTCCACCCTGATGAAAATTTCCCCATTTTGCCAGCAGGATCAAGCCCTGACCAACGCAATGGATCGCTATGGCTGCACTCAAATCCCCGAAACAACCCGGAATGGACCCCAGGTTACCCCGACAATAGGCGTGACAGGTTCCGTTCCCGTGAGAGCGAAACCTTACCAACAAGTTAGACTTGAGGCATGGCGTTCTTGGCAACCCCTTTTGTGATCGTCAAGACCCTGAGGGTGGGAATCTTTTTCGACCAGACGGCCAAAACTGTAGGTGTTTTGCGGTGCAACACGGAAATAACTCTAATTTGGAACAGATTTTGCCCAGAACTGGATTTTTATGTTGCGATGCAGCATTTTTCGCGTGTGCAATTTATGAAAGGAAACTTGCGCCCAATGCCAAAACATTAGCTGTGGCAGGGACTTAACAGCGCTCAGATGCTTAACCAAATAGTCACACGGTGGGACTGGCAGCAATCATTGGCGCAAGCGCCCCGCCTTACGGGCATGTCCGAATATTTGGCAACCTCAAGCCCGATCGTTGAACAAACCACCATAGCCATCCGCCAAGTTGAACAAGGACAAGAAGTGGTGCCTGGGGGCGGATTCGAACCACCGACACGCGGATTTTCAGTCCGCTGCTCTACCAACTGAGCTACCCAGGCGCGCAGGCCCTTTAATCGGGCCGCAACACTCCGCATGCATCGCGGAGGCGAGGTCTATAGGTCAGGCTTTGCGGCGTGTCTAGCATCGAAAAGGAACCACAGAACAGGAAAGTTCCGATCGGGTGGTCAATCCTCATCCCACTCGGCGGAAGCCGCCGGTATGCCGCCCTCGCTGCCGTCTTCATCCTCACCATCGCCTTGGTCATGCGCGCTGCCGGGAATGACATAACTGCCCGTTAACCACTTATGCAGATCAAGATCGGCACAGCGCTTCGAGCAAAATGGTCGGTAAGCCTCTTGCATTGGCTTCTTACAATTAGGGCAAAGGGCCTGGCTCATAAGAGGCGAACATCCAGATGATCATAGGCAAGATCATCCTGCCCAATAATCTCATAACGCTGTCCGATACGCGCA
Organism: Caulobacteraceae bacterium; assembly: GCA_044376615.1. GTDB lineage: Bacteria > Pseudomonadota > Alphaproteobacteria > Caulobacterales > Caulobacteraceae > CAISGS01. Next base: position 13,061 of record JBILKO010000005.1, read on the forward strand.
GCCAGATGCTCGAACAAGGCGCGGGCCTGATCCTCTACTCGCTTATGACAGATCAATTGTAGGCGCGCGCCTGGATCGGAACGGACAAAATCCTCGGCTTTTCGCAGCAGATGCAAAGCCAGGGTCTGGGCCGACAGCCGACCGTCTGGATCGCAAAGGCGCTCGCGAACTGGCCTCATTCGGCGTGGCAGGGCCAATTCGAACGTACCAAAACGGCTGATGGGGCCGATGGAGACGCCGGGCTGGTCCGGCTCAAAGGCAAGCTTAGCCGCCGCACTGGTAGCTGACCCGTCATGGCCCTTTCCGACCAGATCAAACACAACCAGCCCGCCTAGCCCTTTTAACCGCAAAAGCCGCGCGCCTTGGGCAAGAGCGGCGAGGTTCGCTTGGCGCGCGGCCCGCTTGGGATCGCCGCCCTGACGTGCGCCAAGATCGACATCAATGGCCGTTAGGGCTCGGGTTGTCTCTATCGCAATACTGCCGCCGCCTGGAAGGCCATGCTCGATCTGCATGATCTCTGCAATTGCCAGATCGGCAACCTCGCGCGCCAAAGGCGAGCCAACAATCTCCTGCCCAGGTGCCAGGGCCAGGAGCTGGGCCTCAAGGTCTGGAGCTGCTCTAAGCACGCGGATAGGACCTTGCTCTGGCCCAATTAAGCGTACGATTGGCCCCTTCTCTTGCCGCGCTGGGCTTGTGACTTCGAAGGCTGCAAATTGCCCTTCGGCCAGACGTGCCGCATCGCCGGAAAGGGTCAAGACCGCCTCTGGTCCATCGCCAAGATCGATGAAGGCGGTCGCCATAGCGCGCTCAAGCCTGGCCACCCGTCCAACAATTTGCGTGCCGGTACCGGCACCTTGATCGGTAACACGCTCAATTAGGAAATGTTCCGGACGCCCGTCTAGCGTCACGACCCCGCGGCGCTCGCCCGGTCCATTGTCGAGATAGAGGCGGCGAACCGGCATGACCTTGATCAAGCCTGATCCGGCAGAGGCCGATAGCCTAGGCCCTCAAGCAGGCAAAGGGTCTCATAAAGCGGCAGGCCGACGACGCTGGGGTATGAGCCTTGCAGGTCCAGCACAAAGCCGCCTGCACGGCCCTGAATGCCATAGCCGCCAGCCTTTCCGTGCCATTCACCGCTGGCGATATAGGTGTCAATCTCTAAGGCTGACAAGCGTTTAAACGTTAGGCGCGTCTCCACCAGACGTTCTGCGACGCGGCCATCAGGCGCGATCACACAAAGGCCGGTATAGACCCGGTGCCCACGACCGGACAAAAGCGTCAAACAGGCGCGGGCCTGGGCCTCCGTTTCAGCCTTGGGTAGGACCCGGCGGCCCAAGGCCACCACAGTGTCGGCGCTCAGAACGAAGGCATCGGCCTGCCTTTGGGCCACACTGTCGGCCTTGGCCTTAGCCAAACGAACGGCCAGGCGGCGCGGTGTCTCGCCTTGTTGTTCGGTTTCGTCGGTATCGGCAGGATCAATCTGGTCAGGCTCAATCCCGACCTGGCGCAAAAGGTCCAGCCGCCTTGGGCTGGCGCTGGCCAGGACCAGACGCGCCTTGGGCACGGCCAAGGACTCGGTCCTACTTAAAGCGGTAGGTGATGCGACCCTTGGTCAGGTCATAAGGCGTCATTTCGACCAGGACCTTGTCGCCTGCCAGAACCCGAATACGGTTCTTGCGCATCTTGCCCGCCGTATGGGCGATGATCTCGTGGTCATTTTCCAGGGTCACGCGGAAGGTCGCATTTGGCAACAATTCAACAACAGTGCCCGGAAATTCTAAAAGTTCTTCTTTAGCCATGCGGTCTCTCTAAACAACAATCAGGATAAGGCAAGTCGTCCGTATCTCGCTCTTGCGACCGGTTGCCTGCGCTCTTGGCCGGTCTATAGCCGATTCAACCCCCAAACGTCGATGGCTTGCCAAACCGGGCATAGATCTTGGCCAGCAATACGTCACGGGTCATCCGATAGGCTTCGAGCACCGCCTCACGCGATCCGGTGGTCAGGGTTGGGTCGGGTATGGGCCAATACTCGATATCCACGGACCGCCCGCGCGCCAATTCAACGGCCCTATGCTGAGCCTCCGGCGTTAGGGAAATGACCAGGTCAAACGAGCCGTCCTCTAGATCATCAAAGCTCTTGGCCTTGTGCCCGACTAGGTCGGCGCCAATCTCGTCCAGCACACTGGCGGCAAAGGGATCAATCTCGCCGCCGCGCTCGGGTCTAAGGCCGCAACTATCGACAAATACGGTTCGGCCATGGGTCATGCGCAAGAGGGCCAAGGCCATGGGCGAGCGTACGCGATTGAAATTACAGGCAAACAAGACCGCCCCCGGCAGCTCGCCAGGGGGTGTCGCTACGCCAGGGCTTTGCACCCCTAACCTCGCCGATAAAGGGCGCAGATCAGGGTAAACAGTCGCCGCGCCGTATCCAGATCGGTGGTCACCTTGCCGCCCAGGCGTTCGCGCAAGAGCGACGAGCCCTCATTATGCAGACCGCGGCGGCCCATATCCAGCGCCTCAATATGGGCCGGAGAAGCATTGCGGATCGCATCATAATAGCTGTCACAGACCATAAAATAGTCGCGGATCAGGCTCTTAAACGGCGACATGGACAAGAGGTGACGCCGCTCGAAATCGGGCCCGATGATGTCGAGCAATAGGCGATTATCGGCCAGGCCTATGGTCAGGTCATAGGGGCCAACACCCTCACCCTCAGGCTCAAAATAATTGTCTTCAAGCAGATCAAAAATCGCGACCTGGCGTTCATGCTCCTGATCACGGGACGCAGAGGCCAGCGAGGCATCATCAATGATGATGCTTTGCAGTCGCTGCAGGGCCTTTGACTCCGACATGATCGCTCCGACTATCGGTGTTAACCGACCTTGGCCCCCTCCATAGCAAGACCACGCCTAATCTGCGAGGGAGGCGTGAAGATTTTGCAAAGCTTTGCGTCTGGATTATGCAAATCAGTGCGCGCCCTGTATCGTCGCGCCATGAAAAAATCGCGCCTGTCTCGCTCCGCCGCCGATAAGTCGAAATCCAAGCCTCCTCAAGGCCTGCCAGACCGCGATACCCTGCTCAAATTCCTGCGTGAGGCAGGCGAAGCGGCCAAGGCCGATATGGCCAAGGCCTTTGGCCTGAAGGGCTCTGACCGCCGCGCGCTACGGATGATGCTCAAGGATCTTGAGGCCGAGGGCGTCTTGGGCAAGCGCGGCCGAGGCGGCTATACCGAAGCCGGTGCCCTGCCCCCGGTTGGGGTGGCTGATGTCTGTGATGTTGATGCAGATGGTGACCTGTTTGTGCGTCTGGTCAAGGGCGGCGATGACCTGCCGCTGGTCCGTCTAGCGCCCGGCAAGGACGAGGCCGCCGCTGGTGCCCCGCGCCTGGGCGAGCGGGTGCTGGTGCGGTTTGAACGCCGCGAGGACGGCGAATACGAAGCCAAGCTGATCAAGAAGCTCGGCCAAAGTGCTCACAAGATCTTGGGCGTGGTGCGCAAATCTCTGCGCGGCCCCAGACAAGAAATCCGCGTCGAACCCGTTGATCGCCGCTCTAAAGAAAGCCTGATCCTTTACGGCCCCGAGGGCGAGAAACTGAAGGACGGCGATCTGGTCCTGGCCGAGGTCGGCGAGGCGGCTGGCCGGTTCGGACCTAAGCGTGGGCGGGTGCTGGAGGTGGTCGGGCGGGAGGACCATCCCCGCGCCGCCTCGCTGATTGCCATCCACACCCATAGCCTGCCCATGGGCTTTACCAGCGACGCCGAAGACGAGGCCATGGCGGCTGAGGCCCCGACCCTTCAAGCGCGCACCGATCTGCGCCACCTGCCCCTGGTCACGATCGACCCCATTGATGCCCGGGACCATGACGATGCGGTCTATGCTGAGCCGGACACCGACCCAGCCAATCCCGGCGGCTGGATCGTCTGGGTCGCAATTGCCGATGTCGCAGCCTATGTCCGGCCAGGCTCGGCGCTAGACCGTGAGGCCCTGGATAAGGGCAACAGCGTCTATTTTCCCGACCGGGTCGAACCCATGTTGCCCGAACATCTCAGCAATGGCTTGTGCAGCCTGCGCGAGGGCGAGAACCGCGCCTGTATGGCCGTGCGGATGGTGTTTAGCGCCAGGGGCGACAAGACTGGCCACCAGTTCATGCGCGGCCTGATGCGTTCAGCCGCCAAGCTAGCCTATGAACATGCCCAGGCGGCGATTGATGGCGAACCAAGCGAAGTAACCGGCCCTCTGCTCGAGCCCGTGCTCAAGCCCCTCTGGGCCGCCTATGCCTGCGTTGGCCAGGCGCGGGACCGGCGCTCGCCGCTTGATATTGAAAGCGCTGAACGCAAGATCGAGATCAATGAGGCAGGCGAGGTTGTTTCCATCCGCCCACGCGAACGCCTGACTGCGCATCGCCTGATCGAAGAATTCATGATCCAGGCCAATGTCTGTGCTGCCCAAACCCTGGAAGCCCCAACCAAGGGCCAAAAGCGTCCAGCCCTGATCTACCGGGTGCATGATACCCCCAGCCAGGAAAAGGTTCAGGCCCTGGCCGATTTCTTAGCCACCATCCAGATCAATTGGTCCAAGGGCGAGGCGCCGCGCACCGACCGGCTTAATCGCCTGCTCGACCAGACCCGCGGCGGCCCGCACGGCGAAATCGTCAATGAGGTGGTCTTGCGCAGCCAGATGCAGGCGCATTATTCGCCCGACAATATCGGCCATTTTGGCCTGAACCTGGCCAAATATGCGCATTTTACCTCGCCTATTCGCCGCTATGCTGACCTGATTGTCCACCGCGCCCTGATCCGGGCCTTGGGCCTGGGCACAGACGGCCTGACCGATCAGGAAATCGCGCGCCTGCGTGAGACGGCCGAAAGCATTACGGCTTCAGAGCGCCGCGCCATGGCCGCTGAGCGCGATGCCACTGACCGCTATGTCGCCGCCTTCTTATCCGAGCGGGTTGGGGCAGAATTTGATGGCCGTATCACGGGGGTGACCCGGTTTGGCCTGTTCATCCGCATTAGCGAAGTCGGGGCCGATGGCCTAGTGCCCGTCTCGTCCCTGGGCGACGACTATTTCATCCATGACGACAAGGCCCATTGCCTGGTCGGCGAACGTAGTGGCAAGCGCTGGCGCCTTGGGGCCAAGGTCCGGGTCAAGCTGATGGAGGCAACCCCGATCACGGGCGGCCTCTTGTTCCAGATGCTGAGTGAGCCAGACCCCGCCCTTCCCGGCGCCGCCCGCCCTCGCCTCGGGATCCGGCAGCGCCCCAAGCAAGGTCCGCAAGGGCGTCCGCGCAATATTAAGGCCAGCGGCAAGAAGCGCCGCTAGGGCGCGCTGGACAGCGAAACGGCCCCGGCGGTTGCCCGCTGAGGCCGCTCATAGGTTTTAACGCTGCACCCAAACGGATGCGCACCATCTTACTTAATGGTGATCTTAGCGCCGGCTTCTTCAAGCTTCTTCTTGATCTCTTCAGCTTCTTGCTTGGAGATGTTTTCCTTGATCGGCTGAGGCGCGCCTTCGACCAGGTCCTTAGCTTCCTTCAGGCCGAGATCGGCGCGGATGCCACGGACTTCCTTAATAACATTGATCTTCTTGTCGCCGCCATCGGTGAGGATGACGGTGAATTCGGTCTGCTCTTCAGCAGCTTCAGCTGGTGCGGCAGCAGCAGCGCCACCGACGGCGGCAACGGCCACAGGCGCAGCGGCCGAAACGCCCCACTTTTCTTCGAGCAGCTTGGACAGTTCAGCGGCTTCCAGAACCGACAAGGCGGACAGGTCGTCGACCAGTTTTTCGAGCTTGGACATATTGGGTTTCCTTAAAAGATTAGATGAGGTTGGATTGAGGAGATGACTTTATGCGGCCTTGTCGGCATGGGCCTTGAGCACCCGGGCCAATTGGCCAGCGGGAGCTGCAAGAACGCCAGCAATACGGGTCGCCGGGGTCTGGATGAGACCCACCAGTTGGCCACGGATCTGGTCGAGCGAGGGCAGGGTCGCAAGCGAGCGGACCGCGTTCTCATCGAGAACCGTTGTTTGTCCGAGCAGGCCGCCAATAATGGAGTACTTTTCGTTCTCCTTGGCGTATTGCACGACAATCTTGGCCGCAGACACAGGGTCTGCACCATAGGCAATCGCGACAGGGCCAACGAACAGGGCATTGCCTGCATCGCCAGCAGCACCATCGAGCGCCTTTTGGACCAGGGCATTCTTTACGACCTTAAGGGTTGCGCCTTCTTTCCGAAGACGGCCCCGAAGGTCAGTCATTTCCGCAACCGTTAGACCCATATAGTGGGTCACGACCACTGCGCCGGCACCTTCGAACACGCCTTTCAGCGCGACGATGGCATCAGCTTTTTGAGCGCGGTCCATTGCGGTCTCCGTTACTCATGTTAGGCGGCCGGACCATCCGGCAGCCGAAATCGATCTTGAGCGCGGGTATAAACCCGCGCCGCAATCGGCTCAGCCTGTCCCAGGATGCGTCGACGTTCCGCCTGACCCTTTAAGGGAACAGAGCGATTGTCGGTTGCGTCTTGTCTCCCCGCGGCATTCGATTAAGGCCTATAAGGCCCCGCAGTTCTCGGACAGGACTAGCGACAGAACCAAGGTCCCATCACCAGAAGCGGGGCTTTTAGGCGGCCTTGCCCAAAAGATCAATGGGAAACACAATCTAAATCCTCCCCCCTTGGGGGAGGGGGACCCCGAAGGGGTGGAGGGGGCGGCACGGACCTAAGCCCCCTTCCCTGGCTTCGCCAGTACTTCCCCCAGAGGGGAAGATTGGCCGAACGCAAAACAGGCGGCCTCTTGTGAGACCGCCTGCTCTACTTACCGATAAATCGAAGCTTTTATGCAGAGATACTGGCCGTATCGACGCGCAGGCCAGGGCCCATGGTCGAGGACAGCGAGACCTTCTTGATATAGACGCCCTTGGCACCGGCTGGCTTGGAGCGGTTCAGCGCCTCAACCAGGGCCTTGATATTGACCATCAAGGCGTCGTCGGTGAAGGAGACCTTGCCAACACCAACATGGACAATGCCGGCCTTTTCAACGCGGAACTCTACCGCGCCGCCCTTGGCGTCCTTGACGGCCTGAGCAACATTTGGCGTCACGGTGCCGACCTTTGGATTTGGCATCAGGCCGCGCGGACCCAAGACCTTACCCAGACGGCCAACCAGGGCCATCATGTCCGGCGTCGCGATAACCCGGTCAAAGTCCATAAACCCGCCCTGGATGCGCTCCAGCAGGTCTTCGGCACCAACCACGTCAGCGCCAGCCGCCGTGGCTTCAGCCGCCTTGGCATCCTTAGCGAACACAGCGACGCGAACGTCACGGCCCGTGCCGGAGGGCAGATTGACCACGCCGCGGACCTGTTGGTCTGCATGGCGCGGATCAACGCCCAGATTGACAGAAACCTCGACGGTTTCGTCGAACTTGGCCTTGGCATTGGACTTTACGGTCGCAACCGCTTCTGGAAGGGCATAGGCCTTGTCGGCATCGACATTCCAGGCCTTGATACGCTTTGCGATCTTGGTCATGGCTTAGCCCTCCACCACTTTCAGGCCCATTGCGCGGGCGGAGCCTTCGATAATGCGGGTTGCGGCCGCGATATCATTGGCATTGAGGTCCTTCATCTTCTTTTCGGCGATTTCGCGGCACTGGGCCACGGTCACCTGACCGACTGTTTCCCGGCCGGTCTTGGCAGCGCCGGACTTCAGGCCAGCAGCCGCCTTTAGGAAGAAGGTCGCAGGCGGGGTCTTGGTGACAAAGGTAAAGGACTTGTCCTGATAGACCGTGATCACGGTCGGCAGGGGCGTGCCCTTTTCGATGTTTTCTGTACGCGCGTTAAACTCCTTACAGAAGCCCATAATATTGACGCCGCGTTGACCCAAGGCCGGGCCAATTGGAGGTGACGGTGTGGCAGAGCCAGCACTCACCTGGAGCTTGATATAGCCCAAGATCTTTTTAGCCATCTTATCCTCTCATGGGGCCTGGACCATCCAGACCCGATTGTTAGAGCCGTGGTGCGGGGTTTCGGTGGCGTCCCCCTCCCACGGATTTACTGGCACCGGGCAAATGGCGCGGCGCGCAGGGTATCTACCCGGCCTTTTCGACCTGGGCAAATTCGAGTTCGACCGGCGTGGCGCGTCCAAAGATCGACACGGTCACACGCAGACGGGCGCGTTCTTCATCAACCTGTTCGACAGAGCCGCTGAAGCTGGCAAAAGGACCATCGGTGACGCGGACGGTTTCGCCGACCTCGAAGGTGATGGCGGGCTTTGGCCGCTCAACGCCCTCTTCGATCGCGCCAATAATCCGGGCCACTTCGCGCTCGCTGACCGGCATGGGCTTGGAGCCCGCGCCCAGAAAGCCGGTGACCTTTGGTGTATTCTTGACCAGATGGAAGGCCTCGTCCGACAGGTCCATCTTGACCAGGACATAGCCGGGGAAGAATTTGCGCTCGGCATTGATCTTACGGCCGCGACGGATCTCGATCACGTCTTCGGTCGGGACCAGAATCTCGGAGAAGCAATCCTCAAGGCCCTGGTTCTTGGCCTGGTCACGAATGGAGTCGGCCACCTTCTTCTCGAAATTCGAGTAGGCGTGAACAATATACCATTTGTGCTTTGGATTGGAGGGGTGAGCCTCGGCAGTTTGCGCGGTCATGGGTTTAGGATCCAAGCGTGCTGAGCTTGAGGATCTGGTTGATGCCAAAGCTCAAGACCAGATCGACAACAAAGAAAAAGACGGCCGTCATGACCACCATGATCATGACCATGACCGAGGTGATCCAGGTTTCATTGCGCGAGGTCCAGGTGATCTTGCGCGCCTCGGCGCGGACCTCGCGGAAGAACTGGACCGGATTGAACGGCTTTTTGGGTGCGGGACCCGCAACCGTTGCGCCGCCGTCCGCCTTTGGGACGGCCTTGACCACGCGCCCCTTGGACGCTGGCGAAACGGTGCTCGTTGGCTTGGCCATGGATCGGCTCACAACACTTTCAAACAATTGACGGATCAGACCAGACGCAAGCGCTTGCGGACGATACTGACCACGCCGGAAGGGTGGCAGGAGTGGGGGGACTCGAACCCACGACTTTCGGTTTTGGAGACCGACGCTCTACCAGCTGAGCTACACTCCTATAGACAAGGGCCTAGACCCTTGTCAGAGCCGAGCGGTGTATCAGCACCGCCCCAATAGGGCAAGGCCTCAGCGAAAGGGCGCGCTCCTAACCTAGGAGCTGTTTGATCGCGTTCAAGCCTGCCTCGGCGGCATCGGCATTGGGCGCGCCGCCCTGGGCAAAGTCGGGCTTGCCGCCGGCCCCCTGCCCGCCCATGACCAAAACCGCCGCCTTGGCCAACTCAGCCGCATTGAATCGGCCGGTGAGATCAGCACTGACCGCCACGGTTACAGCGGCCTTACCGTCCAAAACGCCGATCAAGGCGACAATGCCGCTGCCGACCTGCTTTTTATAGTCCTCAGCAATCGGCCTTAAGTCCTTGCCGCCGATCCCGTCCATGATGCGGGCCATCAGCTTGACGCCGCCGATCTCTTCAACCGCCGCAGCCTCGCCGCCGCCCATGGCCAATTGCCGTTTGGCATCGGCTAGGTCCTTTTCCAGCTTTTTGCGCTCGGCGATCAGGGCCTCGACGCGGAGGGGCACATCAGCAACCGGAACCTTGAACTGGTCGGCCAGGCCGCGGGCAATGCCGGACTGGTCCAGCAAGAACCGCCGTGCGGCCTCGCCGGTCAGGGCCTCGATCCGGCGCACGCCCGCGGCAACCCCGCCTTCGGATATGATCTTGAACAGGGCAATATCGCCCGTGCGGCCGACATGTGTGCCGCCGCACAGCTCGACCGAATAGGCCGCGGCCTTGCCATGGGCGTGAGCCGGATCAAGCGCGTCGCCGAGCGTGAGCACCCGGACCCGGTCGCCATATTTCTCGCCAAACAAGGCGATGGCACCAGCCGCGATCGCATCATCCGGCGCCATTTCCTCGGTATGGGCGGGGCGGTTTTGCCGGATAACGGCGTTCACTTCCGCCTCAATCCGATCGAGCTCATCAGCGCTCAAGGGGCCACCATGGCTGAAGTCAAAGCGCATGCGCTCGCCATCCACCAATTGGCCCTTTTGCGCGACATGCGGGCCCAGCACATTGCTAAGGGCCGCATGGACCAGATGGGCCGCCGAATGGTTAGCCCGGATCCTTACCCGGCGCTCGGCATAGACGGTCAAGGTCACGGCCGCGCCCGCGGTCAATTCGCCTGAAATAATCTTGACCTGATGGACATGCAGGTCCCCGGCCTTTTTCGCCGTGTCCATCACCTCAGCCAAACCGCCGGGCCAGGTGATGGTGCCGGTATCGCCGACCTGGCCACCGCTTTCGGCATAAAACGGAGTGGAGTCGGTCAGGACTTCCAGGGTTTGGCCAGCCACGGCCTTGGCCACTTCTTCGCCTTCACTAACCAGGGTTAGGACCGCGCCTGAGGCGGTCGTGTGGTCATGGCCAACAAAGCTCGTTGCGCCGAGACGCTCGCGCACGGCCAGCCAGACCTCACCTTGGGCCGCCTGGCCTGAGCCGGACCAGTTTTCACGGGCCATGGTCCTTTGCCGCTCCATGGCCGCGTCAAAACCGTCTGTATCGACCGTAATGCCAAGCGCGCGGACGGCGTCCTGGGTTAAGTCGAGCGGGAAGCCATAGGTGTCATAGAGCTTAAAGGCCGTATCGCCGGGCAGGACCGCGCCGGCGGACAGACCCGCCGTGGCTTCTTCTAAAAGGCTCATGCCGCGGCCAAGCGTGCGGCGAAACCGCTCTTCTTCCTGGCGCAGGGTCTCAGTGATAAGGGCACTGGCACGGTGCAGCTCAGGATAGGCCGTGCCCATTTCAGAAATCAGGACCGGGGCCAGGCGGTGCATCAGGGGCTCTGCCGCGCCCAAGAGATGCGCATGGCGCATGGCCCGGCGCATGATCCGGCGTAGGACATAGCCGCGGCCCTCATTAGAGGGGCTGACGCCATCAGCGATCAGGAAACAGGACGAGCGCAGATGGTCCGCAATCACCCGGTGCGACGGCTGACGGTCGCCAATGGCCCGCACGCCGGTTTCGGACTCGCTGGCGGCGATTAAAGTGCGGAACAGGTCGGTGTCGTAATTATCGTGCACGCCTTGCAAGACCGCCGCCAGACGCTCCAGACCCATGCCCGTATCGATCGAGGGCTTGGGCAGAGGCACGCGCGTGCCATCGGTCGCCTGGTCAAATTGCATAAAGACCAGGTTCCAGATCTCGATAAACCGATCACCGTCCTCGTCCGGCGAACCGGGAGGCCCGCCCGGGATGGACGGGCCATGGTCATAAAAGATTTCCGAACAGGGTCCGCATGGCCCCGTATCGCCCATGGACCAGAAATTGTCCGAGGTCGGGATGCGGATAATGCGGCTATCGTCCAGACCGGCAATCTTGCGCCACAGGCCCGCCGCCTCATCATCAGTGTGATAGACCGTGACCAGGAGCTTGGACGGATCGATGCCAAAATCCTTGGTAATCAGGCTCCAGGCATGGCCAATCGCCTGTTCCTTGAAATAGTCGCCAAACGAGAAATTGCCGAGCATTTCAAAAAAGGTGTGGTGACGGGCCGTATAGCCGACATTGTCCAGGTCATTATGCTTGCCACCGGCCCGGACGCACTTTTGTGAGGTCGCCGCGCGCGGATAGACAGCCGACTCCGCGCCGGTAAAGACGTTCTTGAACGGGACCATGCCTGCATTGACAAACAGGAGCGTCGGGTCGCTTTGCGGCACCAGGGGCGCAGAATTGATGATCCGGTGATCTTGGCTCGCAAAATAGCCCAAAAAGGCGCTGCGAATATCATTCAGGCTTTGCATGATCGCTCCGGTCGTCATCAGGCTTGCGGCAAGTCGGGCCGCTATAAGGTCGTATGGCCAGGTCGGCCGCTTCAGGTTCAGGGTCCCATATAGAAAGCCGCAGCCCCTGTCGCCAAGCAAGGATTTAGCCCAGCATGCGCAAATCGGCGCAACCATGGCAAAAAGGGCGCTAAACCCGCTAAGGTCTAACGCCCTTTCCGCTAACAATGGCCATGCGGGGCCGCACGGACGCGCACCAGGCAGGTCTAGCCCCCGTGCGAACAACCACTGTCTTAGACGGTTTGGTCCGAGATTGAGGAACCAGAAGACCTATTCCAGATCGGGCGACTCGATGGCTTCCGCCGCCTCTTCAGGGGTTGGGCCAACCAAGAGCTCATCAACAATCTTGAGCGCATTATTGCGCACGGCGGTCTCGATCTCATCGGCCATGGCCGGATTAGCTTTCAGGAACTCCCGCGCATTGTCGCGGCCCTGACCGATCCGGGTGCTATTATAGGAGAACCAGGAGCCAGATTTTTCCACCACGCCGGCCTTGACGCCCAGATCGATAATCTCACCGATCTTGGAAATGCCCTGGCCATACATGATGTCGAACTCGACCTCCCGGAAGGGCGGCGCGACCTTGTTCTTGACCACCTTAACGCGGACATTATTGCCAATAATCTCGTCGCGAACCTTGATCGAGCCGGTGCGGCGAATGTCCAGGCGCACCGAGGCATAGAATTTCAGCGCATTGCCGCCGGTTGTAGTCTCAGGGCTGCCATACATGACGCCGATCTTCATCCGGATCTGGTTGATAAAGATGACCAGGGTCTTGGCCTTGGAGATCGAGCCGGTCAGCTTGCGCAGGGCCTGGCTCATCAGGCGCGCTTGCAGGCCCGGCAGGCTATCGCCCATCTCGCCCTCAATTTCCGCGCGCGGGGTCAAGGCGGCAACGGAGTCGATCACGATCACATCAACCGCGCCCGACCGCACCAGTGTATCGGTAATCTCAAGCGCCTGCTCGCCCGTATCGGGCTGAGACACCAAGAGCTCATCCAGATTGACGCCCAATTTGTGGGCATAGGTTGGGTCCAGCGCATGCTCAGCATCGACAAAGGCGGCGGTACCGCCCGACCTTTGCACCTCAGCAACCACATGCAGGGCCAAGGTGGTCTTGCCCGAGCTTTCGGGACCATAAATCTCGACCACCCGACCCCGCGGCAAGCCGCCAATGCCCAGCGCCATGTCCAGACCCAAGGACCCGGTCGAGACCGACTCGATCTCAACAATCTTGCCCTTATCGCCGAGCTTCATCACCGAGCCCTTGCCATAGGCCCGATCGATTTGTGCCAGCGCCGCCTCAAGTGCGCGCTGCTTGTCTGCGTCTTGCTTTCCCACGAGTTTCAATACCGCCTGGCTCATTGTTAGAATCCTTATCCCACGATTCTCGCCATCCGCTTGCGCCCCGCTGGCCCTTTGGATGACAGACTCATATGTACATGTTTTGTTCTGTGTTGGCAATATGTTCTCATTAAAAAATTAACCCTGAACACGGATGTCCAGGGTTAATCCTATCAATCCAAGGCGTTATACCTTCTTCGCGGCCACATAATCCCCAATCACCTGTTCCAAAACTGTCAGGGGCATGGCTCCGGCCAGCAAGCCGGCATCATGGAATTGGCGGATATCGAAGCGGTCGCCGAGGGCGGTCTTGGCCTGGCTGCGCAACTTGTTCCACATGGCATGGCCGACCTTGTAGCTACAGGCCTGGCCCGGCCAGACGCAATAGCGCTCAATCTCAGTCGTCACGCCGGAAACCAGATTGCCATCCGCTGCGGCCATATAGTCGATGGCCTTTTCGCGGCTCCAGCGCTTGTGGTGCATGCCGGTATCGACGACCAGGCGAGCGGCGCGGAACAGGGCCGATTGCAGATAGCCGACCTCGCCAAACGGGTCCTTGTCATACATGCCCATCTCAAAGGCCAATTGCTCGGCATAGAGGGCCCAGCCCTCGACATAGGCATTAAAGCCGCCAAATTGCCGGATCAGCGGCAAGGGCGCTTCTTGCTGCAGCGAGATCTGCAAATGGTGACCCGGATTGGCCTCGTGATGGGTCAAGGTCGGCAGGGTCCAGCTTGGGTTTTCCGCCGTATCACGCAGATTGATATAATAGGCCCCTGGCCGCTTCCCATCCATGGACGGGGCATTGTAATAGCCGCTCGGCGCGCCGGCCTCGATATAGGTCGGTACCCGCCGGATCTCGACCTTGGCCTTTGGCAGGGTGCCGAAATATTGCGGCAGCTTGGCCTGAATGGCTTCCACCTGCTTATTCAGATCGCCCAATAGGCGTTCCTTGTCCTTGTCCGTATTGGGATAAAGGAAGCGCGGGTCCTTAAACATGCTGCGGATGCGCTCACCGACCGTGCCCTTGGTCAGGCCCTGGGCCTTCAATATGGTATCGGCCCTGGCGGTCAGCTCCGCGATCTGGTCCAGACCCATTTGGTGGATCTCGTCGGCGCTCATGGTCGTGGTGGTCGATTGCTTGAGCGAGGCGGCATAATAGGCCTCACCCTCGGGCAGGCGCCAAATCCCAGCGTCGTGCACCGCGCCCTTTTGCAGGCTAGCGATCAGGTCGGCCTGACGCCCAAGCGCCGGCTGGATCTTGTCCTGATAGATCTTGGTGGCCGCGGCGGCATAGTCGCCGCTGATGCCCTTTTCCTTGGTCCGGCGCACCACCGACTGAACCAGGGACGCCTTGTCGGCCGGCAGGGCGCGCAGGCCGTTCATCTGGCCAAGCGTGCGTTCCAGGACAAAATCAGGCGGGACAATGCCATTGCCAACATCGCGGCGCACCACAGCGATTTCTTGATCTAAGGCAACCGCAAAGGCTTCTAGCCGTGACAGATAGGCATCGGCATCGGCCTTGGTCTCGACACTGTGCTGGCTGTCGAGGAAGTCGGGCACCTGCTGATAGGCCCCGGTCAATTGGCTAAGGCCATAGGGCGCGCCGGAGCCCGAACCGCTATAGGCCTTGAGTTGGTTGGCCTGGTCATAGACGGCGAGCGAGAACGCGACCGTATCATAATTGATCGCGTCCATACCTTTAAGGGCCTTGCGATCCACAGCCTGCAAGCGTTTGAGCCGCGAGGCATTGTCAAGCCGGTCCTGATCCAGCGCCGATGGCGAGCGATCATCCAGCTTGCTCTTGGCAGCGGCGCGCGCACCATTATCCATGCCAAGCGCGGTTAGAAACCCAGGCGAGCGCGTCAGGATTTCCTGAACAAATGTGTCAAATAGGCCGTTCAGTTGGGCGGCTGGATCCTGTCCGGCCCAAGCACGGCTCGGAAGATTGGCGGCGACCGCCAGGGCACCTGCGCCGGCCAAAAGGTCTCTACGACTATGCATAACGGGAACCCCCAATTCGTGTTTGGCGCCACCCTAGTGGGGCCAGGGCCTGCGAACAAGCAGCCCAATGATTAAGGATTTGACAGATTAGCCCTTCCGAAGTCGACTCTGAGACGGACCCGATCTGAAAAGGACACTCAGCTTGAGCGACTACGCCCCGATCATCATTACCGGTGCCAATATTGGTCTTGGCTATGACACAGCGCGGGCCCTGCTAGAGTCCAATCCTAACCAGGCCCTGATCCTGGCGGTTCGGGATGTTAAGCGCGGCGAGGCTGCGGCTCGCCAATTAGCCAGCCAAACCGGTACTAAGTCGGTCGAGGTCCGGGCGCTGAACCTAGCCTCGCTCCAAAGCATTCGCCGGTTTGTGAAGGACCTTGGGGCAGACAAGGCACTTAAGGTCCCGGCCTTGATCTGCAATGCTGGTCTTCAGATGGTCAAGCCGGCGACCAAGACGGCTGACGGTTTTGAAACCACGTTTGGCGTCAATCATCTGGGCCATTTTCTGCTGGCCAATCTGATGCTGCCCCTGATGGCGGATACGGGCGCATCTTGTTTGTCGCCAGCGGCACGCATGATCCGGCGACCAAGACCGGCCTGCCCGGGCCAATCTGGCGTCATCCTGGCGAATTTGCCAAGCCCAGCTGGGGCAATGAGCGGCCCATGACGGCAGGGCGCCGAGCCTATACGACCTCGAAATTGTGTAACATCATGACTGCCCTTGAGATGGCACGGCGACAGTCTGCAACGGGAAGCGCGATCACGATCAATGCGTTTGACCCGGGCTTTATGCCTGGCTCTGGCCTAGTGCGGGATTATCCCCTGCCCATCCGCATGGTTTGGTTTGGGGTCCTACCGCTGTTGCGGCTGTTTAACCCGCGGATGAATTCGACCCGCAGCTCCGGCCGTAATCTAGCCCAGCTGGCCACCGACAGGGCGTTCAAATCTGCGACCGGCCAATATTTTGAGAAACTGACCCCCATAGCCGCGTCTAGCCTGGCCCGGGATGCTGAAAAACAGGCCCAGCTGTGGGCGGTGAGTGCCGAATTAACGGGCCTGGCCTAGGGCTTGCGCTTGTCCCAGCCATAGGCGACCCAGGAATGGCCGCCGACATTTTGCGCCTCGATAATGCCGTCATCGACCTTGGCCTTAACCGGGCGGCGCTGGCGCATGACCAGTGCAATCAGACCAAATAAGGCGGCGCTGACGACAGCAATCACAACCACGGTTGCAGCAAAAATCACAGCCAGAATGGCCGCCGCCGCCGCTGCAATAGCGGTGATCACGGCGCCTCCCAGCCAGGCAAGCCTTTGCAAGGCCGAAGGGCTGTTCATTGCGGGGTTCATGCTCGCTTCATTGCTCATGATCAGGTCTCAATGCCGATGGTCCGCCAAAGCTTCATCTCAAAACATGGCGGCTTCAAGACGAATTATCAATAGGACGGCAAGGGCCTTAAGAAACCAAGGCCCGCCGTTCACGCATGACCGTATCATAGGCATTGTTAATGGCCGCTGACTTTGCGGCGGCAACAGCTACAAAATCTTGCGGCAGGCCGCGCGACATGGCGCGGTCAGGATGGGCCTCAGACAAGGCGCTGCGCCAAGCGGTCCGCACGACGGCGTCGGATGCATCGGCGGCTATGCCCAAGATCACATAAGGATCATCTGGCCCTGCCCCCATATGGGTCGCGCGCAGGCGGCGAAAGGCCAGGGGCGACAGGCCAAACAGGCGGCTAACCTCTTCGAGATAATGCAGTTCATCGCTCGTCACCACCCCGTCGGACAGGGCGATAAAGAACAGACCATCCAGCACGTCTTCCAGCAATTGCGGGCAGTTGCGATAGCGCTTGGCCAAGCGCTTGGCATAGCCCTCAAACCCCAATGTGGTCTGGCGCGCCAGTTCATAAAGGCGTTGGATGTCGCGTTGTTCCTCGGTCGGCGACTGGAAGACTTCGGAAAAGGCGGCAAATTCAAAGCGATCAGCACGGCCATCGGCCTTGGCCAGCTTGGCGCCAAGCGCGATCACAGCCGTCGAAAAGGCTGGATCCTGCCCCGGCAAGCCCGGCGGGCAGTCTTCGCAGTCCGCCGCATCAAAACGGCCAGACGCCAGGCGGGCGAGGTTTTGCCAAAAGCTCATAATGGCCCAAGCTTATGGACTGGCGCGCCAAAACACAACTGTATCAGACTGGACAGGCTGAGCGACATTAGCGGCCGGGCGTATAGTTCAGAATGGGCGACAGCCAGCGCTCGGCAAGATTAAGGTCCCAGCCCTTGCGCCGCGCATAGTCCTCGACCTGATCGCGGTCGATCTTACCAACGCCGAAATAATGCGCGTCCGGGTGGGCAAAATAGAGGCCAGACACCGACGAGGCCGGGGTCATGGCAAAGCTTTCGGTCAAGCCCATGCCTGTCGCGGCTTCGGCACCCAATAGCCGAAACAGGGTGGCTTTTTCGGTGTGATCGGGCTGGGCTGGATAGCCAGGGGCTGGGCGAATGCCGACATATTTCTCAGCGATCAGGTCCTCCACCGTGGTGGTCTCATCAGCGGCATAGCCCCAAAGCTCAGTTCGGACGCGCTTATGCATGGCCTCGGCAAAGGCTTCAGCCAGTCGGTCGGCCAGGGCGGCGGCCAAGATGGCGCTATAATCGTCGCCAGCATTCTTGAGTTTTTGCGCAATCAAGGGCTCGCCATGGCCAGCCGTGACCGCAAAGGCGCCGATATAGTCAGGCTTTATCCCCTTAGGTGCCACGAAATCCGACAGTGCCAGATTGGCCCGCCCCTCTGACTTGGCCATTTGCTGGCGCAATGTGTGGAAGCGGGCGATTTCAGTAGTACGGCCTTCATCAGCATAGACGGCAATATCATCGCCCACCGCATTGGCGGGCCAGAACCCGACCACGCCGCGCGCTTCAAACCAGTTTTCGGAAATGATGCGCTTGAGCATGGCCTGGGCATCGGCAAACAGATTGGTTGCCGCCTCGCCGACCACATCATCGGTCAAGATGGCTGGATAATGCCCGGCCAATTGCCAGCTGGCAAAGAACGGCGTCCAGTCAATGTGCTCGGCCAGATCGGCGAGGTCATAGGGCACAAAGCAGCGCGTCCCGATAAAGCTTGGTGCCTTGGGCGCATAGGCTTGCCAATCAATGGCAAAGGCGCGGCGGCGGGCCTCGTCAATCGGCGTGCGGGCCTTGGCCTCTTGGCCGCGCTCGAATTGTTCGCGCACCTTTTGGTATTCGCCCCGGGTTTCCGCCTGCAGCCGCATACTTTCGGTCTTGGAAAGAAGGCCCGAGACCACGCCCACGGCGCGGCTGGCATCGAGGACATAGGTCGTCGAACCGGCGCGATAGCCCGGCTCAATCTTGACCGCCGTATGGGTCTTGGAGGTGGTGGCACCACCGATAAGAAGCGGAATGGTCAGGCCACGCCTCTGCATTTCCTGTGCGACAAACACCATCTCATCCAGCGAGGGGGTGATCAGGCCCGAAAGGCCGATAATATCGACCTTGTGCTCAATGGCTGCGTCCAGGATCTTGTCGGCAGGCACCATGACGCCCAGATCCACAACGTCGTAATTATTGCATTGAAGCACGACCCCGACGATGTTCTTGCCAATATCGTGCACATCGCCCTTGACCGTGGCCATCAAGATCTTGCCAGCCATTTCGCGCGGCTTGCCGACCTTTTCAGCCTCCATAAAGGGCTCCAGATAGGCGACAGCCTGTTTCATGACCCTGGCCGACTTGACCACCTGAGGCAGGAACATCTTGCCCGCGCCAAACAGGTCCCCCACGACATTCATGCCGTCCATCAAGGGCCCTTCAATGACATGCAAGGGCCGCTCAAAGCCTTGGCGCGCCTCTTCGGTATCAGCCTCAATGAATTCGGTTATGCCATTGACCAAGGCGTGTTCGATCCGCTTGGCCACCGGGGCCTCGCGCCATTTGAGGTCCACCACCCGCGCCACGCCCTTATCGCCCTTATAGCGTGGCGCGATCTCGACCAGATATTCGGTCGGGCTGATATTGCGGGCCGTCTGGCGGTTTAGGATCACGTCCTCGACGGCCTCGCGCAGTTCAGGGTCTATGGTCTCATAGACCGGCAGGTCACCGGCATTGACGATGCCCATATCCATGCCGGCATTGATGGCGTGATAGAGAAACACCGAATGGATGGCCCGGCGCACCGGCTCATTGCCGCGAAAGCTGAAAGACACATTCGAGACGCCCCCCGACACGCGCGCATATGGCAGGGTCTGTTTGATCACCCGCGTCGCCTCGATGAAATCGACGGCATAATTGTCATGCTGCTCGATCCCGGTCGCGACGGCAAAGATATTGGGGTCAAAGATGATGTCTTCAGGCGGAAACCCGACCTGGTCGACGAGGAGGCGATAGGCGCGGGTACAGATCTCGACCTTGCGCTCCGCCGTGTCGGCCTGGCCCTGCTCATCAAATGCCATGACCACCACCGCAGCACCATAGCGCAGGCACTTTTTCGCCTGGTCAATAAATTCGGCCTCGCCCGCCTTCATCGAGATCGAATTGACGATGGAGCGGCCCTGAACGCATTTTAAGCCCGCCTCGATCACATCCCATTTGGAGCTGTCGATCATGATCGGCACGCGGGCAATATCGGGCTCGCCTGCGATCAGGTTCAGGAACGTGATCATGGCCTGTTTGGAATCGAGCAGGCCCTCATCCATATTGATATCAATAATCTGGGCGCCCGCCTCGACCTGCTGGCGCGCCACACTGAGGGCCTCAGACAGATTGCCCTCGACAATCAGCTTTTTGAACTTGGCCGAGCCGGTGACATTGGTGCGTTCACCAATATTGATAAAGGACGGGCGCGGGAGGGTGGTGGCGGACATGGCTGAATTCGTCATTCTTAGGCCAGCTCAAACGGCTCAAGGCCGGACAGGCGCATAGCCACAGGCCGTTTAGGCGGGACGCGCGGTTTCATGCCCTTCACGGCCTCAGCGACATGGCGGATATGGTCGGGCGTGGTGCCGCAGCAGCCGCCGAGAATATTGACGATACCGTCAGCGGCCCAGCCATGCAGCATATGGCCAGTCTGATGCGGCTCCTCATCATATTCGCCAAAAGCATTGGGCAGGCCAGCATTGGGATAGGCGGAGACTAAGGTATCGGCAATCCGGCTGATCTCAGCAATATGCGGGCGCATCAGTTCGGCCCCCAGGGCACAGTTAAACCCAACCGCGAACGGCTTGGCATGTTTGACTGAGTTCCAAAACGCCTCGACCGTCTGGCCAGACAGGGTGCGGCCGGAGCGGTCGGTAATCGTGCCCGAAATCCAGATCGGGAGGGGTTCTAGGCCTTCGTCTTCCAGGTCCAATATGGCCTTTAGCGCGGCCTTGGCATTGAGCGTGTCGAATATGGTCTCGACCAGATAGAGATCCACCCCGCCCTCGTGCAGGGCCAGGACCTGTTCGCGATAGGCGTTATAGACCTCGTCAAAGGTCACGGACCGCGCGGCGGGATCATTGACATCGGGGCTAATCGACAAGGTGCGGTTTAGAGGGCCGATAGATCCAGCCAAGAAGCGCGGCTTATGCGGCTCCTTCGCCGTCCAGCGGTCCGCGCTTTCGCGGCCAAGGCGTGCAGCTTCAAGGTTTAAGGCGCGAACCTGGCCCTCCATGCCGTAATCGGCCATGCCGATTGCCGTGGACGAAAAGGTATTGGTCTCGGATATGTCTGCACCGGCGGCATAATAGGCGTCGTGCAGGTCGGTAATGATGTCCGGCCGGGTCAGGATCAGCAGATCATTATTGCCCTTTTGCGGCATAGGGTGCTCGGCGAACAGGCTGCCGCGATAGTCTTCCTCCGACAGCTTATATTTCTGGATCATGACGCCCCATGATCCATCCAGCACCAACACCCGCTCAGCGGCGGCGGCTTTCAGGGCGGCAATACGGTCGGCTCGGCTCATCATCGTATCTTTCTTATCGACGCGGCGATCAGGCCGCCTCGCGGACGCCAAGCACCCGGCAAATGGCATAGACCAGGTCGGCGCGGTTTAGGGTATAGAAGTGAAAATCCTTGAATCCGCGCTCTTCCAGCTTGGCGCACATTTCTGCGGCGATGGCACAGGCCAAGAGGCGGCGGGTTTCGGCATCGTCATCCAGCCCATCAAACAGATTGGCCAGCCAGGCCGGGATGGTGGTCTGGCAAGCCGCCGCCATCTTGACCAGGCCCTTAAAATTGGTCACCGGCATAATGCCGGGCAGGATTGGGATGGTGATCCCGGCGGCACGGACCTGGTCGATAAAGCGGCTATAGGCATCAATATCAAAGAAGAACTGGCTAATGGCCCTTGTCGCACCGGCATCAATCTTGGCCTTAAGCACGTCGATATCATGTGCCAGCGACGGGCTTTCCGGATGCTTTTCCGGATAGACACTTACCGACAGGTCAAAGGGGGCGATCTTGGTAATGCCCGCGCAAAGCTCGGTCGCATTGGCATAGCCATCGGGCCGCAGCACATAGGCCCCGCCCAAGCCTTCGGGAGGATCGCCGCGCAGGGCGACAATATGACGAACCCCAGCGGCCCAGTATTGGCGGATGACCTCATCCACCTCATCGCGCGAGGCATTGACGCAGGTCAGATGCGCCGCTGGGGCCAGACTAGTCTCATCCAAGATCCGCTTGACCGTCCGGTGGGTCCGTTCGCGCGTCGAGCCTCCGGCGCCATAGGTCACCGAGACAAATTGCGGACCCAAGGGCGCAAGCCGGTCAATACAGGACCAGAGCGAGGTCTCCATCTCCGGCGTCTTGGGCGGGAAGAATTCAAAGCTAACCCGCACGCCGCGTTGATCGCGCCCGGCAGCCTGGGCGACGGGGCCAATAGAGGAGTTGGGGCCAGGATCAGCGGTCATTTAATCGCCTTTGCGGCAGATGGGTATGGGTGGCTGCCCAGATTTTCACGGTCAGGCCCTGGGCCGCGACGGACGGCAGGCTAGTGATTTCAGGCGTGTTCAGGCCCGACTGGGTCAGCCAGCGGCCCATATCTTCATCCGAAAAGCCAAGGCGGCGGTGCTGATGCGCCTCGCGCAGATACTCTAGGCCATGTGGCGCAAAATCGACGACGACCAACTTACCGCCCGGCGCAACCAGCCGCGCCGCCTCGGCAACGGCCGTTGCTGGATCAGACAGATAGTGCAGGACCTGATGCACTATAACCAAATCGGCGCAGGCATCGGGCAAGCGGGTTGCGAAAATATCGCCATGGCGAAGCTCCACCCCCTGCAGGCCAGCCTCAGAAACATGCAGACGCGCCACATTGAGCATTTGTTGCGACAGGTCCAGGCCAATGGCTTCAGCGGCGCGCGGACCCAATAGGGCCAGCATCCGCCCTGCCCCGGTGCCCAGATCAATCAAGCGGCCAAATGGACCAGGGCCTGCCGCAGCAACAATCGCCGCCTCAACTTCTGCTTCCGCAACATAAAGCGAGCGGATCTCGTCCCAGCGCGCGGCATTGCGTTCAAAATAGGCCTGGGCCTCGTTCGAGCGTTCAGCCCGCACAGCCTCAAGGCGTTCGGAATCACGCTGGCCGATCAGGTCGCTGGAATCGATCATATCGAGCACCTGATCGATGAAATGGCGCACGCCCGGCTCGGCCGCGACCCGGTAAAACACCCAGGCGCCATCTGGGAACCGCTCAATTAGGCCCGCATCGGTTAGAAGCTTTAAATGGCGCGAAACCCTTGGCTGGCTCTGGTCCAAGATCTGGCTCAGCTCCATCACCGCCAATTCTTCATTGGCCAAGAGCGCTAGGATGCGCAGACGGGTCGGCTCGCCCGCCGCCCTTAAGGCCTCAATCACGTCTTCCGATGTCATGGACCACACTTACCATATAAAGATATAAGGATATCTTTATATTCACCCTTTTGGGATTTTGCAAGCTTACCCAAAAAGGGTTCAGAGACCTTAAACCCCAGCCTTGGCCGCTGGCCTTTCCATCATGGCCCCATACCACCTGGTCAGGTTTTCAAGCTCTGCGGGCGATTTGAACTTGATCATACGGGCAAAATCGATGGCGGTTGCAGCAATGATATCGGCCATGGTCACGCGGTCGGCCGCCAAAAAGGCGCTTTGGCCCAGGCGCCGATCAAAGAATTTCAAGGTTCGGTTGGCGGCGGCAAGATTGGTCTCTGCAATGGCGGGGATCTGGGTATCGAGGGCGGCCAGGGCCGGATGGGTATGGCGTACCGACAGCATCAAGGGATTGGCCAGCATCATCTCTGTGCGCCGGGTCCACATTTCGATCTCGGCCACTTCGCGTGGGTCACGACCCAACAGGTTGGGGTCCGGGTAAAGGCTCTCTAAATAGCGGACGATGGCGACGGACTCAGTAATGGCCGTGCCATCATCAAATTCCAAGGCGGGTACATTGGGCAGGCCGGTCTTGGCCAGATAATCCGCCACCTTGTGCTCGCCCTTGAACACGTCAAGCACCACGACCTCGATATCGGTGATGTTTTTCTCGGCCATGGCCCAGCGCACGCGGCGCGGATTGGGGGCGCGAAAACTGTCATAGAGTTTCATCTGGGTCCTCGATCTTGGGGCCTATTGGACAAACAATTCGCGCGGTATTAGGCCGACGATAGAGGCCGTCATGCAGGTGGCCAAGAAGCCGGCCAGCAGGGCCTTCCAAACCAGGCTGATAATCTCGGCGCGGCGGTCGGGCATCAGCACGCCCATGCCCGAGACCGTAATCCCAACCGATCCGACATTGGCAAAGCCGCACAGGGCATAGGTCATGATCATGCGCGTGCGCTCGCTCATCTCCGCTGCGGGCACCTTGCCCAGATCGATAAAGGCGATGAATTCGGTGAGCATCAATTTGACGCCTAAGAGATTGCCAGCCTTTGGTGCCTCCGACCAATCAATGCCCAGCGACCAGGCGAGCGGCGCAAAAATCACCCCCAAGACCCGCTCAATCGTCACCGGCTGGCCATCCCAGGCTGGCAGGATGCTCAGCACACTATTGCCAATTGCGACTAGGGCGACAAAGACGATCAGCACGGCCGCGACATTTAAGACCACCTGCAGACCATCGGCCACGCCATGACTGATGGCATCAATCGAGCTCTCATACAAAAGGTCAGAGGAGTAATCGGCATAGGCCCCGCCCTCCCCAGGCTTTTCCGGCACCATGATCCGGGCCAGCAGCACGCCGGCGGGGGCCGAAATGATCGAGGCCACGAGCACATGTGCCGCCGCATGATTGACCGCGTCTTTTAGGATGGTGGCATAGGCAACCATGGTCGAACCGGCGACGGTCGCCAGACCCACCACCATCATCATAAACAGCTCTGAGCGGGACAGCTTATCCAGATAACCCTTAATGATGATCGGGGTCTCGACCATGCCCAAAAAGATATTGGCCGCTGTGGCGAGGGCCGATGCGCCGCCCAGGCCCATAGATTTTTGAAATACATAGCCAAAGCCGCGGGTAATCCAGCGCAGGATCTTCCAATGCCATAACAGGGCCGACAAGGCTGAGATTACTAGGATCAGGGGAAGAACCTGAAAAGCAAATACAAATATGGACGACTGATCGGTCAAGACATAGGGCTGCGGCCCGCCGCCCAGATAGCCGAACACAAATTGAGTGCCCTGGCTGGTGGCGGCCGACAGGCTATCGACCACATCATTAATGCCGCTGACCACACTGCGCGCCTGGGGCACACCAAACAACAGGACCACAAGGGCTAGCTGCACCGCAACCGCGCCCAAGGCCAAGCGCCAGGGAAAGGCTTTTCGATTCTCGGACAAGGCCCAGCACAGCGCCATGGCAAAGCCGAGCCCGACCAGGCTTTGCGCATTTTCCAACCGAAACATAAAAACCCCCCGCCGCGACCAAGCGCTTGTACCAGTCAACCACTTATCATTGGGCTGATGCAAGGCGATAGCGCCCAAGGCTTGAAAAGCTTGGTGTTTTCGATAGCCGCATTTGTCAAAAACCGGCCCACCTTACAATTTTGTAACAAAATCAGGACGTTTTGCGCAATTTATTACCCCGATTTAACTTGGCCGGATGCTGGGTTGCGGCGCATTTAGCCAGTATGGGCGGGGTTAGGGTGAACCGGGCTTCGCTTGCGCAAAATTCAACGAGATATCGCAACCATGTCCCTGGCGCTGGCCACCTTGCTCTATGAATGGCGACGTTACCTCGCCGCCATTGTGGCCCTAGCCTTTTCAGGCCTGCTGGTCCTGGCCCAGGTCGGGATGTTTATGGGGATTGGCAAGGCCTTTACCGCCACGATCGACCGCTCCCCCGCCGATATTATGATTCTGCCGACAAAGGCCGAGAGCTTGATGAATACCGGTGGCCTGCCCCGCCGGGTCATGCCCCTAATCTATACAAATCCTGAGGTGATCCAGGTCGCTGACCTTGATGGTGACGGGGCGATGTGGAGCAATATTGCCCAGAATGGCACCTCGCTAAAGCCCGACAAGCAAAAACGCGAATGGGTCCAGATCATGTCGGTCGATACCCAGCCTGGCGCCGTAACCTTGCCGACCGATTATTCGGACGCGATCCGAGAAGCCTTGTCCGAACCCTATGCCATTGCCCTGGACCAGTCCGCCCTGACCCGGCTTGGGGTCAAACTTGGCGATAGGGCGACCTTGAACGGCAAGACGGTCCGTCTTCGCGCGATCTTGACCGGCTATCCCAATATGATGCAGCCCCAGATCGTTATGTCCCGCGATACGCTGCGCATGCTGGGCATGGCCTCTAATTCCCGCCGCGTTGGACCCCTGATGGTCAAGATTGCCGATCCGGCTCGGGCTGAGCTGGTTCGTGATCAGCTCAATGCCGGGGCGAGTGGCCAGTTTAAGGCCTGGACCCGTGCCGACCTGGCCAAGGCCAATGAGGGGGCCATGCTGAAGGAAAGCATTATCGGCATCATGCTCGGCTTTTCGATGTTCCTCGGCCTCTTGATCGGGGTCGGCATTACCTCCCAGACTCTGCGCGGCGCGATCTTGGCCAATATCAAGGAGTTCGCCTCTTTGCGGGCGCTTGGCGTGTCTATGGGGTCGCTGCGATCGATTGTGCTGGAGCTAAGCTTCTGGGTCGGAATTGCTGGCCTGATTGCCACAGCGGGGCTGGTGACCATTGTCGGGCTGCTGGCTACAGCGGGCGGCGTGCCCATGGCCTTTACCTTAAACATTATCATCTTGACCGGCGTGTTCTTGCTTTCGATCGCCATGATTTCAGGGCTGATGGCCCTGGGCATTTTGAAAAAGAGCCAGCCAGCGGACCTATTACGATGAACGCTTCTCCGGCACAGCACTACGCCATCAAGGCCACAGGCCTGACCAAGCGGTTCAAGACCGGCCGCAGCTATATTGAGGTGCTGAAGGGCGTAGATTTTGACGCCTTGCACGGCGACCTAACCATGGTCATGGGACCATCGGGCTCGGGCAAATCGACCTTGGTTGCGGCCCTATCAGGCCTGTTGCGGCCCGATGGCGGCAAGGTCACAGCCATGAGCGAAACCCTCTGGGATTTAAGTGACACCAAGATCGACCGTTTCCGCCTCGATCACTGTGGCTTTATCTTTCAAGGCTTCAACCTATTTGCCGCTCTGACCGCCCTGCAACAGGTCACGACCGTTCTGAAATACAAGGGCTTTAGCCCTGACGAGGCCCGCGATATTGCCACCGAAGCCTTAACCGAGGTTGGGCTTGGCCCGCGCATGCATCAGCGCCCATCTGAGCTCTCGGGCGGGGAGAAACAGCGCGTCGCGATCGCGCGAGCCCTGGCCAAACAACCCCAACTCTTGTTTGCCGACGAGCCGACCTCGGCGCTTGACGGCGAGAACGGCCAGATCGTAATTCGGCTGCTGCAACGCGCCGCCAAACAGCACAATGCCGCGGTCATCTGCGTGACCCACGACCCGCGCCTGGAGGCCTTTGCCGACCGGGTGATCCATATCGAAGACGGCCGCATCCTTGACGATGTCCGTCGCTCACCCGTCTCTGCGGCGAGATCTCTCAATGCCCTGACAGGAGCCTAGAGCCACATGTTGCGCCTTATTCGCCGTCCGATTTTTTGGCTCATTGTTCTAGGCGTATTAGCGCTTGGCACGACCGGTGTCGTTATAGCTAGTCAGGCCAAGGCCAAGAAGGCCGCTGCGGCTGCCGCCAAGCCGGCTGAAAGCCCCTTTGCCGCCATTGCCAATGGCAAGGCCGATGTCGAGGGCGGGATCATCGCTGTTGCCGCACGGCGCGGCGGTATTGTCCGCGAAGTTCTGGTGCAAGAAGGCGACCAGGTCACTAAGGGCCAGGTGCTTGCCCGCCAAGAAGATGACGAACCACGCCTAACCGCGAACCGCTCAACCGCTGAGGTCAACCAGGCCCGCGCCCAGATCGCAGCCGCCGACGTCCAGCTAGGTGCGGCCAGGCGCGAACTGGCCCGGATGAACAGCCTAGCCAGCTCCAATTTTGTCGCTGCGCAAAAACTTGATCAGGCTAAGGACAATGTCCGCTCAAGTGAAGCCAATCTTGCCGCCCTGCGTGCCGCTGTAGGCACCGCGGTCGCCCGCAAGAACGAGGCCGACTATAACCTCGAAATGACCATTATCCGCGCGCCTGCCGATGGCCGGATTGTGCGGCGCTATGCCAATCCAGGTTCGGGTGCCTCGACCCTGAACGTCTCGAACCTGTTTGACCTTGAGCCGCGCACCGCGCGTATTGTTCGAGCAGAAATTGCTGAAAGCGCTTTGCCCAATGTGACCGTCGGCCAAGAGGTCGAGATCTCGCCAGAAGCGGATGATACCAAGATCTATACCGGCAAGGTCCTGCGCCGCGCCGCCGTGTTTGGTGCCCGCAAGCTGCAATCGGATGATCCCAGCGAGCGCACCGACGAGCGCGTCGTCGAGGTGGTGGTCACCGCCGATGGCATACCCTTGCTGATCGGTCAGCGTGTCTTGGTCAAGTTTATGAAGCCGGGGCACAAGGCTGGCGAACGGCGCATCCCCGCTAAGACCGAAACCACTGGAAAGTAGAGGGCTGCCCCTAAGGCACCTGATCAATCCCGCTTGACGTCTATGCCTTGTCGCACCACTAATCCGGCCCAGTTTTATCCATTGGCTAGAATTGGGAGCATCACATGTCTGACATCCGTTTCGACGGCAAGGTTGCCATTGTCACTGGCGCGGGCGGCGGACTGGGTCGTCAACACGCGCTAGAACTGGCTCGGCGCGGTGCCAAGGTGGTCATTAACGACCTGGGCGGGGCCATGGATGGCTCGGGCGGCAATAGTGCAGCCGCCGAAGCCGTGGTTGCTGAAATCAAGGCCATGGGCGGTGAAGCCATCGCTAATGGCGCCTCCGTCACTGACGATGCCGGCGTCGCCCACCTGGTCAAGCAGACCATGGAGGCCTGGGGCAAGATCGATATCCTGATCGCCAATGCCGGTATTTTGCGCGACAAGTCCTTTTCCAAGATGGAGCTGGCCGATTTCGAGGCCGTGATGCAGGTCCATGTTTGGGGCACCTTCAAGCCGATCAAGGCGGTTTGGGAAATCATGAAGGCCCAGAATTATGGCCGGATTGTTGTCACCACCTCGTCTTCGGGCATGTATGGCAATTTCGGCCAGGCCAATTATGGCGCAGCCAAGATGGCGGTCCTGGGCCTGATGAATACGCTCAAGATCGAGGGCCAGAAGAACAATATCCGCGTCAATGCGATCAGCCCCGTTGCGGCCACCCGTATGACCGAAGGCCTGATGCCACCCGAAGTGCTGGAAAAGCTAAAGCCCGAATATGTCACACCTGGCGTGGTCTATCTGGTAAGCGAAGACGCGCCTACGGGTGCCATCCTCACCGCTGGCGCAGGCGTGTTTGGCCTGTCGCGCATTTTCGAAACCGAAGGCGTCTATCTGGGCGAAGGCGGCCTTTCGGCCGAGGAAGTGGCTGAAAACTGGGGCAAGATCAGTGACCCCACCGGCCAGAAAGCCTATTTTGCTGGCGGCGAACAGGGCCAGAAATTCTTCCGCAAAATGGCGGGCGGCTAAGAGCTATATTGGCGCGGGACCGTTTCAGCACGGTCCTGCGCCCCTAGCCTGCCACGAGGCCTAACCAATCCTCTTCGCTAATTACCTCAATTCCCAGCTCAGTAGCTGTTTTCAGCTTCGATCCCGCCCCTGGCCCGGCCACGACCAGATCAGTCTTTTTCGAGACAGACGACGCCACCTTAGCGCCCAGAGCCTCAGCCTGGGCCTTGGCCTCGTCGCGGGTCATGCGCTCAAGGCTACCGGTAAATACGACCGTCTTGCCTGCGACCGCCGTGTCGGTCTTGGGCTTTTCAGCGTCGAGGATGGTCAGTTGAGCAGCGAGGCGCTGAACCGCTGCGCGATTATGCGCTTCGGCGAAATAGCGGCCCAGGGTCTGGGTCACGGTCGGCCCGATCTGATCCATGGCTTCAAGCTCTAAACGTGCGGCCTCATCACCCTTTCCGAGCGCGAGCATAGTCGCTTCAAACGTGGCCCAATTGCCAAGGCCGCGCGCGAGGATGCGCCCGGTCTGCTCGCCAACGTGACGCACGCCGAGGGCAAAGATGACCCGCTCCAACGCAATGGTCCGTCTAGCATTAATCGCGTCAAACAGATTGCGAGCCGATAATTCACCCAAGCCTTCACGGTCTTTGAGCTTTTTCAGCAAGGCCTTATCGCGCGCTTCAAGCGTGAAGATATCAGCGGGCTCACGGATAAGGTCATCGTCGAACAGGCTGATCAGCAGCTTTTCGCCCAGCCCTTCAATATCAAACGCCCGGCGCGAGACAAAATGGATCAGGTGCTCAATACGTTGAAACGGACAGGCCATTTCGCCGGAGCAGCGACGCACCACCGTCTCCGCCCCGCCCGCCGTGGTTTCGCGCACTAGGGGCGTGGCCAGATCACAGGGACAAAGGGTTGGAAACGCATAGGTCACGCAATTGGCCGGGCGTTCGCTCAAGACTGGGCCAACCACTTGCGGTATGACATCCCCTGCCCTTTGGACAACAACTGTATCGCCGACTCGAATATCCTTACGCGCGATCTCATCGCCATTGTGCAGGGTGGCATTGGTGACCACGACGCCGCCGACCGTCACGGGCCTTAGGCGCGCGACTGGAGTCACCGCCCCGGTCCGGCCAACCTGCAGGTCAATCGCCTCGAGCACCGTACGGGCCTGTTCAGCGGGAAATTTGCGGGCTATGGCCCACCGCGGCGAGCGAGAGACAAAGCCCAGTCTTTGCTGCCAGTCCAGCCGATCAACCTTATAGACCACACCATCAATATCAAAATTGAGGCCCGGCCTTTGCGCCTCGAACTGAGTATAGGCCGCAAGCAAGCCCTCAGCGCCCGATACGCTCTGGGTCTGGGGCGTGGTGACAAAGCCCCAGCTTGCCAAGGCCCGCAAGGCCTCGGACTGGGTTTCAGCAAAGGCGGCGCTGGTCAGGCCCCAGGCATAGGCGAAAAACCGTAAAGGCCGCTGGGCGGTAATCTTGGGATCAATCTGCCGCAAGGACCCGGCGGCGGCATTACGCGGATTGGCGTAAAGCTTTTGCCCCGCTGCCGCCGCGGCCTGGTTCAGCTGGGCAAAGTCGTCATGGCCGAGATAAACCTCGCCGCGCACCTCGATCACATCGGGCCAGCCCGCGCCCAGCAAGCGTTTGGGGATCTCCGCAAGGGTGCGCAGGTTTTCGGTGACGTCCTCGCCAACTCGGCCATCGCCGCGCGTGGCGCCGCGCACCAGGATGCCGTTTTCATAACGTAGCGAGGCCGACAGGCCGTCAATCTTGGGCTCGGCCGTATAGGCGATCTCGGCCTCGCCCAGGCCTAAGAACCGCCGCACCTTGGCATCAAAATCCAGCGCGTCATCGTCGGAAAAGGCATTGTCGAGCGAGAGCATGGGCGTGCCATGCTCAACCGGCGAAAACTGTTCTGATGCTTGCACCCCGACCCGCAGGCTGGGTGAATTTTCTCTTACAAGCTCCGGAAACCGCGCCTCGATCGCGGCATTGCGCTGCTTGAGGGCGTCATATTCGCCGTCCGATACGGTCGGGGCATCCTTGCCGAAATAGCGCTGGTCATGCCCCGCCAATTCATCGGCCAGCCGCGCCAGCTCTTCGGCGGCTGCCTTAGGGTCAAGCTCGGATACGGGAATCTGGCGCATGGAAAAAGACTAGCCGAGGCACGCGCCAATATGAAGCCCTAGAGCCCTTAAGAAGCGCAGCTAGACCAGGCCGAGGCTCGCCGGCGTCGCGCCTGGAAACACCGCATCAAGTTGGGCTGCGCTGAGGCCATACATGCCCTTGAACAGGCCACTGAACAGGCCGCGATAATCGTTCAAGACTGGCAGATCGCGTTTGATCTCTAGGGTATCAAGGGTCAGCTTGGTTTGGTTGCCGACCATGCGTCCGCCCTTGACCCCGCCGCCCATGACCCAATAGGCCGAACCCCGGCCATGATCGGTGCCCTTACTGCCATTTTCGAAGAAGGTGCGGCCAAATTCGGAGATCACAACCACAGTAGTCTTGGCCCAGTCTGTATCCATCTGCTTTGCAAAGGCGGCCAGGCCACGGCCAAGTGCGGCCATATTGGTCGCCAGGGTGCCGTCAGCGCCGCCTTGAGCAACATGGGTGTCCCAACCGCCGACATCGACAAACCCAACGCGGTACCGCCCGCGCATAAGATTCGCGATGGTCACGGTCGTGGACTCAAAGCTGCCTGAGCTTGGGGCCTTGCCATTGGCCTCCATGGCCTCTTCAAATGTATCGCGCTTTTGGGCAAAGCCCTCCATGACATAGGGCGCAATCGCCTTGGCCGAGGGCGTATTATACATGTCGGTAATGATCTGCTCTTCTTCGAGCGAGAAGAAGGGCTTGCCAATGGACTGAACCGCGATTGAGGTCGTGGTCGCCTGGCCGCCTGCAAAAATGCTCGGCACATTATTGGTAAAGCTGATCGGATTGGCTGTGCTGCCCAGAGCCTTAGCCAGGCGGGCCAAGAAACCAGAATTGAAGTTCCGGCTCGCCTTCAGGGACTGTCCAAGCTCAATGCTCAATTG
Source organism: Caulobacteraceae bacterium (assembly GCA_044376615.1). Lineage (GTDB taxonomy): Bacteria > Pseudomonadota > Alphaproteobacteria > Caulobacterales > Caulobacteraceae > CAISGS01. Next base: position 45,402 of record JBILKO010000005.1, read on the forward strand.
GGTGTCAAAATGGCTTCGCGTGGCATCTTCAACGGATCCCGCAAATGGAACCAAGGCCAGCTGGCCGCTTTTCCAGAACGGATAAATGCTATCCTTGAGGCCTGGGTGCAGACCCCAGTCGGCATCTAACCTCAGGGCTGAGGTTGACAGCGCGTCATTGGGCTTGGCAATCGCGATGGTAGGCCGGGCCTGGTAATAGATGTCCGACGCATGCGGAATAACGATATTGGCGGAGTCATAAGCGCCGCGCAAAAACACCACCAGAAGCCGCGCATCGGTTGCAGCTGCATAGGCTGTAGATTGCGTGGCCATGGCACCGGCAGCGAGGCCCGAAGCCAATAGGGTCCGACGATTAATGGTCATGGACCTATCTCCGCTGCAATTCGGGTGAAGCCAGCAGGAAGCCGTTCCACTTGGCTGGGGTCTTGGCCTTGGACAGGGCGGTCAAGGTCGTGGGTGCCAGTGTCGCGCTTAAGTAGTTCTTGTAGAACGCACCGTTCAGGATCGCCGCACCATCGGCGCTCGGAGTCTGGGCTGCGTCTCCATTGAGTTTGAACAGGCCAGCCTGGCCGTTGCCCATGGCCATCGCTACCTCGAACCTCGGCTCAATTCGGCCAGGCCCGTTCCATTCGTCACGCGACAGCGAATAGCCATCGGGTGTTGCGCGGCCGTTCAATCTCTGGTCCAGGCGGACCATATAGTTTCGGGCATAGGATGGATTGGTAATCGTGCGGCCATCATAGGCCATCCGATAGGCCGAAATGACGAAATGCTGGGGGTCTTTAAGCATAGGGGCTGAAAGACTGGCCGTGAATTCCGGAGCATGGAACATCAGATTCAAGACCTCGGCAATATCGCCGTCCGAGGACTGATATTTCGCGGCCATGGCACTGACCAAACGCGCCGGCGGGTTCAGGTCATTCACATAGTATTTGACCAGCTTGGTTGAGATGAACTTGGCCGTGGCCGGTTGCTTGGCGATCAAGGCAACGGCTTGATCAAGCTCGCTTAAGCCCGCGCCCTTAATGGTTTGGCCAAGCAAGACCTTGTCACCGTAGTCATGGCGCGTCGGGTCATAGACAAACAGGCCATTCTTCACAAACTGGCTTTGCAGATTGGCTGGGACCTTGGCGCTACCGGCAATGCGATAGGTGGTCAGACCGGTAAAGATCCGCGCTAGTTCCTGAACGTCTTTTTGGGTATAGCCGGAATTGACGCCCATGGAATGGAGTTCCAAAAACTCGCGGGCATAGTTTTCATTGGGTTTGCCCTTAACACTCGAGGCATTGCCCAGATATTCCAACATCATCGGGCTTTTGGCGGTGGCAAGTAAAAGGTCGCGAAACTTGCCAAGCGCACGGGGGCGCAACACATCACTTTCGTAATTCGCATAGCTCAGTATGTTGGCGTCCATTCGAACCGAAAAATGGTTGCCCCAAAACCAGGTCAGGGTTTCCAAAATCTGGTTATCCGAATATGTGTAATAGGTGATCTGACGATTGGTGGTCTGGTTGCTGACGCTCGAATTGAACGCGCTATTAATCTGGTTAGCCGTCGGATTGGTGGTCGCCGAGGCACTGGCCAGGTTAGCCTTCAAGAGCAGATAAAGGTCGATATCCGACATCTTCAACTTATCTAAGGTATTGAGATAGTTGCGCGCGCCACTGGGCAAGGCATCTAGGCGGGCCGGATGCAGCTGGTTACGCAGCCAAGTCTCCATACCCACGGCCTCCACAGCCGCAACGGTTGAGCCATTAAGGCCCCAGGTCACCCGATTGACCAAGGCAAGCTCGGTCGTCGTCAAGGGCCGCTGGGCCAGGGCGACCTGACCGTGAAACAAGGCGAAAGAAGCGAAAGCCAAGGCAAGCCAACGGCGCACAGGGGCTCTAAGCCTAAGTCCTTGAAGCGACGAATTTTTCAGCATGGCTATGACAAACCCCTAGCCAATCCACTGCGGCAAAGGGGAGATAAGATAATGAATATTACCTGTCAATACAGTAATTAAAGTTAGCTAAGATTAACGCTAGAAATACTCCTCCCGAGCGACAAGGTTTATCTCAGTTAAGCCTAAGAAAAGCGTTTCATAATCGAACCAACATAAGACGCTAGGTTTGCTAATGCACAACTGCCGCGTTAATTATTGACTGGGTTCGAATACTGATTATTGGACTAGGTCGCGCATTCAATCCATCAAGGCCCTAGCGGCCGCACGTGCTGCCTCGGTGACATTCGCGCCAGATAGCATACGGGCCAGTTCTTCCTCGCGCTCAGCCTCCGGCAAGACGTCAAGCCTGGTAGAGACGACGTCACCATCGCCAATCTTGGCAATGCGCCAATGGGCATTAGCCCGCGCCGCGACCTGAGGACTATGGGTAACAACAAGGACCTGGGCATTGGCCGCTAGCCTGCGCAGGCGAAGGCCCACAGCATCGGCTACGGCCCCGCCGACGCCCTGATCGACCTCATCAAATATCATCAAGGGCTGAGCCTGATCAGCGCGCCCAGCCAGGGCTGCCTTAAGGGCCAGTGCAAACCGAGCCAATTCTCCGCCCGACGCGATTGCCCCGAGCCCGCCAAAGGGCGCGCCAGGATTAGTCATGACTTCAAATTCAACCCGGTCCATACCCGCTGGTCCAGAACGCTCGACGGGCAGCGGCTCAATCGCGACCCGAAACTGCGCCTTATCCAGCTTGAGCGGCGCAAGCTCGGCCTCAACGGCGGTGGCTAAGGCCTTTGCGGCCTGCTGACGTTTTGCATTTAGGGCTGCGGCGGCTTGCCGGTACAGGGCCTGCGCCTGTTCGGCCGCAACCGCAGCGGCCTTTAAAGCCTCATCCGCTGAGTCCAGGGCCGCAAGGGTTTGAGCAATCTCCAGTCGAGCCTGCACAAGCCCTTCGACCGGGACGTTCAGTTTGCGAGCCATGGCTCGAAGTGCAAACAAGCGCTCCTCAGCCTTTTCCAACTGATCGGGTTCAAATTCAAAGGCATCAGCGGCTTGGTCAATTGCGGCCGACGCCTCCTGTGCCTCGACCAAGGCCCGGTCAATCGCAGTCGCCGCCGTCGTCAAGCGTTCAATGGCTGGGCTATCGGCCCTTGCACCGGCCTGAATGGCCCGCTCCTTCGCTCGCTCCAAGGCCCGAAAGGCCTGGGCGAGTTTTTGACTAAGTGAGTCACCGCCAAACGCTTCTCGCGCGGCCGCGATCTCGGCCAGCGCCTTTTCCGACGCGCCGAGCAAGGCGCGCTGCGCAGCCAGCTCAGCCTCTTCACCCATCTTAGGCGCAAGGCGGTCAAGCTCTTCAAGCCGAAGCGTCAGAAGCTCAATATCCTCCGCCGCTTTTTGGGTTTGATCCTTGAGCGCCTCATGGTGCTGCCGGGCGAGCCGCCAAGCCTCCCAAGACTGGGCGCAACTGGACAAAGCCTGCGCACAGTCGCCGAATTGATCGAGTAATGGCCTATGATTGCGCGCATCAAGCAGGCCAACGGTTTCGTGTTGACCATGGACCTCGAGCAGCAGGTCTCCCAGTTCCTTTAGGACGCCGACACTGGTCGCCTGATCATTGACAAAGGCGCGAGATCGGCCATCAGCGCCTAAGAGCCGCCTCAGGATCAATTCCTCGCCGGGATCAAAGGAAAGACCTTTCTCCTCAAGAACGGACCAGACCTTATGACCGCCAGCCAAGGCAAACATTGCGGTGACCGCAGCCTGGGCCGTGCCACGTCGCACCAGGCCCGCATCCGCGCGCGCGCCGGTCGCAAGCCCCAAGGCGTCAAGAATTATCGATTTGCCAGCGCCAGTTTCGCCAGTCAGGGCCGTCAGTCCAGGCCCTATGCCAAGGTCCAAACTTTCGATCAGGACAACATTGCGAATGATGAGCGTCGTTAGCATGGCGTCTCGATCAAGGCACGACAAAGCCTGGTTCGCCCGGTCGCCATGGGCGCAGCTTAACCCTTGCCAAACCGGGTCAGCCAATCCAGCCAGCCCTTTTTCTTCTGCAAGGGCTTTGGAACCGGCCCGGCGGGCGTCATTTCTGGGTCATCAGCCTTTGCCTTAGGCTCGGGCGGTGCCAGAGCTGTTCCCTTTGGCAGGAGGTCGAGTCCGTCTTGTGGCTTGGCATTTAACTTAAACGGATTGATGCCAAATCGCCGCTCGTTCGGTACCACGGCCGGGTGCAGGCCCTTGCCGGATAAAAGCGCATAGGCATCGCCGTACCAACGATCACCTGGGAAATTATAGCCCAGCACGGCCCCATTGCGATTCGCCTCATCAACCAAGCCTACGGTCAGATAGGCCTCAACCAGGCGGTAAAGCGCTTCAGGCGCATGGGTTGTGGTTTGGTACTTGTCGATCACGGTCTTGAACCGGCCGATCGCAGCAAACGTATCGCCTTGACGCAGGTACCAACGCCCAACCGCCATTTCCTTGCCGGCCAACTGGTCATTGACCATGTCAATTTTCAGCCGCGCGTCAGCCGCATATTCGCTGCGCGGATACCGCTGAGCAACTTCGCGCAAGGCAGCCAGCGCCTTTTCGGTCGATGCCTGGTCGCGGCCCACATCGACAATCTGCTCGAAATAGCAGACAGCCTTCAGATAATAGGCATAAACGGCTGAGGGATTACCGGGATACAGGGAAACAAACCGGTCTGCATCGCCGATGGCTTCGTCATACTGATTGCCTTGGTAATGGGCATAGGCCGTCATCAGAATCGAGCGGCGCGACCATTCGGAATATGGATGCTGACGCTCCACTTCGCGGAAATAATCGACAGCCTCGTTCCAAAGGCCTGCATCTAGACGCTCGGCACCAACAGAATAGAGCAGCTCAACTGGCCGCTCTTCATAGGCCATAGAGGGCTTCTTGTCCCGACCTGCGCAAGACGCCAAGCTTAGCGCGGCGAGCAGGGAGACGATGACGACCGGCCCGCGGCCAAAGGATTTAAGAAGCACGTATCCTCACCTCTAGAAAACGACGCCCCCGTCACATCTGGCAAGACGTATCCCGGCTTCTACACCAGCCCGCGTCAAGCGCAAACCCGCCAGGGGTCATTGGCTAGGTTTTGAACTGGTCCTAGCTCCCACGCCAGCAAAATCGGGCAAGGCCCGACAAAACAAATCTTCAAGTCCGAAACATGGCGCCAAGCCAAGGCTTGGCGGCCAGCGACGCGCAAGCTATGTCTGACGCCTATGTTTTGACTATGGTCCGATTGAAGGCGAAACTGACGGATGGCGAAGGAAAAACCACCCCAAGACGATATGCATTATGAGCAGCTTGTTCAAAATGCTTTGCGCGGGGTTATTCGGGCTGGGATTGAGCGAGCCGGGTCGCCCAATGGCCTGCCCGGCGAGCATCATTTCTATATTACCTTCAAGACTCAAGCCCCTGGCGCAAACTGCCCTGCGGACATCATCGCCAAGTTTCCTGATGAAATGACGATTGTCTTGCAGCACCAGTTTTGGGACCTTAGCACCAGCGAGTCAGGCTTTGGGATTACACTTAGCTTTGGTGGCCAGCCTAAGCGACTCATAGTCCCCTATTCTGCGGTTACCCGCTTTTTCGACCCCAGCGTCCAATTCATGCTGCAATTTGAGGTCGAGGGCGTGCCGACCACTGTGCCTGAGCCGGAACCCGAGCCCCCCTTGCCGCCCAAGGATGACGGCCCCAAGATTGTCTCGCTCGACCAGTTTCGAAAGAAATAGACCATGAGTGATGTTGCCTCTGACCAACCGATACAACTGACCAATGATCAGATCCTGACGCGCTTCCAAAACAGCAAGAACCCGCCGCCGGGATCGGCGCTCTTAGGCTTCAAGATGGTAGCCGTGGATCGCCCGGCCATGCAGGTCGAGGTGCAGTTCGATGCCAAGGGCGACTTTTGCAATCCAATGCGCCAGATTCAAGGCGGCTATCTATGTGCCATGCTCGACGAATGCATGTCTGTGGCGGGCATGGTGGCGTCCGATATGACGTGCGTCCTGCCGACCTTAGAAATGAAGACCAGCTTTATGCGGCCAGCCTTGCCTGGCACCTTGCGGGGGATTGGCCGGGTCGTGAAATATGGCCGAACCATCGCCTTTACCGAGGGCGAGCTTTACGACTCCGATAACCGGCTATTGGCCAAGGCGACGGCGACCGCAATTCCAACGCCGTTTGGAAAATTCAAAGCCTGAGGGGACGAGGCTATGAGGACGATTTCACGGCAGGGACTTGGCCTTTTGGCATGTGTTTTGATAGCCGCGATATTGATCCACAGGCCCGCTCTTGCCCAAGCCCCGCGCAAGAGCGACTTTGCAGACTGGAAAGCCCTGGTCATTGCTGGTGATTGGCATGCGCATAGCGGCGCCCCGTCAGAAGTGTTTGATAATGCCCGCCGCGACATCGCAAAGTCATTAGTTAAAGCCGGTTTCCAAGCATCGAACGTGACGGAGTTTTCGGTGCGCCCTGAGCGCTACGCGGCGGCGCGGGTCTTTTCGACCGAGTTGAAGGGCGTGTCGGATACACTTAGCCAGGCCCAGTACGGCGGCTCAGAAGGCTGCCTTATATATCTGACATCACACGGAAATCCTGCAGGCATTGTATTTGGAAACCGCATGCTCACCCCGGCTATGTTGGCGGGCCTGCTCGATCGGACCTGCGGCCAGAAACCGACTATCGCAATAGTTAGCGCATGTTTTTCAGGCGTTTTTGTAGAGCCGCTCATTAGGCCCAATCGCATGATCATAACGGCCGCACGTGGGGATCGCGCTTCGTTTGGCTGCGGCGAGACCGACGTCTATACCTATTTCGACAATTGCGTTTTGTCGCAGATGGGTGAGGCGCAAGATTTTGTCCGACTGGCTAGCCAGGTCCAAACTTGTATTGCGGTGCGCGAACAGATCACCGGCGTAAGTCCTGCCTCTGAACCGCAAGTCTATATTGGCCCACAACTGCGCCCAGTCTTGGCCTTGTTGCAACTCGATCGACGATCGCCGCAAACGGCCCAGAGATAGGCCTTGTCTGGACTATTAAAGATCACAATTAGAGCTGCAATCGAATCCTGTTTTGGACTATTACCGATGCGAGAGGTCGAGGTGTCACTTGCATCGAGGCAAGACCTTTTGCCGAGAGGGGGCAAGTGCATGGCTGGGTTGACCAGATCGGTTTGGGCTAAGGTCTTGGCCGTCCTTTTGGCCATTTGCCCGGTTGGTGCCTTAGCCCAGCCCTATGGCCCCAGCCGCGGCCCCGTTCCGATCGCCTCTGAGCTTGATGCGCCAACCGAGACGGCCCCAGCGCCGCCTGCTTCAAGTAAAAAGCGCTCCTATCCCAACCGCTATGGGGCCTATAGCAAAGCAAGGCTACCGCTGGCCGCGCAAAATGCTGCCCTACCGTCTTTGGGTCTAGCTTTGGTCCCAGCAGCGCCTGCTCAAATCGGGGCGATGCTAACCCCGAACCAAGGCCTTCCGCCCTTCGCGCTTCAGAACTTTGTCGATGGTTATGTTCGCAACGCCATGCAGGCCAATCACATTGCCGGGGCTGTCGTCATTGTCGTGCAGAACGGGCAAATAGTCATGAAGAAGGGCTATGGCCTAGCCCAGCTCAATCCTGCGCGTGCCGTAAACCCTGACCAGACCCTGTTTCGGCTCGCCTCCATATCCAAGACCCTGACGTGGATTGCCCTCATGCAACAGGTCGAGGCGGGTAAGGTGCGGCTGGACGCACCGATTAATACCTACCTGCCCGAAGATCTACAGATTCCCGACAAGGGGTTTTCTAGGCCTATCCTTGTGCGTGACCTCATGGCCCATGAGACCGGGTTTGAAGACCGGGCGCTTGGGCAATTGTTCGAGCAGGACCCGAGCCGCATCCGGGCCTTGGCCACCTATTTGCGGCAAGAGCGGCCCGAACGGGTGCGCGAGGCAGGGCAATTTCCAACCTATTCCAATTACGGCGCCGCCTTGGCTGGTGAGATTGTCGCCCATCTGACGGGCCAGACCTTTGAGCAATATGTTGAGCGCCAGATCACCGGCAAGCTTGGCCTAAGCCACCTAACCCTGCGCGAACCCTATCCAAAGACCGAGGGTCTGCCTGCACCCATGCGGGCAAGCTTGGCGCAAAATCTTTCTCAAGGCTTTGTATGGAATGGTGCAGCCTTTGAAACCCGGCCCTTCGAGCATGTCAGCCACATTGGCCCGGCTGGGTCTGGTAGTGCGACCGCATCGGACATGGGCCGCTATATGCAGATGATCCTAAACGGCGGCAATCTCGACGGCGTCAGCCTTTATGGCCCAGCTACCGCCAATGCCTTTCGCACACCCCTAGTTCGCCCAGCCTTAAGCCAAAACGGCTGGAACCATGGATTTATGGACTATGCCTTGCCTGGCGGTTTTCGAGGCCAAGGCCATGCCGGCGCGACCTTGATGTTTATGTCCAATATGGTGACCGTGCCGCAATTGGGCCTCGGCGTTTTTGTTGCTACGAATACGGGCACCGGCCAGGACATGGTCAGGGCCCTGCCGGGTCAGATTGTCGGTCAATTCTATGTAAAGCCCAATCTGGACGACTTCAGCGGCTCCAAGGCGCTCATAGGTCAAGGCGCAGTATACGATGGGGCCTATCGCACAACACGCCGGGCCTATTCAGGCCTTCATAAGCTGGTGGATTCGATCTTCGGCGAAGTCGAGGTCCGGGTAACGGCCGATGGTCAGCTCTTGCTGCAGTCCGGCGGCCCGCTCAAGGTCTATAAGTTAAGCGACAAACCCAATTGGTTTAGCCGCCTGGGTAGCCCCGAAATAATCCGATTTGACATCGAGGGCAAGCGGGCCGTCCGCTTCTATGACCCAATGGGGACACAGGCCTTTGAGCGGATCAACTGGTGGCAAGGCAATCTAGCCTTTGCCGCTATGGCTGGCCTGACGGTCTTAGCCGCTTTGTTCTTATTTATTGGCCAGTTTAGCGGCCGTCGGCCCGACTATAGACAAACCAAGCCACAGCGGACCGCGCACCTGGTTCAGGCCTCGGCCGCCGGCCTTTGGATCGCGTCAATCGCCTTATTCGGCATGTGGGGCATAACGGCCATGGATGTCACCAAGGTCTTTTTCGATTGGCCCAACCTGACCATGACCTTGGCCTCGTCTAGCGCGCTTCTTGCTACGGTACTAACCCTGGTGACCTTAGGACTCAGCCCGATGGTCTGGGCAGGCGGCCGGCGCCTGGATAGCTGGAATACAATGCGAAAGCTCAGATTTACGCTCACAGTGGCGATCTTTACTGGCTTTGGCCTATTGCTCGCCTTGCGCGGCGGGCTTGAGCCTTGGAATGCCTAGCGCAAGCCCGGTGCGGCAGGCAAATCGCCGCGCCGCTTTACCTGAATGCGAATGCCTTCACGTTCGCCGGCCTGACGCTCGACAATCAGGCGGGCAACCTGGGCATCATCGTGGAAGGCATAGCCCTTGATCGCATCGAGCAGGGCCTTGGCCAGGTTGTCGAGGTCCATCCAGGGCGGTTCGCCGACATAGTCCATGCCGATCTCAACCTCGAATTCGCCCCAGCTTGGGCGGCTACCGCGCCATTCCTTGCGGAAAAACTCGTGAACCAAGGGCTTATAATATTTAGCCTGGGTTGTTAGGCCCTCAATTCGGATATCGAGGCCAGCAGCAGTTTCGCGCGCCCTCACCTTGCCCTTGCCGATCCAGGTCTCTGTCATGAACGGGTAATAGCTGTCCATCGGCCGCATGCCCAGACTGCATTGGTGACTTTGCAGAAACCTTTCAGAGCGATAAACCCATCGGCATCTTAAAATCTCGCCCTGCCCAAGGACCGATCCCATGACCGCAACGCGCACTGAAACCGATACATTTGGTCCCATCGAGGTCAATGCCAGCCGCTATTGGGGTGCGCAGTCGCAGCGGTCGATTGGCAATTTCAAGATTGGCTGGGAGCGTCAGCCCCTTCCGGTCGTCCGAGCCCTTGGCATTGTCAAACGCGCTGCGGCCGAAGCCAACACGGCGCTAGGCCGCCTAGACCCCAAACTCTCAGCCACCATTGTCAGCGCCGCGCAAGAAGTGATTGACGGCAAGCTCAATGACCATTTCCCCTTGGTGGTCTGGCAAACCGGCTCGGGCACCCAGTCCAATATGAATGCCAATGAGGTGATCTCGAACCGCGCGATTGAAATGCTCGGCGGGGAAATGGGCTCAAAAAAGCCGGTTCATCCCAATGACCATGTCAATATGAGCCAGTCGTCCAATGACACTTATCCCACGGCCATGCACATTGCCGCAGCGGAACAAGTCGTTCACGACCTAATCCCGGCGCTTAAGCACCTGCACAAGGCCCTGGTCGCCAAGCAGAACGAATTTAAAGATATTATCAAGATCGGCCGCACCCATACCCAGGACGCGACGCCCCTGACTCTGGGCCAAGAGTTTTCCGGCTATGCCCAGCAGGTCGCCAATGCCATTGCCCGGATCGAAATGACCCTGCCGGGTATCTTGGAACTGGCCCAAGGCGGCACCGCGGTGGGCACGGGCCTAAACGCCCCAGTCGGGTTTGCCGAAAAGGTTGCTGAGCGGATCGCTGCCATTACCGGCCTGCCCTTCACCTCTGCCCCCAATAAGTTCGAGGCTCTGGCGGCGCACGATGCCCTGGTCTTTGGGCATGGCGCGATCAATTCGGCAGCCGCAGCCTTGTTCAAGATCGCCAATGATATCCGCTTCCTTGGCTCAGGTCCGCGCTCGGGCCTTGGCGAGCTGTCCCTGCCGGAAAACGAGCCTGGCTCCTCAATCATGCCGGGAAAGGTCAATCCGACCCAGTGTGAGGCCCTGACCATGGTCTGTGCCCAAGTGTTCGGCAACCAGACCACCATGACCGTGGCCGGCAGCCAGGGCCATTTTGAGCTGAATGTGTTCAACCCGGTGATGGCTTATAATTTCCTGCAGTCCGTGCGGCTGATGGCCGACGCCGCCGTTTCCTTCACTGATAACTGCGTGGTCGGAATCGAGGCGCGGCGCGACAATATCCAGGCTGCGCTGGAACGCTCGCTTATGCTGGTCACTGCGCTGGCGCCCAAGATCGGCTATGACAATGCGGCTAAGATCGCCAAGACCGCGCATAAGAACGGCACAACCTTGCGCGAAGAAGCCGTCGGCGGCGGTTATGTCACAGACGCTGAGTTTGACGCCGTTGTCCGGCCCGAAACCATGATCTCACCCGGTTAAGGATTGGGCTTATCCATGGCTGACCTAATCAATCTAAACCAGGCGCGCAAAGCCGCCGCCAAGCTTGCGTCCAAAGCAATGGCCAAACAAAACCGTGTCCGGTTTGGTCAGACCAAGGCGGAAAAACTTGCCCTAAAGACGGC
>JBILKO010000117.1:0-7694 GCA_044376615.1 Caulobacteraceae bacterium
GCCGCCTTTATGCAAAAAGACCCCCAGGTCCTGATCGCTCACCCCGATCAAGGCATCAAAAGCCTGGCCGATATGAAGGGTCGTCCCATCCTCTTGGCTGATGCCTCGGTCACCGCATTTTGGGTCTGGCTAAAGTCCAAATACGGTTTCACCGACGATCAGGTGCGCAAATATAATTACAGCGCCGCCCCCTTCCTGGCCGATCCCAAGGCGATCCAGCAGGGCTATGTGACGAGCGAGCCCTATACGATTGAGAAGGAGGGCGGGTTTAAGCCCTCGGTCTTCCTGCTCGCCGATGAGGGCTATCCTGGCTATGCGGCCATGGTCCTGGCCCCCGACAGCCTGATTGCCAAGGACCCCAAGGCGGTTAAGGCCTTTATCGAGGCCTCGGCGGCGGGCTGGGCGTCCTATCTAAACGGTGACCCAAGGCCGGGCGATGCCTTGATCTTGAAAGACAATCCCGAAATGACCCAGGCCCTGCTCGATCAGGCCCGCGCCAAGATGAAGGCCTATGGCCTGGTTGAGGCCGGCGATGCCAAGACCGGCGGCATAGGCATGATGACCGATGCCCGCTGGGTCGACTTCTTCAAGATCGCGTCTAGCCAGGGCGTATTTGCCAAGGACCTGGATGTGCGCAAGGCCTATGACCTGCAATTTGTGAGCCCCAAGGCCCCATGACCTCTGTCGCCAGCTTAGCGGCGGTTGAGGTGGTCTATGGTGCCAGTCGCCAGGCCCTTGGCCCATTTGATCTGGACCTAGCCCCCGGCGAGATTGTCGCCCTGGTCGGCCCCTCGGGCTGTGGCAAGAGCACCGCGCTGAGGCTGCTGGCGGGCCTTGAAGACCCAACCCGGGGCAGCGTCACCCGAACGGCTGGGCGGGGCGAGACCTCGGTTGTGTTTCAAGCCCCGACCCTCATGCCCTGGGCCGATGCGCTGAGCAATGTTGCCCTGCCCCTAGAGCTCGCGGGCATGGATCGCAAAGCCGCTGAACCAAAAGCGCTGGCTGCGCTCGAACAGGTCGGCCTAGCGGGTTCGGCCAGGGTTAAGCCTGCCCAGCTTTCGGGCGGTATGGCCATGCGGGTCTCGCTCGCCCGCGCCCTCGTCACCCGCCCGCGCCTACTCCTGCTCGATGAGCCCTTCGCCGCCCTGGACGAGATTACCCGCCGCAGCCTGGCCGATGATGTCCACCGGCTCTGGGACCAGACCCGGCCCGCCGTGGTCTTTGTCACCCACAATGTCGAGGAGGCGGCCTATATTGCCCAGCGCATAATGGTCATGAGCCCTGGCCCAGGCCGCCTGGCGGGCCAGACCGTAATTGACGCGCCCTTGCCCAGGCCCGCGGGCTTTCGCACGACCGAAGCCTTCCGCCTCGCCGCTGAGGCCATATCGCGCAACTTGTCGTCGGCCATGGGGGCGGCCGCATGAACCGCGTCCTCGATACCGCCGCGCCCCTGGCCCTGATCGCGATCTTACTCGCGATCTGGGAGGCCGCCTGCCGCCTGACCGGCGTGCCGGCCTATTTCCTGCCGCCGCCCTCGGCCGTGGTCGCGGCCATGGTCGAGAATCGGCCACTCCTGCTCGGCTCTGCCTGGAACACCCTAACCACCGCCCTGCTGGCGCTTGTGGCCGCTAGCCTCTTGGCCTCCAGTCTAGCCATGATCATCGCGACAAACCGTCTGCTGGAAAAGGCGGTCAGGCCCTTGGCCGTCGCCTTGCAGGTCACGCCGGTCGTGGCCATAGCGCCCCAGGTGGTGATCTGGGCAGGCCTTGCCCATGCTGACCGCGCCATCATTGCCCTGGCGGTCATTGTCGCCTTTTTCCCGATCTTTTCGGGGGCCTTAACCGGGCTAAAGGCCACCGACCCTGATCTTGAGCGCCTATTTGACCTTTACGGGGCCAGCCGCTGGCAAAAACTGTCGCGGCTGCGCCTACCGTCGGCCATCCCCTATATGCTTGAGGGCCACAAGGTTGCGGGCGGCCTGGCCGTGATCGGGGCCGTGGTCGCGGAGTTTGTGGCCGGATCGGGCGGGTCTCAGGGCCTGGCCTGGCGCATCCTGGAATCTAGCAACCGTCTGCAAACGGCCAAGACCTTTGCCGCTGTCATTGTCTTGTCGATCATGGGCGCCGGTCTGAATGCGGCCCTTCAGACGGCTGAAACCGTGATCCTCAAACGCTTTCGGGGGCGTTGAGTGACCATGAGAAGGCCCCATGCACCGCCGCAAACCCTCATGCGCAAAACGCATGCCCGCAAGGCGCGGGCTCTGATACAAGCAGATTATGAGCGAATTTGACCTAGATGCGATTGTTATTGGGGCTGGGGCTGTGGGCCTGGCGTCTGGCTATGCCCTATCGCGGCGCGGCCTATCGGTCGTGGTGGTCGAGAAAGAAAAGGCTATTGGTCAGGGCGTGTCTGCCCGCAACTCCGAGGTCGTTCACGCTGGGCTCTATTACCCCACCGGCTCGCTCAAGGCCAAGCTTTGCGTCGAGGGACGGCGGCGGCTCTATCCGTTTCTAGACGCCCATAATGTCGCCTATGACCGCTGCGGCAAGCTGGTGGTCGCAACCCAGGACTCTGAGATTGAACGGCTAGAAGCGATTATGGCCCAGGCCCAGACCAATGATGTCGAGGGCATGCGAGTCCTAAGCGCCGCCGAAGTGCACGCCATGGAGCCTGAGCTTAAGGCCGTCATGGGCCTGGAATCGCCGCAGAGCGGGGTGTTTGACAGCCACGGCTATATGCTGGCCCTGCAGGGCGAGATTGAGGCCGCGGGCGGCGCGGTCGTGGTCGCCACGCCTTTTGAACGGGCCGAGCCCCTGGCTGGCGGTGGCTTTCGGGTCCTGACCGGCGGGGCCGAGCCGGGCGACTTGACCTGCCGTTATCTGATCACCTGCGCGGGTCTCGGCGCCCAGGACGCGGCGGCGCGCATTGACGGTTTTGATCCCGGACAGATCCCCAAGCTGCATTACGGCAAGGGCGTCTATTTCGTCTTGTCAGGGCGCAAGGCCCCGTTCCAGCGCCTGGTCTATCCGCCGCCGATCCCGGGGGCGCTTGGCGTGCATTATCGCCGCGATCTCGGGGGCCAGGCCGTGTTTGGACCGGATCTCGCCTATGTCGAGACCGAGGATTATTCGGTCGATCCGGGTCGGGCGCAGGGCTTTTATGACTATATTCGCAGATTCTGGCCCAGCCTGCCTGATGGCAGCCTAACGCCGGACTATGCTGGCATAAGGCCCAAGATCCATGGACCAGGCGAGGCCCAGCCTGATTTTCGCCTCGATACGCAGGCCGATCACGGCATCGAAGGCCTGATCGCCATGTTCGGCATTGAAAGCCCTGGCCTAACCAGCTCTCTCGCGCTTGGCGAGGAAGTGGCCAGGCGCCTAAACCTTCCGGACCCGGACTAGGCGCCCGCTTTTTTGGCAAATTTCCAGGCCGTGTCGGCCAAGACTGGCACGCGCTCGGACATGGCCACGGCATAGGGCGAGGCCGCCGTGCCATCGCGCACCCGGCCGACAATGCCTTGGCAGATCGCGGCGAGGCGGAACAGGTTATAGGCAAAATACCAGTCCAGCTCTGGCACACCCGACCGGCCGGTGAGGGCACAGTATTGAGCCACCGCCTCTTCAATGGTCGGAATGCCAGCGCGCTTCAAATCCATGCCCGCCAGGCCGCCGCGCTGATCCGAAGGCATCACCCATTGCATGAGGAAATAGGTGAAATCGGCCATGGGATTGCCCAGGGTCGACAATTCCCAGTCCAGAACCGCCGTCACGCGATTTTCCGTCGGGTGCAGGATCATATTGTCGAGGCGATAATCGCCATGCACGATCGAGGTCACATCATCGACCGGCGTGGTCTGGGGCAGCCATTCCATCAGCCGATTGACCGTATCTAGATTGACCGTCTCAGAGGCCTTATATTGCTTGCTCCAGCGATCGATCTGGCGGGAGAAATAATTGCCTGGCTTGCCAAAATCAGACAGGCCAATGGCGGCATAATCGGTATTGTGCAGCTCCGCCAAGGTCTTGATCTGGGCGGCATAGATCTCGCCGCGCTGGGTCGGGGTATGGCCTTCTAGGCGACCGTCCCACAGGATGCGGCCCTCAACCATGCCCATTGTATAGAACATGGTGCCGATGACACCTTCGTCCGTACACAGCGCATAGGCCTTGGCCACGGGAAAACCGGTCTTATTCAGGGCGGCAATGACCTTGAACTCGCGGTCCACGGCATGGGCCGATGGCAAAAGCTTTCCAGGCGGCTTGCGGCGCAGGACATAGGTCGTGCCGGGCGTGACCACCTGATAGGTTGGGTTAGACTGACCGCCCTTGAACTGGCGCAGCTCCAGCGGACCCTCATAGCCCTCGACATTGGCCGCCATCCAGACCGCCAGGCTGGCCTCGTCAATGCGATGCCGCTCCTCGACCTCCTTAGTGCCGGAAAAGGTGTCTTGTGCATCCTGGACGGCTTCAGCCATGGTGTGTCTCCCAAACACTTGTTTGGAATGAGTTTAACCATCAAAGCCGGTGGAGCAAGGCCAAGCTTGGCCTATAAGGCGCGCCAGCCAATATCGGTGCGGTGAAAGCCTTCTGGCCAATCAATCTTGGCAATGGCGTCATAGGCTAGCGCCCGTGCCGCGGCCAGGTCCTTCCCCCGGGCGCAGACATTGATCACCCGCCCGCCGCTGGCGAGGATATCGCCATTATCGGCTCGCTCGGTCCCCGCATGGAAAATCATCACATCCGGGCCAAAATCCTGATCAAGCCCGCGAATGACTGAACCGATCTTGGGCGCATCGGGATAGCCGTTTGCCGCCAGGACAACGCAGATCGCAACCCCGTCATGCCATTGCGGCTGAGCCATCTGGCCCAGGGTCCCGGTCGCAGCGGCCAGCAAATAGGGCACCAGGTCGCTTTTCAGACGCAGCATCAGGACCTGGCATTCTGGATCGCCAAACCGGGCATTGTACTCAACCAGCCTTGGCCCCGTCGGCGTCAGCATTAGACCCGCATAAAGCACGCCGCGGTAGGGCAAGCCCTCCGCCGCCATGCCGGCAACTGTGGGCAAGATCATTTGCTGCTCGGCCTGGGACAAGAGGTTTGGCGTCAGGACCGGCGCAGGGGAATAGGCCCCCATGCCGCCCGTATTGGGGCCCTTATCGCCATCAAAGGCGCGTTTATGGTCTTGAGCGGCGCCAAACAGCATGGCCGTCTTGCCATCCGAGAGAGCAAAGAGGGAGGCCTCCTCGCCGGTCATAAACTCCTCGATCACGACCCTAGCCCCGGCCTGACCAAACCGGCCGCCCAGCATGTCGTCAATGGCGCCCTCAGCCTCAGCAAGACCTTGCGCAATCACCACGCCCTTGCCCGCCGCCAGCCCATCGGCCTTGATCACATAAGGGGCTGTAAAGCCGCGTAAAAACGCCTTGGCCAGGCCCGCGTCCTCAAACACCCCGTAAGCGGCGGTCGGGATGGCGTGGCGCTGGGTGAAATCCTTGGTAAACGCCTTGGAGGTTTCCAGCTGGGCGGCGGCCTCAGTCGGGCCAAAACAGGGAATGTCCAGGGCCGCGAGCCGGTCGGCCAGACCCTTTTCCAATGCTGATTCAGGACCGACCACGACCAGATCCGCCGCCATATCGTAGGCCAGGGCCACCAGGGCCTCGACATCCGTCGCCTTGATTGGCCGGGTCTCGCATAGCCCGGCCATGCCGGGATTGCCCGGCGCGGCGACCAGGCGCTTCGTCAGGGGCGAGGCGGCAATCTTCCAGGCCAGGGCGTGTTCACGGCCGCCCGAACCGATCAGTAATATATTCATGGCCTAGCCTGTGACGCGGGCTAGCCGCCGGGTCAAGACCCACGCCGCCAGCTAGCCTTTGCCAGGGGCTTGGCTTGGCCGCTATAGTCGGGGCATGGACGAGTCTGCCACCAATGCCAGCGCCTTTTCGGTTTCGGAACTGGCCTTTGCCCTCAAGCGAACGCTGGAAGATGCCTATGGCCATGTGCGCCTGCGCGGCGAGGTGTCCAAGGTTACGCGCCATAGCTCGGGCCATGTCTATCTGACGCTGAAAGACGATAAGGCTGCGATTGATGGCGTCATCTGGAAGGGCGTGGTGCGCGGCCTGGCCTGTCAGCCGGAGCAGGGCCTGGAGGTGATCGCCACCGGCAAGATCACCACCTTCCCCGCCTCGTCCAAATATCAGATCGTGATCGAGAGCCTAGAGCCCGCCGGGATTGGCGCGCTTTTGGCCCAGCTTGAGCGGCTCAAGGCCAGGCTCCAGATCGAAGGTCTGTTTGAGGCCAGTCGAAAGCGGCCCCTGCCAACCATGCCCGCCGTGATCGGGGTGATTACCAGCCCGACCGGCGCCGTGATCCGCGACATCCTGCACCGCATCCGCGAGCGCTGGCCCTGCCATGTCCTGGTCTGGTCCGTTGTGGTTCAGGGCGATCAGGCCGCGCCACAGGTGATTGCGGCAATCGAGGGCTTTAATGCCCTGACGCCTGGCGGCGATGTACCGCGCCCCGATGTGCTGATCGTCGCGCGCGGCGGCGGCTCGGTCGAGGATCTCTGGGCCTTTAATGACGAGGCCTTGGCCAGGGCCGTCGCCGCTAGCGCCATTCCCTTGATCTCAGCTGTGGGTCACGAGACCGACACCACCTTGATCGATTATGTCTCCGACCGCCGCGCTCCGACCCCGACAGCCGCCGCCGAAATTGCCAGCCCAGTCTTGGCCGAGCTGCGGGCCGGGATACTCGATCTCGACAAGCGTCTGACCCGGTCCGGCGGTCGCATGCTCGATGAGCGGCGCAGCCTTCTAGCCGCCGCCGCGCGCGGTCTGCCAAGACCCTCTGACCTGCTCGCCCTGGCCAGTCAAAGATTTGATGGGGCGGCGGGACGGCTGAATTCTGGGCTCGAGCGTAATACCAATACCCATGACCGCGCCTTTATGGCCATTGCCGGACGCCTAACCCCGGCCCTGTTGGAGCGCCCCGGTCAGGTCAAGGCCGAGCGCCTAACGGACCTGTCGCAAAGGCTAGGCCTCGCCATTGGCCGCACGGCGGATCAGGCCACCGTGCGCGCGCGCCTGCCCGAATTAGGGCTAAGACTAAACAGTGCCATGGACCGGCGCATGGCACTGGCCAGCGAGCGCCTGACCGGGCTGGACAAGCTTCGCCTGTCGCTCGATCCCGACCGGCCTTTGGATAGAGGCTTTGCAAGGGTTCGCAAGGCCAATGGCAGCCTAGCGCGCCAGGCCAGCGATCTGGCCAATGGCGAACCGATCCAGCTGGTCTTTGCCGGCCAGCAGGAACGCAGCGCTGTCGTGACCGATGGCACGCCGCCGCCAGCCAAGCCTGCAGCCCGCAAGACATCCTCTACCGATCAGGGCAGCCTGTTCTAGACCTTGGCGCGCTAAAGGATTATAAGAACTATATGAACGCTTTTGATCGCAGTTCGGCCTCCAAGCCCAATGAACCCGCCGTACTGCATTATGGCGACGGCGAATTTGCGGTGCTGAAGGCTGGAGCGTTTGTGTTTTGCGCCGTCAGTGGGGCCAAGATCCCGCTAGAGGCCCTGCGCTATTGGGATCCAGTCCATCAAGAAGCCTTTGCCGGGCCAAAACAAGCCCTGGCCCGCTGGCAGGAACGCAATCCTAAGGCTTAAGGCTTCAGGCTATCATAGGCCTGGTTGGACCAGCG
>JBILKO010000118.1:0-7651 GCA_044376615.1 Caulobacteraceae bacterium
CGTCACGGGCGATCCGAACCAGTCCGACCTCTTGCCGGGAGTATCTGGCCTGGCCGAGGTCGCGAACCGGTTTGAGGCTTTGGACAATATTGCGGTCGTGCGGCTGTCGGATGTGGACATTGTCCGCCATCCACTGGTCGCCGAAATGCTGGGCGTACTCTAAAAGCGGCGCTAAGGGCGGGTGGTCAGACCACCCGCTCAACCAGCATCATTTTAATTTCGGCAATCGCCTTGGCTGGGTTCAGACCCTTAGGGCAGACCTGGGCGCAATTCATGATCGTGTGGCAACGATAGAGCTTGAACGGATCTTCCAGATCATCCAGGCGCTCGCCCGTGGCCTCATCGCGGCTATCGATCAGCCAGCGATAAGCATGCAGCAGGGTTGCCGGGCCCAGATACTTCTCCCCATTCCACCAATAGCTTGGGCAAGACGTCGAGCAGCAGGCGCAGAGAATACACTCATAAAGCCCGTCAATCTTTTCGCGGTCCTGCGGCGACTGGACCCATTCCTTTTGCGGCTCGGGCGTCTTGGTCTTTAGCCAGGGCTCAATTGAGGCATATTGCGCAAAAAACAGCGTCAGATCCGGCACCAGGTCCTTAATCACCGGCTGGCTTGGCAGGGGCGAGATCTGGACATCCCTGCCCACCACATCGGCCCAACCACTGGTACAGGCCAGCGTATTGCGCCCGCCAATATTCATGGCACAGGACCCACAAACGCCCTCGCGGCAAGAGCGGCGGAAGGCCAGGGTCGGGTCCATGGTATTTTTGATATGGATCAGGGCATCGAGCACCATAGGCCCGCACTGATCAACGGCGACGTCATAAGTGTCCCAACGCGGATTGCCGCCGCCTTCGGGGTCATAGCGATAGATCTTAAAGGTCTTGACCTGTTTGGCGCCCTCCGGAGCAGGATGGTGGCGGCCCTTAACAATCTTAGAATTCTGCGGCAGCGTCAGCTGGACCATCAGGCGGTTTCCTTAATCGAAAAACAGCGGATCAATACACCCGCGCTTTTGGCGCGATATAGGCGATCTCGTTGGACATGGTATAGGTATGGACCGGGCGGTAATCGATGCTGACCTTGCCGCTGGCGCCGTCATACCAGGCCAGGGTGTGCTTCATCCAGGTCTTGTCATCGCGGTCCGAGAAGTCTTCGCGCGCATGGGCACCGCGGCTTTCCTGGCGATTGGCGGCGCTATTGACCGTGACAATCGCCTGGCCGATCAGATTGTCGAATTCCAGGGTCTCGAGCAGGTCCGTATTCCAGACCAGGCCGCGATCAGAAACGCTGATATCGGCCATGTCCTTATGGACCTGGGCCATGCGCTCAACACCGCTTTGCAGGGTCTCGCCAGTGCGGAACACGGCCACGTCTTCCTGCATGGCCTTTTGCATGGCCAGACGCAGGGTCGCGGTCTTGGTCTTGCCCGAGGCATTCCGCAGCCGGTCGAAGCGCTCAATATGACTGTCACAGGCGCCGGGCTTTAGATCGGCCTGACGCTCACCGGCTTTTAGGGTATCGACGGTGCGCAGGCCAACGGCGCGGCCAAACACGACCAGATCGATCAGAGAATTGGAACCCAGGCGATTGGCCCCGTGGACGGAGACGCAGGCCGCCTCGCCCACAGCCATTAGACCGGGCACAACACTGTCAGCATCAGCGCCAACCTTGGTCAGGACCTCACCGTGATAATTGGTTGGAATACCGCCCATATTATAATGGACGGTGGGAAGGACCGGGATCGGCTGCTTGGTCACATCGACACCAGCAAAGATCTTGGCCGTCTCAGAAATGCCCGGCAGGCGCTGGTGCAGGACCTTGGGGTCGAGGTGATCCAGGTGCAGGAAGATGTGATCCTTATTGGGACCCACACCGCGGCCCTCGCGGATCTCAATCGTCATGGCACGGCTGACCACGTCACGGCTGGCCAGATCCTTGGCCGAGGGGGCATAGCGCTCCATAAAGCGCTCGCCTTCGGAATTGGTCAGATAACCGCCTTCGCCGCGTGCGCCTTCGGTGATCAGGCAGCCGGCGCCATAAATCCCGGTCGGGTGGAATTGGACAAATTCCATGTCTTGCAGCGGCAGGCCCGCGCGCAGCACCATGGCATTGCCATCGCCGGTACAGGTATGGGCGCTGGTGGCGCTGAAATAGGCGCGGCCATAGCCGCCAGTGGCCAGGACCACGGTCTGGGCCATGAACCTGTGCAGGGTGCCGTCATCCAGCTTCCAGGCGGTAATGCCCCGGCAGCGGCCGTCTTCCATGATCAGGTCGAGGGCGAAATACTCGATAAAGAACTCGACGTCCTTGGACAGGGCCTGACCATACATGGTGTGCAACATGGCGTGTCCCGTGCGGTCGGCGGCGGCGCAGGTCCGCTGAACCGGGCCTTCACCATTATTGCGGGTCATGCCGCCAAAGGCGCGCTGATAGATCTTGCCATCCTCGGTGCGCGAGAAAGGCACGCCCCAGTGTTCCAGCTCATAAACCGCGGCTGGCGCATTGCGGCACAGATACTCGATCGCGTCCTGATCGCCTAGCCAGTCTGACCCCTTGACGGTGTCATACATGTGCCAGCGCCAGTCATCCTCGCCCATATTGCCAAGGCTGGCCGAGATACCGCCCTGGGCCGCGACCGTATGCGAACGGGTCGGGAAGACCTTGGAGACGCAGGCCGTTTTCAGGCCGCCTTGTGCCGCGCCCAGGGCCGCGCGCAGGCCAGAGCCGCCAGCCCCGACAACAACAACGTCGAACTGGTGATCGATGAAGGCATAATCAGACATAGTCAAAGGGCTCCGCCGGCAAGGCCGCTTGCACTCAAGGCGACCTTGAGAATCGAAAACACCGCCAGGGCCCCGCCCAGGCCGCAGACAAACATATTGAGCAAAAGCAAGGCCGCCTTGCTGAGCGGCTTATGGATATAGTCCTCAATGATCACCCGCAAACCCACATGCATGTGCCAAAAGCCAACAATGATCAAAAGCAGGGTCAAGACGGCATTGATGGGCGACTGCAGCCAAAGCCGCGCCAACTCATAATCGGCGCTGGCCAGCTTTAGGCCCGAGAAGACGGCCCACAGCACCAGCGGCACCAGGGCAACGGACGAGACACGCTCAAAAATCCAGGTGCTGACACCGTGCTTGGCTGAGCCAAGGCCGCGGGCACGGCTCAAGGGGGTGCGAAAATCGGACATCTAGAGCGCTCCCGTCAGAAAGGCCATCACCCAGATCACCAGGGTAGCGACAATGGCAAAGGCGATACAGGCCGCGCCCGTCAGGTCGGAAAACTTGGGATCAAAACCGACCCCCGCATCCCAAAACAGGTGCCGAATGCCCGCCGCCAAATGATAGAAGATCGAAAAGGTCAGGCCAAACATGACCAGACGACCCAGCGGTGTGCCGAGCATGCCCATATAGGCGATATAGGCGTCTTGGCTTGAGGCCAGGCTGATCGCCCATCCGGCTAGGATCAGGGCACCGACATAGAGCGCAACGCCAGTCGCGCGATTGAGAATCGAACCGGCCATGGTGATGTGCCAACGCCAGACCTGAAGATGCGGCGATAATGGCCGCTGCTTGGCTGCACCCGGTTTAGCCTGGCTCATCCGTTCGTCCCTCAGCAAATCAAAAACTTGTTCGGACTTTTAGTCCTAGCAACTTGTGTGTCAACGCGCGCCCTTGGGGAAAGCACGCCGGGTTTTTGCCTATTCGCGCCGCAGAAGTTTTTCGGTCAAAAGCGTTCCAATCCATTGGCTACGAAAATCAGCCTTGATCGCGTCTGGATCATAGGCCTCACTCATGACCCAATCGATAAAGCTTTGGCCAATGGGCTCGCCCTCGGCCAGATAGCGCTCAAAGACATAGTCCAAAACGCCGGTCTTGCCCTGTTTGACGTGCAAATAACGCAAAGACAGTTCCTTCATCGCCTCGCGGATCGGCAGGCCCAGCCGGAAATGGGCATAGAACACACTCATGATTCCGGCCCGGTCGGCGCCGGACTTACAATGCATAAGCGCCGGATATTCGACCGAGGCAAAAAGGTCGCGCGCGCCCAGGACCCGCTCGCGGCTTGGCACCTCGCGCGAGGTAATGACAAAATCGACCATGTTGAGGCCTAGACGCTCACAGGCGTCTTTTTCCAGGGCATGGAAACTGGCATCAAATCCGCCGCGCAGATTAATGATGGTGCGCACGCCCTGCTTCTTCCACCAGGCCAATTGAAACGGCCAGGGCTGGTTAGTGCGGACCAGCTCGGGACTGACCCAATGCGCATTTTGAAACCCGACCCGGAGAAAGGCGTGATCGGCCAGAAAATAGTCTAGATAGGCCCGGCGGCGGCCCGAAGGTGTGGAAAGATCAAAGCCTGACAAGTTGGGGAATCCTTGTTGAACCCCCTCGATAAGGCCATCTGTGTCAGAACGGAAGCCTTGGCGCGTCTTGACTTCGCCGCCGCATCGGTCAACCCATCGCTTATGACGATCCAAAGTCCGCAATCGCCGCCCTTGGTCACCAATAAGGCCCTGGCTGGACGCATTTTAAAGACCTATCTGGCCCCGCGCTGGAAGGGCCTGACCGTGTCCGTCATCTGCGCGGTGATTGTTGCGGCCTTGAGCGCACTTTTGATCCAGATCCTGGACCCCGCGATCAACCAATTGATGGTTGAGCATAAGCCCGGCGCCTTGATCGCCATTCCCCTTACCATAGCTGCCCTGGCGCTTGGGCGGGGGATTGCCCAGATCACCCAGGCCAGCCTGGTCAACCGGATCGGCAATGGCATTGTCGGTGATGTGCAGGTCCAGCTGTTTGGCAAGCTGATCCGCGCTGATCTGGCCCGCCTGCGCACCGCCCATTCGGGCGAATATGTCTCATCAGTGCTTTATGACGCCGGTCTGATCCGCGAGGCCGCAACCTCAGGCGTCGTCAATTATACCCAGCACCTCTTGACTGTGGTCGGGGCGATTATCGTCATGATGAATAAGGATCTGGGCCTGTCTTTCGGCGTTCTGGTCGTTGCGCCCCTGGCCGTAGCGGTGATGCGCCGGTTTGCAAAGCGCACCACCAAGGCCGCCAAGGGGGCAATGGCCGAGACCTCGGCCCTTTCGACTGCCGTCATGGAAAGCCTGGACGGGGTCAAGATCGTCAAGATCGAGAATCGCGAGGCCTATGAACAGGCCCGGGTCGCCACCGTTGTCGAACGGCGTCAGTCCCACCTTATCAAGGGCGCCAATGCCCGCGCGGCTGCCGCCCCCACGACCGAAGCCCTGATGACCCTGATCACGGCCGCCGTCATGGCCTATGCCGGTTGGCGCTCGGTCAGTGGCCAGATGAATGTCGGTGCGTTTATTGCGTTTTTGGGTGCCCTGGCCATGGCCTCGCAATCCCTGCGCCAGCTCGCCAATTTGCAGACCGTCATGGCCGAAGGCCTGACCGCGGCCCGTAGCCTGTTTGCCGCCCTCGATATTGAGGCCGAGGTGCGCGATGCGGAAGGTGCCAAGCCCCTCACTCTGACCAAAGCCAACCTGACCCTCGAAAACGTCTCCTTTGCCTATGGACCCGAGGCTACGGTCCTGTCAGGCGTCAGTCTAGAAGCCCATCGCGGCGAGACGATTGCCTTAGTTGGCCCGTCTGGCGGCGGCAAGAGTACGATCCTGAACCTGATCCCGCGTTTTTATGATGTCAGCGGCGGGCGGCTGTGCCTAGACGGGGTCGATGTGCGCACCGTCACCCTGGCCAGCCTGCGCCAGCAGATCGCCCTGGTCACGCAAGAGCCCTTCCTGTTCGATGACACGATCGGGGCCAATATTGCCTATGCAAGGCCAGGCGCCAGCCGGGACGAGATTGCCGAGGCGGCGCGCCAGGCTGCGGCCCATGATTTCATCATGGCCCTGCCCAAGGCCTATGATACCCCCGTCGGCGAGGCCGGCGCGCGCCTGTCGGGTGGCCAGCGCCAGCGCATTGCCATTGCCCGGGCTTTTCTGAAAAACGCCCCCATCCTCCTGCTCGATGAGGCCACCAGCGCCCTCGACACCGAAAGCGAGGCCAAGGTTCAAGAGGCATTAGAGCGGCTGATGGCCGGACGCACGACCATTATGATCGCCCATCGCCTATCGACGGTGCGCGGCGCGGACCGGATCTATGTGATTGATCAGGGCAAGGTGGTCGAGACCGGTAAGCATGACCAATTGATCGCCGCCGGCGGCCTCTATGCCCGGCTGGCCAAGTCGCAAGATCTGGACACGCAAGGCGCGGAGACACCGGCATGAAGGCCCTGTTTCGCTCGCGTCCGGTCCAGCTCTCTCTAGCCTATATATTCGCCCTCTATCTGCGGATTACCCTAGCCACGATCCGCTGGAAAAAGGTGAACCAGCCGGATGTCGAGTCCGTTTGGAAGATGGAGAGCGGGGCCATTCTGTGTTTCTGGCACGCGCGCATTTCGATGTCCCCGGCCAGCTGGCCACATGGCCATGGCCAGGACATGCGGGCCCTTATCTCCTTGTCACCGGATGGAGAATTCATTGCCAAGGCCATGGCTCTATTGGGCTTTCCGGCCGTGCGGGGCTCGTCGCAAAAGCGCTCGGACCCCGCCAAGGCCAAGGGCGGTCAAGCGGCCTTTCGCGACATGGCCAAATGGATCCGCCAGGGCGGGGCCATGGCCATTACCCCGGATGGCCCGCGCGGCCCGGCCCTGGTCATGGCCGATGGCACACCCATGCTGGCCAGGATCAGTGGCGCGCCAGTCATGATGGTTGGCCTGGCCTGCAAACCCTGCATCCGGCTTAAAACCTGGGACACGGCCGTTATACCCCTGCCCTTTGCCAAGGGGGCCATGGTCTGGGATGGGCCGCTCTATGCCGACAACCAAAGTGATCTCGCCGCCTTGAACGACGACTGGGCATTACGCCTCACCGCGGTTACCGAGCATGCCGAGCAATTGGTGCAATGACCAAGACCCTTATGCTGGGCCTCTATCGCGCCTTAACCGGCCTTGCCCAACCCTTGATCCATCAGCAGCTGAACAGCCGGGCCAAGCGTGGCAAGGAGGACCCTGAGCGCCTGGGCGAGCGCCTGGGCAGGGCCGGCCTGGATCGCCCAGATGGGCCGCTGGTCTGGATTCATGCGGTCAGCGTTGGCGAAAGCCTATCGGGCCTCCCGCTGATCGAGGCCTTGCGCGCTCGGCGGCCGGACGTCACAGTCCTCGTGACCTGCACCACGCGCACCGCGACCGCGCTGTTGGCCGAGCGCCTGCCACAGGGCGTCTTTCACCAATATGCGCCCGTCGATACACCCCAGGGCGCCGAGGCCTTTGTCGGCCACTGGCGACCGGACCTGGCCATCTGGCTGGAGGGCGAGCTATGGCCAAACACCATCTTGGCGGCAAAGGCCAGCGGGGCAAAACTCGCCCTAGTCTCGGCGCGCATGACTCAGGCTAGCGCTGAGGGATGGGCAAGATTTTCTAATTCTGCCAAGGCCTTACTGCAAAGTTTTGATCTTGTATTGGCACAAGATCACGATAGCCAAACAAGGCTGGCTGGCCTGGGCGCGACCGTCTTAGGCCTTTTAAACCTCAAAACCCTCGCCCAGCCGCTTAGTTTTGATGCAGCGTCTCTTTTGGCGCTTCAGCAACAGGTGATGGGCCGCAAGGTCTTGC
>JBILKO010000002.1:0-59210 GCA_044376615.1 Caulobacteraceae bacterium
CCAAGCCAGGGCGCGCCAATAGCCCGGATCACGCACCGCTCCGGCCTGCAGGACGAACATGCTAATCCCGACCAGGCCAAGCACCAGACTGATCGCCGCACTGGGCAGCCTTCGGCCTAGATACAATTGGCCAATGAGGACGCCCGCCAAAAACTCGAGCATGAGCGGATTGGCGAATAAGGGTCCTAATGGATAGACGACATAGCCCAGGAGCCAGACTAGAATTAGGCCGATTGTAAGCCCGCTAAGACGGCGGGCCTTGGGCATTGTCAAGCTTGCGGCCACTAGGCCATAAAACACCACCTCATAGGTCAGGCTCCAGCCAACCGGTAGGACCGGAAATGGATCGCCGTTAGGATCATTATGCGGGATAAGGGCAAAGGACGCAGCTAGGTGCGACAAGGTCAGCTTGATGGTCGGCAGATTGGCTGGATCGATTAGAACCAGGCCGATCACGACGGCGGTTGCGAGCCAATAGAGCGGCAGGATGCGGATCGCCCGATCGCGCAGGAAGGTCAAAGGGGAAGGGTCTCGCCGCGACACCGCCAGCCAGAGCACAAAGCCGCTAATGACAAAGAAGAGATCAACCCCCGCCGAGCCAATCGCTTTTGGCGCGGGCATCCATTGGCCAATATGAAAGGCCAGAACGCTTAAGGCGGCGAAGGCGCGCAGGGCCTGGACCGAGCGCAGGTTGCCTGTCACTTGACCTCGTCATGCATGCGGATGATCAGGGACTGGCTGGCCGTGGCCATCAGCTCGCCGTTTTGCGCATAAAGGGCCATGGAGCCTTGGCCAAAGCCGCCATGAATGGCTTGGACGCGGATATCACACAGGACCCAGTCGGTCGGCACAATGCGCCGATAGCGGATGGTGTTATCGAGACTATTGCCACCCGCCATCCGGCCCAGGGCATTGCCAATACCGCTGGGAATAAAGTCCGCAATTATCGCCAGAAAGCTGGAATCGATGGCGATATCGCCGATCGGCCTGACCCAGATTATCAGCTGGCCATCCTCGCTGGGGCCACCCTCTTTGCGCTCCGGCCCATAGCGGCCCTTGGCGACGCGAACCTCGATGCGGCTATGCAGGTGGTCGCTTTCGCTGCGCCAATGCTGGGCCAGGCGGCAGTCTTCTGGGCGTTGAACCTCGGGCGCCTGGACCCATTGATGCGAAAGCTCGCTATCGCGCTGGCCAAGGGCGGCATTGACGGTGAAGATCTCCTTGTCACCGACATGGCCAATGACGCGGGCCTGGCTATTGTATTTGCCATGGGCGGGCACCCAGACATCCAGATCAACAATTGACGGTGGCCTGGCATAGGACAGGTACTGGGCCGTGGCCCAGATGACTGGGCGCTCACAGGTGCGTTCCATGGCGCTGAGCGCACTGGCCATGCCGACACCGCCAAACATGAACACATTGCCCGGCGGCCCAACGCAAAGGCCTGGCGACAGGGGCAGATACCAGCGATTGGGATTGTGGGTTCCTTTAAGATCAAAAAACGGCGTGGTCATTGGCCTAGCTGTTTTGGACCTCAAAGGTCAGACCCGCCTTGGCGCGCAGGCGCTCGATCAAGGCCTGGCCCATGGCCGCGGCGGGGGTCCAGATGCCGCCGCCAGTGGTCTTGGCATCGATATCGCGGGCAAGGCACAGGGCGCTCTCGGCAATCATTTTCGAGGTCGAGCCATAGCCAGGATCCTTGTCCCCCGTCACAACGACGCTGACGCTTTGGCCCGCAGCATTGCTGCCTGCTATCAGGACATCGAAAAAGCCGGTCTCGCGCTCATGCTTGGACGGGCCCTGGCCCGGCTGGGGCAGGGCAAAGCGCTTGATGAGGGCCCGGGTTGGGCCAAAGCCCAGCAAGGCATTTTGGATCTTGGTTTGGCCGGTCATGGCCCTGGCCTTTTTCTCACCAGCCTTGCCAGGACCGGTCAGGACCATTTCGTCATAGGTCAGGTCCTGGCCATAGGCATGGCCCAGCAACTTGTTGGTCCGGTGTACAACCTTGGTATTGATCGCGGCCATGACAAAGGGCCCAGCCCATTGACCCAGCGCCTCGTCATAGGTGGCGATATCGCCATTAGGCTGGGCTGGGCCATTAAAGCCCTCGGCCATGGCAAAGGGATTGGCCATGGCGGCCAGGACAGAGCGGTCGCGGCCAGCGGCTTCAACGGTGGCCAAGAGGCTTGCTGCGGTGCCGCCCGAAAACGCGCCCTTCATCTTGCGCACCCGGCCGCGCACCTTGGGAAGGGTGGCGCCAAATTGGGTCTTGGCGGCCTGTTGTAAGAACCAGACCCCCAGATCAAACGGGATAGAGTCAAAGCCGCAGGAAAACACGATCCGCGCGCCAGAGGCCTTGGCCTTGTCGCTATAGGCGGCAATCATCTGGGCCATCCAGGCCGGTTCGCCGCACAGATCGACATAGTCGGTCCCGGCCGCGACGCAGGCGGCGATCAGGGGCTCGCCATAGAGCTGATAGGGGCCAACCGTGGTGACGATCACCTTGGCCTGGCTGGCCATGGCGGCCAGCGAGTCTGGGTCGGAGGCATCGGCCAGGATGAGCGGCAGACCGTCGGGCGCGCCGATCTGTTGGCGCACCTCATCAAGCTTGGCCGCATTGCGCCCGGCCATGGCCCAGGCAATATCGCCGCCGACGCCATAGGTCGCGAGCATATGCTCGGTGACCAGGCGCCCGGTAAAGCCGGTGGCCCCATAGATAATCAGGTCATAGGCGCGGCTGGTGGTCTTGCTCATGGTCTAGCGTCCTGGGTCTAGCGTCCTGGCGGGTGAGAAGCCTGGCAAACTCTGCCAGAGTGACGCAAACGTCAAGACCTATACGCGGGCTGGCCACGGCTGCGGAAATCGGGATTAATGCTAAGGCGCAAAAAAGGGAGCCTTCAGACATGACCAAGACAGCATTTGTAACCGGCGGTACGGGCTTTGTCGGCTTGAACCTGATTGATGAATTGATCAAGCAAGGCTGGGCGGTGACGGCCCTGCACAGGCCATCTTCGGACCTGACCTATCTTGGCCGGTTCAAGGCGGACTTGGTGGTTGGCGCGATTACAGACCCGGCCTCGCTGGCAGCGGCAATCCCTGCCGGGACCGACACCGTGTTCCATGTCGCTGGCAATACCAATATGTGGCGGCTGGGCAATGAGGAGCAGACGCGAGACAATGTCGAGGGCACGCACAATGTGGTTGAGGCCGCGATTGCCAAGGGCGTGCGCCGCCTGATCGTTACCTCATCCATTTCGGCCTATGGCGGGGTATCGGGTGCGGTGACGGAAGAGACGCCCAGCCTGGCCGCGCAGAGCTGGGTCAATTATGAAAAGACCAAATATGAGGCCCAGGAGATTGCCAGGGCTGCCACCGCGCGCGGGCTAGAAGTGGTGATCATGCAGCCAGGCGGCATTATTGGCCCCTGGGATATTGGCACCTGGTCGCGGCTGTTTTTGCTGGTGCGCGATGACAAGCTGCCCGGCGTACCGCCCGCCAGCCTGAGCTTTGGTCATGTCACCGAGGTGGTAAAGGCCCATATTGCGGCGGCTGAACGCGGCGAAAATGGTGGCAATTATATGCTGGCAGGCACCGA
This sequence comes from Caulobacteraceae bacterium, assembly GCA_044376615.1. Lineage (GTDB taxonomy): Bacteria > Pseudomonadota > Alphaproteobacteria > Caulobacterales > Caulobacteraceae > CAISGS01. The sequence continues at coordinate 3,596 of JBILKO010000002.1, forward strand.
TGCCACCATGCTGGACCTGGTCGCTGAGATTGCTCGCCTGATCGGCAAGCCCGTATCGACAAAGACCATTTCGCCCCTGCTCCTCGGCGTGGTTGCCCAGATCGGCGATTTTGTCAGCAATTTTACCCGCAAGGCCCCCAATTTTACCCCGGAAATGGCCGAGGGCCTGGGCGGCACCATCACGGTCAGTTCGGCCAAGGCCAAGGCTCAGCTCGGCTATCAGACCGTGCCGCTTCAGGCCATGGTCAATGACTGCTATGACTGGATGGTCTCTGAGGGACGGATCTAGGCCTAACTAGTCCACGATGGCGCCGTAAAGTATGCTCTTGATCTGGCCACGGAAGTTGAAGGTGTTGGACGGCATGAGCTGGGTCATAAAGACCATGGTCATGTCTTCCTTCGGATCAACCGAGAATATGGTCGAGGCCGCGCCGCCCCAATAATAATCGCCGCCGCCCATGACGCCGGCCTTGACCTGATCCATGGTCGAGGCAAAGCCCAGGCCAAAGCCAACCCCGGCATTAGAGGTCTCTGAAAACGCCCCGATCGCCGAAGTGGTCAGGTCCTCGCCATTGGGCAGATGGTTCATATGCATCATGGCCAGGGTGCGCGGGCCAATGATTCGCACGCCGTCTAGCTCGCCGCCCCGGCGCAGCATTTCGCAAAACCGCATATAGTCGGCCACAGTGCCGACCAGGCCGCCGCCGCCCGAATAAAAGCCGGGCGGCTGCAAATACGGGCTCTTGGTTGGCTCATCGATCACTTCGAGGCGTTTGTCCGCGCCGCGCTGATAATTGGCCGCAAAGCGGGATTGTTTGTTGGCGGGGACATCGAAGCTGGTATCGACCATGCCGAGGGGATCAAAAATCATCTCCTGCAGAACCTGGGCAAAGGGCTTGCCCGAAATAATCTCAACCAGGGCGCCGCAGACATCGGTCGAGAGCGAATACATCCAGCGCTCGCCCGGCTGATAGACCATGGGCACCTGAGACAGCTTGTCCATAAAGCTTTGCATGGTGTCAGAGCCGCCGATGCTGCGCACCTTGAGGGCCCGATAAATGTGATCGACGGGATGCTGGATGCCAACGCCCGGCAGGCCGCCGCCATAGGTCAGGCCGCCGGTATGGCGCAGCATGTCGCGCATACTGACCGGTCGATTGAGCGGCTCGGTCTTCATGCCCTCGCCCTCGCCGGAGACATAGGCGACCTGGTTGACCCAGGACGGCACAAAGCGCGAGACCGGATCATCCAGCTGGAAATGGCCTTGCTCATAAAGGTTCATCAAGGCGATTGAGGTGATCGGCTTGGTCATGGAATAGATGCGGAAAATCGTATCGTCCTTGAGCGGCCGACCGGTCGCCAGATCCATCTGGCCAAGACTTTTGGCATAGGCCAGGTGCCCACGGCGGCGCACCGCGATCTGACAGCCCGCAATCTTGCCCGGCTCAATATAGTTGCGCATCAGATGGGTCGTGATGCGTTCGAGCCGCTGGGGGTCAAGGCCGCTGGGATGGGTCATGGTCTGGGTTTCCCTCTTTTCTTGTCTTCATAGGCTAGTCATGGATTTGGCCTATGACTAGCGATCAGTTAGCCAAATTTGGGCAAAACGAATGCGTGACTAGGGCGTCATCTATTCTGGACAAGCCCGGCAATCTGGACAATGATTAGATTAGATTAGATTAGATTAGATGAGACGAGCAGGAGCACACCGATGAGCGACGGATCGATTGATATCAAGGCTGAAGCGGCGGCCCGCGCCTGGTCCATGCCGCTGGAAGACATTAATGTCGCCGACCCGGAGCTGTTCCGCTCCAATACGTTTTGGCCCTATTTCGAACGCCTGCGCAAAGAGGACCCGGTCCATTACTGCAAGGAGCACGAGTTCGGTCCCTATTGGTCGGTGACCAAATATAACGACATCATGTTCGTTGACACCAATCACGCCCTGTTCTCGTCCGAGCCCTCAATCACTATTGTCGATCCAAAGGAAGACTTCCCGCTTCCCATGTTCATCGCCATGGACCCGCCCAAGCACGATCTGCAGCGCAAGGTGGTTAGCCCCATCGTTTCGCCCAGCAATCTGGCCATGCTGGAAAGCACGATCCGCGAACGCGTGAACCGGATATTTGACGAGCTGCCGGTCGGCGAGACCTTTGACTGGGTCGATAAGGTCTCGGTCGAGCTGACTACCCAAATGCTCGCCACCCTGTTCGACTTTCCCTGGGAAGATCGGCGCAAGCTAACCTATTGGTCAGACATCACCACGGCCGGTCCGGCCTCGCCCCTGTTTGTCTCCGAGGAGCACCGCCGTGCTCAGCTGATGGACTGCGCGCAATATTTCATGGGCTTATGGAATGAGCGGGTCAATCTGACTGAGCCTGGCAATGACCTGATCTCGATGCTGGCGCATGGCGAGTCGACGCGTAATATGAGCACGATGGAGTTTTTGGGTAACCTCTTGCTGCTGATCGTTGGCGGCAATGACACGACCCGCAATTCAATCACGGGCGGGGTCTTGGCCCTGAACGAAAACCCGGGCGAATATGACAAGCTACGTGCCGATCACAGCCTGATCCCGAATATGGTCTCGGAAATCATTCGCTGGCAGACGCCTCTGGCCCATATGCGCCGCAATGCCACCCAGGATGTTGAGCTCGGCGGCAAGCTGATCAAGAAGGGCGACAAGGTCGTCATGTGGTATGTCTCAGGCAACCGCGACGATGAGGTGATCGAGAACGCAGACAAGTTCATTATCGACCGCCCCCGCGCCCGGCAGCACCTGTCCTTCGGCTTTGGCATTCACCGCTGTGTCGGTAATCGCCTGGCCGAGATGCAGCTCAAGATCGTCTGGGAAGAAATCCTCAAGCGCTGGAACCGGATCGAGGTCATGGGTGAGCCAGAGCGGATCCCGTCATCCTTCGTCAAGGGCTATGCCACCTTGCCGGTGCGAATTCACCGATAGGGCCAGGGCGGTCCATTCGGGCGTTCAAGCCTAGTATTCGACCCCAACCAGATAAAGCCCGTCCGGCGGCGCAACGACGCCGCAGGCCTGGCGGTCCTTGGCCTCGAGCGCCTTGGCAAGGTCAGCTTTTGTCCAGCGGCCTAGGCCGACCTGGGCGATGGAGCCGGTCATGGATCGGACCTGACGGTGCAGGAAGGAGCGGGCTTCAAAAGCCAGGTGAATCTCATCGCCCTGGCGCCAGACCTTGGCGTCATCGAGACTCTTGACCGGGGACTTGGCCTGGCATTGCAGGTCGCGAAAGGTGGTAAAGTCGTGATGGCCGACCAGGACCTGCGCCGCCTCATGCATGGCCTCAGCATCCAAGGGCCGTTTGACATGCCAGACTCGGCCTTGATCGAGCGCCGGCGGGCTGCGGCGATTGAGGATGCGGTAGAGATAGCGCCGACCCTTGGCCGAATAGCGGGCGCTGAAATCATCGGGCGCAAGCGCGGCCTCAAGGATCGTGATCGGCTCGGGGATCAGATAGGCATTGAGCGCGTCGCGCACGACCTCAGGCCGCCAGGCCTTGTCTAGATCAAAATGCAGAACCTGGCCGGTCGCGTGCACGCCGGTGTCGGTTCGGCCCGCCGTCGTCAGCCGCGCCGCCTGACCGCTAAAGGCGAGGATCGCCTTTTCGATGGCGCCCTGGATTGAGGGAAGATTGTCCTGGATCTGATAGCCGCGATAGGGCCGTCCATCATATTCCACCAAGAGCTTATAGCGGGGCATTAGCTCAGCCGTGTTCCTGCGCTCAAGGCAAAGCCGCGCAAGAATTGGTCAGTGTCCTGCGCGCTGCGGCCCTCGCGCTGGGCCTTCAAGATCCTGACCGAGCCTTGGCCGCACGCGATGAGCAATTGGTCGTCCAGCACCGATCCGGCGGACCCACTGGCCGTCTCAACGCTTGACATCAGGGCCTTGATCCGCACTGGCCCCTTATCGCTGGGGGCTTCAAACCAGGCCCCTGGAAAGGGCGATAGGCCGCGAATATGGCAGTCAATCTCGGCAGCTGGGCGGGTCCAGTCGATCCGGGCCTCGGCCGGGCTGATCTTTTTGGCATAGGTGACGCCGTCGAGAGGTTGTGGCGTTTCAGTCGCCGCGCCGCGCTCAATCGCGGCAAGGGCGCGGGGGGCAAGATCAGCGCCGACGGCGGCGAGCTTGTCATGCAGGCTGCCGGCTGTGTCGTTAGGCGAAATGCTCACGGTCTGAGACAGCAGCACAGGACCCTCATCCAGCCCAGCCGTCATGCGCATGACCTGAACGCCGGTGACCTGATCTCCGGCCTTAATCGCCCGTTGGATCGGCGCCGCGCCGCGCCAGCGTGGCAGGAGCGAGGCATGCAGGTTGAAACAACCCAGCCTCGGAGCCTCCAGCACGGCGGGCAAGAGAATCTGGCCGTAGGCGACAATCACGGCGGCATCGAGCTCAAGGGCCTGGAAGGCCGCGATCTCGCCTTCGTCCTTCATCGAGCGCGGCGTGCGCACGGTCAGGCCCAAGCTTTCGGCAAAGGCCTGCACGGGCGAGGGCTGAAGCGTCTGGCCCCGGCCCTTGGGCGCGGGCGGCTGGGCATAGACGCAGGCGACCTCATGCCCGGCAGCAACCAGCTCGGCGAGGGTTTGAACGGCAAAATCGGGCGTGCCCATAAACGCAATACGCATGGACGGGGCTTAAATCATTTTGCAGATAATCGGGAGCCTGAATCTCAGGCGGCGCGGACCAGCTTCTTGACCTTGGTCACGGCCCGGTCACGTTTCAGACGCGATAGGTAATCGATAAACAGGACGCCCTCGAGATGGTCCATCTCGTGCTGGATACAGACCGCAAACAGGCCCTCAGCGTCTTCCTCGACCGGATTGCCGTGATAGTCGAGATAGCGCAGACGTACCTTGGTTGGCCGCTCGATCGTGTCAAACACCTCCGGCACCGATAGGCAGCCCTCCTCATAGGGCTCTAGGTCCTCATTCTTGGACAGGATTTCCGGATTGACGAAATAGCGCGGCTGCTTTTCCTCGCCCTCGCGCGCCAGGTCCATAACGATCACGCGTTTGGGCACCCCGACCTGGATGGCGGCCAGGCCAATGCCGGGCGCGTCATACATGGTCTCGAGCATGTCATCCATGAGGGCGCGTAGGGCATCGTCCACGACCTCAACCGGTTTGGAGACCTGTTTGAGGATGGGATCAGGAACCGTCAGAATGGGTAAGATAGCCATAACCTGCAGGTAGGTTAGCTAGGCCCCAAGGTCAAGATGCGGCTTGGGGCCATAGGCCTCACGCGTCGGCCAAGGCCTTGGCCCGCTTTTTGGGCGCAGGGGCCTTGGCAGTCGGCTTGGCAGCAAATTCCAGCGTCCCGTCCTCGAGGGCACTATAGCGCAGATTGACAATATCGAGGGCATAGTTCTGGTGCAGCTTCCAAGGTGCCTTGGTGCCTTGTTTGGGGAATTTTTCCATCGCGCGCTGGACATAACCTGACGAGAAGTCCAGCCAAGGCTCAGTCTCGACCGAAGGGTCGCGCAGGCGCGGCGTCGCCTGGCCATAGCCCTTCTTGTCCATGTGGTTGATCAGGCGGCAGACATATTCGCAGGTTAGGTCGCATTTCAGCGTCCAGCTGGCATTGGTATAGCCAAAGGACGAGGCCAGATTGGGAATATCGCTATACATCATGCCGCGATAATTCAGGGTCTTGGACATATCTACCGGCTTGCCATCAACGACAATCTGCATATCGCCGAGCACAGTCAGGTTCAAGCCGGTTGCGGTGACCACGACATCAGCCTCAAGCTCCACCCCCGATTTCAGCTTGATGCCGGTCTTGGTAAAGCTGTCGATATGGTCGGTGACGACACTGGCCTTGCCGCTCTTGATCGCGTCAAATAGGTCGCCATTGGGCACCAGGCAAAGGCGCTGGTCCCAGGGATTATATTTGGGCGTAAAGTGCTTATCGACGTCATAGTCTGGCCCAAGCGCCTGGCGCACACCGCCGAGCAAGAGCGCCTTGACCCGGTCCGGCGCGGTTCGGCACATGCGGAAGAAATACATGCCCAGCAACACGGTCTTCCAACGGGTCAGGCTATAGGCGAGCTTCGATGGCAGGACCTTACGCAGGAAATTGGCAATCGCGTCCTGGTCGGGCCGCGCGACAATATAGGTGGGCGAACGCTGCAACATGGTGACATGCGCCGCGGTCTTGCTCATTTCCGGCACCAGGGTCACGGCCGTGGCACCGCTGCCGATCACGACGACCTTTTTGCCAGAATAATCGAGATCTTCTGGCCATTTTTGCGGGTGCACCAGGCGGCCGGCAAATTGATCCGCGCCCGCAAAGTCGGGCGTATAACCCTCGACATAGCTGTAATAGCCGCTGCACATGAAGAGGAAATTGCAGATCACTTTCTCGGTCTTGCCTTCGGGGCCGACCTTGCATTCCACCGTCCAACAGGCGTTTTCGCTGGACCAGGACGCCTTTACCACCTGGTGCTGATAGCGGATGTGTTGGTCGATCCCAAAGTCGCGGGCGGTTTCGCGCACATAGTTCAGGATGGACGGGCCATCGGCGATCGCCTTGGCTTCCTTCCAGGGCTTGAAGGCATAGCCTAGCGTATACATGTCGCTGTCGGAGCGGATGCCCGGATAGCGAAACAGGTCCCAGGTCCCGCCCATGGCGGCGCGGCCTTCGAGAATGGCAAAGGTTTTGCCCGGACTGTTCATCTGCAAGTGGCGCGCAGCCCCGATGCCCGATAGGCCAGCGCCCACAATCACAACATCGAAATGGTTAGCGCTCATCGGGCAGGTTCCTAGCATTTTGTGCAAAATCGGTAATCACCGATTACTTGCAGCAAGGCTAGCCCGCTCTTCAGGCCCTGTCTAGCAAACCCGCCCAATTTACGGCACGGATCCTGCCATTAGCTAAAATCGCGGGCCAGCTCGGCACGGGTGGCGGGGCTCAGCAGGGCCATATGGGCATAGGATTCATGATCGCTGCCGATCATCATCGTCGTGGCCGGATCGCGGAACTGGGCAATCTGTTCGGGCTGCAGCGGGAAGTGCAGGAAGTGCACGGCCGAGGTCTTGCCATCGTCGCGGGTGCGCTCTTCATCGCCGTCGGCCAGGCCAAAGATCTTGGTGTCGCCGACCTTGAGATACAAAAGGTCCTCAACCCCGCCCAGGCGAGCCAGGACCTCGGAGCGGCGCACGGGGTCCTCGACCTCGAACATGATGGTCGCGACCAGCTCGCGGCCCTGGGGCACGAGGGGGTTATAGGCCGCCAGCTCGTCTGGGATCTGGGCCGCACCGCCCTTTTCAATCAGCAGCATTTCCTGGATCTGGAACAGCATGGTCTCATAGCACTCAAAATAGAAGGTGCAGTGCGGCCCGAGATGCACGCGGCGCAGGCGCTTGATCGGCAGGAGCGCGGCGCGGCGATCCTTGCGGACCTTTGAAAATTCGGCATCAGACAAAAGGTCAGAAGCGCTGATTTGGCGAACAGAAGCGGGCATGGTGTTCATTCCTTGTCAGATCACGCCATAGGCGCGGGCAAAGATTTCAATCGGGTGGGACTGGCGCGGCTGGGCCTTGTCACCGGTTTCGGCCATCAGGATCTGGCCCAGATGCTTGCAGGCCAGCGGACAGTCAGAGCAAAGCTCAGCCTTGTCCTTTTGGGCAACCGCCTTGGCAGCGGGCTTACCAATCTTGACGGCCAGGGGCCGGGTATCCTTCATCACGCCAAACGTGCCGCCATGGCCGGAGCAGCGCTCGACCATCTCGACCTCAGTGTCGGGAATAAGCCGCAAGAGTTCAGCCGACTTGGCGCCCATATTCTGGGCCCGGGCATGGCAGGCATGATGGACGGTGACGCCGCCCGCGACTGGGCTTAGACCCGGGGCCAGACCCTGGGTCTTGGCAATATCGACCACATACTCGCTGATATCGCGGGTGGCGCGGGCCAGCGCCTGAACGGCTGCATTTTCCGGCAAGAGCAGGGGCCATTCGAACTTCATCATCAGGCCGCAGCTGGCGGTGAGGGCGACGATTTCAAAGCCCTGTTCAATATAGGGCGCAAAGGCCTTGGCCACCCGCTCGGCACGGCCAGCGACATTGGCTAGGTCGCCGGATTCTAGCTGGGGCATACCGCAGCATTCAGGATAGACCAGTTTGGCCTCAACGCCCTGCTTGGCCAGGACCTTAGCCGCAGCCACGGCCGTATCGGGCGCATTATAATCGACAAAACAGGTCGCATAGAGAGCGGCCTTGCGCTGGCCAAAGGCCGGACCCGCTGGATCGGGCGCAAAGGGCGTGGCCAAGAGGTCGGTTGCGGTCTTGGAATGGTATTGCGGCAACTCCGCCTCGGCATCGATCTCGGCAATGGCTTCAAGCAGCTTGCGCAGCGGCGTGTTCTTGCGCGCAGTGGCCCAATTGGCCAGGCGCGCGACCGGCTTGGCCAGCTTGCCATTGCGGTCGGTCATGCCCAGCTGCTCGCGGACAAAATCGCGCTCGCCCGCCCGACGTTTGGCGGCCCGATAGCGCAAGATCAGGTGCGGAATATCAATATCAAATTCGTGCGGCGGCACATAAGGACACTTGGTCAGGAAGCACATGTCACACAGGGTGCAGGCCTCATCGACCTTGGCATAATCGGCCTTGGCGACGCTATCGAGCTCGCCAGTCTTGCTCTCATCAATCAGGTCAAACAGGCGCGGAAAACTGTCGCACAGGTTAAAACAGCGGCGGCATGTGTGGCAGACATCAAACTGCCGCTCCATTTCCTTTTCGACCTCGGCCAGGTCGTAATAGGCCTCGTCGCGCCAGGCGATGGGGTGCCGAAAAGGCGCGTCCAGACTGCCTTCACGCGCGGGTTTGGGGCTGTCGGCCATAATAGGTCCTCAAGACGAGATCGTGGAGGGGGAGCGGCGTAGGTCTGCGACCCACGCCGCTCAGTTCCGGTTTAGCCTAGGGTCTCAAGCGCGCGCTGGAAGCGGCCGGCATGGGACTTTTCAGCCTTGGCCAGGGTTTCGAACCAGTCGGCGATCTCGTCAAAACCTTCCTCGCGGGCGGTCTTGGCCATTCCAGGATACATGTCGGTATATTCGTGGGTCTCACCGGCGATCGAGGCCTTGAGATTGTTTTCCGTGCCACCAATTGGCAGGCCGGTTGCCGGGTCGCCAACGGCTTCCATGAATTCCAGGTGACCATGGGCGTGGCCGGTTTCACCTTCGGCGGTGGAGCGGAACACGGCGGCGACGTCGTTATAGCCTTCGACATCGGCCTTTTGCGCGAAATAGAGATAACGGCGATTGGCCTGGCTTTCGCCAGCAAAGGCGTCTTTCAGGTTTTGCAGGGTCTTGCTTGTTGCGAGGCTCATCTGTGGTTTCCTTTGCGAAGCTGGCTGAAGGGGCCAGCGATCTTTGGCGACCTGGACCTTAAATCGGTCAAATGCAAAGGACAAATCGATTTAATTTTTATTTTGTATAGATAAAATCAATGTGGCGGCGTCGGCCTTATACTTTGGCTCGCGGTGCAATCTCATCGGCCAAAATGTCAAACTCCGCCCAGAACGGCGCGCTTAAGGCATCGGTTTCCATCAAGATTTCATGATAGGCGCCGGGCACCTCGATCAAGCGCCCTTGTGGCAATCGTGCGGTGACTAAGGCCTGGTCGGCATTGTCCACCAGGGCCTCGGCCCCCGCGCTAAAGACCAGGACCGGAATAGATACGCTCGTCAGCCCGGGGCTATGGGCCAGCCAATTGCTGGCGCGGAAGGCAAAATCGAGCCAGCGCCAGGTTGGGGAACCGAGGGCAAGGTCGGTATTGGCCTTGATAATGGCTAGGGCCCGCTCAAACCGCGGCTGGTCATGGGTCAGGACATTGGCGGCGAAATTGTCGTCAAACGGCTTGCCCGGATCGCCAAGCACATAGGCAGAGCCTTGCCCCAGCGCGATCATGATCTTGGCCAGAGTCTTGGTAACGCGCTTGGGAATGCCGCCGGTCTGGATGCCAAACATGGGGGCTGATAGAACGGCGGCGGCAAATCTATGCTCACCATGGCCCAGGGCTAGGGCCGTAAGACAGCCGCCCATGGAATGGCCTATGGCGATCCAAGGCTTGGGCAATCGGGATTCAAAATGCGCCAGCAGGGCCTGATAATCCGCGAGGAAGGGCTCAAATCCGGCTGCATGGCCCTTGAGCCGGTCGCCGAGCATGCGATGCGATAGGCCTTGGCCACGCCAGTCGTGCACCAGAACGGTAAAGCCGCGCGTCTGAAGCGCGGTGACCACTTCAAAGTATTTTTCAATCGCCTCAGTCCGACCAGGGCTTAGGACCACAGAGCCGCGACTGGGAACAGACGGCGAAAACACGGCGGCGCGCAGGCGCACGCCGTGTTGACCCTTGAACCATTCTGCCGCGCCGCCAGAGGGAACAGGTGCTTGAGGCACCGAAACCAGGGGCGCGACAGTGGGTTGCATGGTTTAGCCGCGGGCCTTGGCCAAGATGGGCTGCAACTTCATCGCGACTGACATGTCGCCATTGATTTTGATCTTGCCCTGCATAAAGGCCATGGTGGGATCGAGCTTGCCATCGGCCATTTGCTCAAAATCGTCCTTAGAAATGACGATGGTGCAGTCAGCGGGGCTGTCATTATTGGTCACAGAGCCGCCATCAATATGGATGAAGCCGTCACCCTTGAAATCGAACTTCAAGGTCTTGCCCAGGCCGGAATCGGCACCCACGGCCTTGGCCATGACATCGGTAATTTCTTGCAAGGTCGCCATCGACTCTGTCTCCTAAAGGGGCGCAATCGCGATTGCGCGGGGAATGGGTCAGCGCCAGATCACGGGACCTGCGCGGGCGGTAACTTGCAGATACATGCGACGAAAGTAAACACCGCTCAGACTGAAATTTTTCAGCAGGATGCGCCAGGTCTTACCCCTTGAAACCTCAATTTGGCTTCCCACCTAGGTATCGAAGGCGCCGGATGTCTGGGCCTTTCAGGTTTCGTGCAGGGCCCGATTTGGACTGTACCAATGACCTGCCAAACCCTTGCTACCTTGCTTGATTGAAGGAGGATGCTTCTATGCGTAGTTTTGATTTTTCCCCCCTGTACCGGTCTGTTGTCGGCCTCGATCGCCTAGCGCAGCTCCTAGAGTCTGCCGCCACGACCGAAGCGGCCTCCGGCTATCCGCCCTATAATATTGAACGCACCGACGAGAATGCTTACCGCATTGAAATCGCCGTCGCTGGGTTCAAGCCTGAAGACCTTGCCATTGAGGTTAAGGAAAACCTCTTGACCGTCCAGGGCCGTAAGCCCGCAAATGACGAGGCCCGCAGCTATCTGCACCAGGGTGTTGCCGCCCGCAGCTTTGATCGGCGTTTCCAGCTGGCCGATTATGTTGTCGTAAAGGGTGCCGACCTGGCTAATGGTCTCTTGACCATTACGCTCGAGCGCGAATTGCCAGAGCAGCTCAAACCCCGTCGGATCGAGATCGCAACGGGCCTAAAGCCCGCGATTGAATCCCAAAGCCCTGCCAAGCCCTTGGCCCGGTCTAAGGCCGCCTAAAGCCAAGGCTTGCGACAGACCCTCCTTCGGCGCGACTCCCCCCGTAGCGCCGGAGGAGGGTTTTTTGTTTGGGTGCTAGACGCTTTTGGCAAGCAGGCCCTGGCGCGACAATTCCCAGGCCAGAGGCCCACCCCTCGGGGTCCAAAGGCGGGTATAGCCCTGGTTGCCATAGCGTTTGAGCGCCTCAATCAGGGGTTCGCCAGATCTAAGCTCGAACTGTCCATCAAAAGTTTCCGCGTGGTCTGCGGCCTCAACCAGAGGCTGGCCCGTGGTCAGGCGGTGAATAAACCCGGCGCATAGGATTTGCGCTTCATCGGCGAGGAGCCCGGTTTCGGCATCGAGGCCAGCCTCGCGAAGGCGCTCGAGACCCTGGCCAGAGGCAAAGGGTGACGGGTCCTCACAGGCAATCACGACGCGGCTGATCCCCGCCAAGGCTAGGCCCTCGGCGCAAGAGGTCTTGCCGCTCGACCGTGCACCGCAGGGCTCGAGCGTGACATAGGCTGTGGCCCCGCGCGCGGCTTCGCCCAAGGCTTCAAGCACCTGTTCCTCGGCATGGGGCCGCCCACCCTTGGCCGTTGCGGCCTGGCCAAGAATAACGTCGTCCTTGGCAATGACGCAGCCGACACTGGGATTGGGCCAGGTCTGGCCAAGATGAGCCATGGCCGCCGCAATGGCCTGGCGCATCATAACAATGTCGATTGTGACGCTCACGCGACCTTCGGCAGGGGCTGGGCGCGGGCCGTGTCGAGATAGCGCGCCTCGAACGGCTTAAGGCCTGCGTCTAGTTCGATCAGCAAGGGATTGCCGGTTGGGATTTCGACCTCTGTGATCTCGCCGTCGGGTACGCCAAACAGGTGCTTGACGATGGCGCGAAGACTATTGCCATGGGCGGCGACCAGCACGGTCTGGCCCTTGGTCAGCTGTGGTGCAATCACAGCCTGCCAATAGGGCAGGACCCGCTCCAGCGTGGTTTTCAAGCTTTCCGTATTGGGGATGGCAACGCCGCCATAGCGCCGATCCCTAGCAAAATCATAGGCCCCGCCGGGCGCAAGCGGCGGCGGCGGAACGTCATAAGACCGGCGCCAGACCAGGACCTGGGCCTCGCCATGCTTTTGCGCCGTCTCGGCCTTGTTCAGGCCCGTCAGGCCGCCATAATGGCGTTCATTCAAACGCCAGTCCTTGGTTAAGGGCACCCAGGCCTGGCCAGCGGCTTCTAGCGCCAAACAGGCGGTGCGAATGGCGCGGGTCTGGACCGAGGTATAGGCCTGATCGAAGTCTATGCCTTCGGCCTTTAGCAAGGCCCCGGATTGCCGCGCCTGGGCCTCGCCCTCCGCGGTCAGGTCAACATCCACCCAGCCCGTAAAACGGTTCTCAAGGTTCCATTGGCTTTGGCCGTGACGGACAAGGACAAGCTTTGGCATGGGTCGGGGCCTTTGATCAGATATGGCTTATGGCGCTAAGGCTATGCGCGCGAGGCGTCAAGTCGGTGATTGCGTTGGGTGGCTTGGCTCGAGGCACCTAGGCCTGTTATAGGGAGGCATGTCTGATCGCGCCTTTTTCTTTAGCCTCGTTCTTGTTGCCTTGGCCTTGATTGCCATTGCGGCGGTCTGGCCTCAGGGGCTAGGGGCCCGCTCGCCCGGCTTTTTGGGTCATACGCCTGTGCAACAGACCCCAGAAATGCAGGCGGCGATGAAGCGGGAGGCCGATCATGCGCGGCAACAGGCTGAGGCTGCAAAGGCGGCCGCGGCGACCAAGCCATGAGCGGTTTTGATGCGGTCACGGTTGGCCGCAGAGTCCTGGCCACCGAATCCAAGGCCCTAGACCAGATGGCCGATCAGCTTGGCCAGGCCTTTATCGATGCGGTTGAAGCTGTTTTCACCACCAAGGGCCGGGTCGTTCTGACCGGGGTGGGCAAGTCTGGCCATGTTGGGCGCAAGATCGCCGCCACCCTGGCCTCGACCGGCACGCCGGCCATGTTTGTTCATGCCAATGAGGCCAGCCATGGCGATCTGGGCATGATTGGCGCTGCTGATGTGGTGCTGGCCTTGTCCAAGTCTGGCGAGGTGCGTGAGCTGACCGATGTCATCACCTATGCCAAGCGCCTGGGCGTGCCCCTGATCGCCATGACCGCCTCGGCCACCAGTGCTTTGGGTAAGGCGGCGGACATATTGCTGCTTCTGCCCGATGCGCCCGAAGCCACCGACGGGGTCAATGCCCCGACCACTTCAACCACCTTGCAGATTGCGCTTGGCGATGCCCTGGCCGCGGCCGTGCTCGAGCGGCGCGGCTTTACCGCCAATGATTTTCGGATCTATCACCCCGGCGGCAAGCTGGGGGCCATGCTGCGTACGGTCGGCGAGATCATGCATGGGCCGGACGAGCTGCCGCTAGTCTCGACCGAAGCGGCCATGCCCGATGCCCTGCTGATCATGACCGAAAAGCGCTTTGGCTGTGTCGGGGTCAGGGATGATCAAGGCCGCCTGGCTGGCCTGATCACGGACGGTGATCTGCGCCGCCACATGGATGGCTTGCTAGGCCTCAAGGCCGGTCAGGTCATGACCGCCAGTCCGCGCACGGTGTCCGCTGCAATGCTCGCCGCCGAGGCCCTGCATCTAATGAATAGCTGGCGGATTACGGTCTTGTTCGTTGTCGATCAGGACCGGCCCGTCGGCATATTGCACATTCACGATCTGCTCAGGGCTGGTTTGGTCTAGGGTCACAGCCCCCTTCCGTTTTCCCCGCGCAGGCGGGGACCCAGACCTATCCGCGCGACCTGGGATCAACATTCTGGATCCCCGCCTGCGCGGGGAAGACGGGGGAAGGGAAGCGGGAGCGGGAATCCCTAGTCGATCTTAACCGGGCTCAGCAGCGGCTCGTCGGCAAAATGGCGGCGCAGGTTTTCGACCATCTGACCAATCATGGCCGGGATGACGCCAGAGGTCGATCCGGCCGTGTGCGGGGTCAGTACCGTATTGGGCACATCGGCCCAGCGGCTTGGCGGGGTAGGCTCTTCAATAAAGACATCCAGCGCCGCCATGCCCAGGGCACCGGATTTTAGCGCGGCAATGGCGGCGTCCTCATCGAGCACAGACCCGCGTGCGACATTGACGAGCAGGCCCTCTGGACCCAGCGCCTCAATCACCGCCTTGCTAATCAGGCCTGTATTGCTGGCATCAGCGCGGCAGGCAACGAATAGGATATCGCTGGCCTTGGCCAGATCGAGCAGGCTGGGCACAAACGGATAGGGCGCATCCACCTTAGCGCGCGGACCCCACCAGGCAATTTCGACGCCAAACGCTTCTAGCCGCTTGGCAATCGCCAGACCAATCGCGCCCAGCCCAACAATCCCAACCTTTTTGCCCTTGAGCGATGGCCGAAGCGGGCCGCGATAGGATGGGGTCCAGCCGCCTGAGCGCAATAGCCGGTCGCCTGCAGCAATGATCCGCCAAGCGGCCAGGGCCGAGCCCACGGCATGATCAGCAACATCGTCGGCATTGAGGCTATCGGCATGGCTCATGGCCACGCCCCGGCTTTGCAAAAACGCCGGATCATAGGCGTCATAGCCAACACTGACGCAGGCAACCAATTCCAGCTTGGGCATGGCCTCATAAAAGGCCGGGGCAAAGCCGTGCTCACCGGCCGCGACCAGGGCCTGCAGCCTTTGGCCTGGCCCTCGCGCAAAATCCATCGGGTCGGCTTGGTCCCAGACCTTCAAGACCTCATACTGGCCCGACAGCATCCCCACCAGGCCCGCAAACATGGGGTGGCTCAGGGCAATTACGGGCTTGGTCATGCGGCTTTAGCGTCCGAATTTTTGGAATTTGAGGCGTTTGGGGATCAGGCTGTCGGCGCCTAGGCGGCGCTTCTTGTCTTCCTCATAGGCCTCGAAATTGCCTTCAAACCATTCGACATGGCCGTCGCCCTCAAAGGCAAGGATGTGGGTGGCCAGGCGGTCGAGGAACCAGCGATCGTGGCTGATGACCACGGCGCAGCCGGCGAATTCTTCCAGCGCCTCTTCGAGGTTTTGCAAGGTCTCGATATCCAGGTCATTGGTCGGCTCATCGAGCAGGATAACATTGCCGCCGGTGGTCAAGGTCTTGGCCAGGTGGACGCGGTTGCGCTCACCCCCCGATAGGAGGCCAACCTTTTTCTGCTGATCGCCGCCGCGGAAATTGAACGAGCCCACATAGGAGCGGGTATTGATTTCTCGCGCGCCCACTTTGAGCACATCCAGGCCTTGCGAGATTTCGGCCCAGACCGTCTTTGCCGGGTCCAATGCATCGCGGCTTTGATCAACATAGGCCAGCTTTACCGTCTCACCCAGGCGCACAGAGCCAGTGTCGGGGGTTTCCTGACCCGTGATCAGCTTGAACAGGGTTGATTTACCGGCGCCATTGGGGCCGATGACGCCGACAATGCCATTAGGCGGCAGCTTGAAGGACAGGCCGTCAAATAGGACCCGGTCGCCAAAGGATTTTTTCAGGTCGGTAACCTCGATCACCACATTGCCCAGGCGCGGGCCAGGCGGGATCTGGATGGTGGCGAAGGACTGCTTTTCGCGCTCCTGCTGATTGACCATTTCCTCATAGGCCGCCAGACGTGCCTTGGATTTGGACTGGCGGGCCTTGGCCGAGGAACGGACCCATTCCAGTTCGCGGCTCATGGCGCGCTGACGGGCCTCGGACTCGCTGTTTTCCTGGACAATGCGCTTGGTCTTTTGTTCCAGCCAGCCGGAATAATTGCCCTCATAGGGGATGCCCTTGCCGCGATCGAGCTCCAGCGTCCATTTGGTCACCTGGTCGAGGAAATAGCGGTCGTGGGTCACGAGAATGACGCAGCCGGGGAAGTTTTCCAGATGGTGCTGCAACCAGGCCACGGATTCGGCGTCCAGATGGTTGGTCGGCTCATCGAGCAGCAGCATGTCAGGCTTGGAGAGCAAGAGGCGGGCCAGGGCAACGCGGCGGCGCTCACCCCCTGACAGCTTTTCCACGCCGCTATCATCGGGCGGACAGCGCAAGGCCCCCATGGCCATTTCGATCTTACTGTCTATGTCCCAAAGATCGCCCGCATCGATCTGTTCCTGGAGACTATTCATCTCCTCCATCAGCTCGTCGGAATATTCCTCGCCCATCAGGGCGGCGACCTCATTATAGCGGTCGAAAATCTTTTTTTCGTCGCACCAGGCAATGACATTATCGCGCACATTCAGGCTGTCATCCAGATGCGGCTCCTGCTCCAGATAGCCCATCTTGACGCCGTCAGCGGCCTTGGCCTCGCCGCTGAACTCCTTGTCCATCCCGGCCATGATCTTGAGCAGGGTCGACTTACCCGAACCATTGACCCCAACGACGCCGATCTTGGCGTCGGAATAGAAGGACAGCCAGATGTTCTCGAACACCTTTTTGCCGCCGGGATAGGCCTTGGTCAGGCCTTGCATCTGGAAAATATATTGTTGTGCCATGGGGCGCGGACGCTCTTTGCAGTCAGGGAAAATGGGCTGACAGGGATGTAACCGCCAAAGCGTCCATAGGCAACGGGTTGGGGGTGAGATGGCAAAAGAAGGAGGCTAGTGACGCCCCCTCCACCGCCTTCCCCACTCCTACCGCCGTCTTCGCGGGGAAGGAGGAAGAAAGTATACGCTAAGCCCTCTTGCCCAGACGAGCTCAGCGAGGAGCTGAATGACAACACTGAACCTTCCCTTCGCCTTCAAGCGGCTCTCGCTAACCGATGCAGCGTGCTCAGGCGTAAAAGGCCGAATGAAAACTGAATCGACCTGTGGGGACAGGATGATCGAACGGTAGGACCATGAAGTACTCAGCGGGTTCCTTCTCCGGCGCATTCCCTGCAGAGAGAATGAACCCATGGCGGGAATAGTAGTTGGTATCGCCAACAAGAATGCAGCCGCGAGCGCTTTTGGCCTTCATCCAAGCGGTAGCGCCTGAAATGAGCATGCCACCGATGCCCGTCCTCTGCAGGGCCGGGTCAACTGAGATCGGGCCAAGTCCAAACCATCCCTCTTCACCGCTTTCGTGTGCGACGGGAGATAGCGCAACATGACCGACGACCTTGCTGTGCTGCTCGGCCACAAGTGAGAGGCTAAGCGCACCTAAATTTCGCAAGCTATTGATTAGATCTTGTTCATCACCGGATGCGAAGCGCATCGGTGCAAAGGCCCGCTTGGTGACGTCGTAAATCGCGTCATGATCGCTCGGCACTTCTGGTCTGATAAGGATGTTTGATGTTTGGTTCATGCCTAGAGATCTCGTCCCCCGGGCACTTGCTTATCAGATTGAGGCAATACGCGCCAGCGCGGCCCCCTCCACCAGAGGGGGAGGATTTTTTCATATCCAATCTTCCCCCTTTGGCGGAAGTACCGGCGAAGCCGGGGAAGGGGGCAAAGCGGAAACCGCTAGAAAAACTATCCAGAATTGCGCAAATTCAACCTATGAAGGCCGAACAGCGATCCCTCAAACGCGCCCGAATCCTACGCCGAAGCTTGACCCTGCCTGAAATCATTCTTTGGGATCAGCTGCGTAAAAAGCGCCAAGGCGAGGCAAGGTTTCGCCGTCAGCATCCGCTCGGGCCTTATGTGTTGGACTTTTACTGCGATCAAGCTCGCCTGGCTGTCGAGGTTGATGGTCAGGTTCACGATATGGGCGACAATCCAAGCCGCGATGCCCGCCGCGATGCTTGGCTTGCTAGGCAGGGCGTTACCACCTTACGGATCTTAGCGACAGACGTGCTGAATAATCTCGAAGGTGTTTTGTATGAGATAAATGCTGCTGTTCGTGAAGGCATATCCCGAATCGATAAACCGAATTCTTCCTCATCAGGGGGAAGTACCAGCGAAGCGGGGGAAGGGGGTTAAGGTCGGAGCCGCCCCCTCCACCGCTTCGCGGTCCCCCTCCCCCAGAGGGGGAGGATTTAGAACGGATCAATCTTCCCCCTTAGGGGGAAGTACCCGCGAAGCGGGGGTAGGGGGCAGCCCCTACCGCCCCGTTGGCATGTCCTTAAACGCCACATCCTTATCGACCCGGACATCGCCAGGCAGGCCGAGCACGCGTTCGGCTATGATGTTTTTCAAGATCTCATCGGTGCCGCCGGCAATGCGCAGGCCGGGGGCCCACATCAGGCTTTGCTGGAAGGCGGCTTCCAGTGGGGCGATGGCGGTGTCGGTGATGATGCCGAACTGGTCCTCCAACTCGACCGCCACATTGGACAGGTCCTGCAACTGATTGGCCGAGATGATCTTGCCAATCGAGCTTTCGGGTCCAGGGGTCTGGCCGCGCGACAGGGCGGTCATGGTGCGAAAGCGGGTCAGTTTCAGACCCTCGGCCTGGACATACCAGTCAGCCAGCTTTTCGCGGAAGGCGTCATTGGCAAGCGCCGAGCCGGTCTCGGTGACCGTGCTGCGGGCCAGTTCCATGATTTCGGGATAGTTGGGGCCGGTTGAGCCGCCAACGGCCAGACGCTCATTCATCAAGGTGACCAGGGCCACCTTCCAGCCATCGCCAACCGCGCCGAGACGCTGGCTGTCCTTGACGCGCAGGTCGGTGAAATAGACCTCGTTAAAGTTGGAACCGCCGCTCATCTGATGGATCGGGCGGACCTCGACGCCGGGGGCCTTCATATCGATCCAGAACATGGTCAGGCCCTTGTGCTTGGGCACATCGGGATTGGTCCGCACCAGCAAGATGCCGAAATCGCAATAATGCGCGCCCGAGGTCCAGACCTTTTGGCCATTGATCACCCAGTCATCGCCGTCTTGCACGGCGCGGGTACGTAGGCCCGCCACGTCCGAACCGGCAGAAGGCTCAGAAAACAGCTGGCACCAGATTTCCTCGCCGCGCACGGCCGGGGCGACAAAGCGTTTCTTGGTCTCGTCATTGGCAAAGGCCATGACGGTCGGCACGCACATGCCAAGGCCAATATCGAAAAAGCCGCGTGGCACGTCGAATTTGGACTCTTCTTGATTATAGATGACGTTCTGGATCGGGGTCGCACCGCGCCCGCCCAAGGCCTCGGGCCAGGTCATGCAGGTAAAGCGCGCCTCGGCCTTTTTGGCCTGCCAGGCCTTGGCCAGCTTGAGCAATTCGGGCTCAGACAGCTTTTTGGTATCGACCTTTTTGGGGGCATTGGCGGTCAGCCAGGCGCGAACCTCGGCGCGGAAGGCGGCTTCTTCGGGGGTATCATTGAAGTCCATCTTGGATCTCCAGTCTGGGGTCTGCCGGGGCCGGGAAGCGGCCGCCGAGTTCAAGGGGACAAATAGGGCGAAGTGGGGCGAAGGCTAGGCGGCGTTGCGCCGTTCTAGCTGGCGCACCAGGCGTTCTTTCCAGGTCTTGGGCGCACCAGCGACCAGGGCCAGCTGGCGCGAGCGGCGATAATAGAGATGGCAGTCAACGGCCCAGGTAAAGCCCATACCGCCATGGGTCTGGACGTTTTCCTTAGACGCAAACCAGAAGGCATCGCTAGACGCCACACGAGCCGCCGAGGCCGCGATCGGCAATTCCGCCGCGCCGACATTTAAGGCCCAGGCGCCGTAATAGGCATTGGAACGGGCCAGCTCGTTCTTGACATAGATGTCCGCCAGTTTGTGCTTGATCGCCTGATAGCCGGCAATGGTGCGGCCAAAAGCATAGCGGTCCATGGCATAGTCCTTGGCCATTTCCAGGCACCGGTCGGCCCCGCCCAATTGCTCGAACGCGATCAGGACGGCGGCGCGGTCAAACACGGCCTCGGTCAGAGCGAAGCCGTCACCGGCATCGCCAAGGCGCTCGGCGGCTGCGCCCGAAAACGTGATCTTGGCCACGCTGCGGGTCGGATCGAGGGTCTTAAGCGTCTCGCGCGTCACGCCAGCGCCTTTAAGCTCAACCAGGAACAGGCCCGGCTTGCCGTTTT
Organism: Caulobacteraceae bacterium; assembly: GCA_044376615.1. Lineage (GTDB taxonomy): Bacteria > Pseudomonadota > Alphaproteobacteria > Caulobacterales > Caulobacteraceae > CAISGS01. The sequence continues at coordinate 24,042 of JBILKO010000002.1, forward strand.
CATTGGCCAGGACCACGGCCAGATCGGCGATATCGCCATCCGTGACCGGGATCTTGGTACCCGACAGCTTGCCGCCAGACACGCTGGCCTGCAGGGTCTGGGGATTGACCGTGCCAGGGCCTTCAGAGGTCGCATAGGCACCGATCACCTCGCCAGCGGCAATCTTGGGCAGCCATTTGGCCTTTTGCGCATCAGACCCCGCCAGCATCAGGGCCTCGGCCAGGAAATAGACGGTTGAGGCAAAGGGGATGGGAGCGCAGGCCCGGCCCAGTTCTTCGGCAATGGCGCAAAGCTCAACCCGGCCCAGGCCAAGGCCGCCGAAATCTTCAGGAATGGCGGCGCCGAGCCAGCCTTGTTCGGCTACGCCCTGCCACAGGGCAGCGTCATGGCTGATATCGGCATTGTCCAGCACCTTGCGGACATGGGCGGCGGTGCAATGGGCGTCGAGGAATTTGCGCGCCTCGTTTTTCAGAAATTTCTGATCGTCGGAATAATCAAAATTCACGGCCCTTGGCCTCCCATGGTTTAGCGGCCGTCCGGATCCATGGCGGCGCTTGTGTTGACTTGGACGTAAGATACGCGCTTGCGACGAAGAAAAAAGACTGTCCTTGCGTCAAGGCGTGCGCATTGATGCGCAATTATAAACAAGACGTAATTTGCGCTGGCGATCAGACTGTGAACAATTTCGCTCAAGCAATGGAAACCAAGCCATGACCGAACTTGCAGCAGAACCCGTCCCAGCCCCAGCCGCACCGGCACACCGCGAAGATATCAGCGTCGCGATCGCGGTCTATGTCTTGTACCTCTTGCCCTTCTTCATCACGCCCCTGGTCGGCCTGATCCTGGCCTATGTCAGCAAGGAAGAGGCCACACCCATGCTGAAAAGCCACTATACCTTCCAGATCCGCAGCTTCTGGCTACTGGTGGCTGGCCTGGCGATCGCCGCCGTGGTTCTGGTGTTCAGCATTATTCCGGCCATCTTGCTGGTCGGCATTCCAAGCCTGCTCCTATCGATCGCCGCCCTGGCCGCCTTGCCGATCCTGTTTGTCTTGCGCACGATTGTCGGCCTGGTGTTTCTGGCCAAGGGTCAGGCCTATCCGCGCCCCAATAGCTGGGTCATCTAGGCCCGGCGAAGGCGTAATCCGCCATAGGCTAGCAGCACGACCGCCAGGCATCCAAGGCTGGCATAGAGCTGGCTGGCCAGGTCGGGCGTAAAGGCCATGGCGATCAGGACGGCGATCATGGCGGCTATGGCGACAAAGCTGGCATAGGGAAACAGCCACATCTTGAGGGTCAGGCGCTCAGGGGCCTCGACCTCCAGCTGGCGACGCAGACGGATCTGGGCCCCGGCTATCATCAGATAGACGATGAGCATGATCGCGCCTGAGGCATTGACCAGGAAGGCGAAGACCCGTTCTGGCGACAGGATGGACGCGGCCAGGGCCAGATAGCCAAAGCTGCTGGCGATCAAGATGGCGCGGGCGGGAACCTGGCGGCGCGTGACCTTGACCAGGGCCTGAGGTGCATCGCCCTTGTCGGCCAAGGTGAACAAGACCCGCGACGTCACATAGAGGCCGGAATTCAGGCAGGACAGGACCGCGGTCAGGACGATGATATTGATCACCGTGGCGGCGGCCGGAAAGCCCACCGTCTCCAACGCCATGGCAAAGGGCGATTGGCCCGGCTGTATCGTATCCCAGGGGACAATCGACACGATCAGCGTCATGGAGGCGATGTAGAAGAGCATGATCCGCAGCACGACCGAGCCGGTCATCTTGGCGATGGTGCGGGAGGGCTCCTTGGACTCGGCGGCCGCAATGGTTGCGATCTCAGCGCCGCAGAGGGCAAAGATAACGCTGGTCACGCCCGCCAGCACAGAGATCGGCCCAAACGGGGCAAAGCCGCCATTGGCGGTCAAGAGGCTAAGCCCGCCCGTATGGCCCGCTGGAAACCCAAGCAGGAAGGACGCGCCAATAACAATAAAGGCGATAATGGCGGCGACCTTCAGGCTGGCAAACCAGAATTCAAACTCGCCATAAGACCGGGTCGACATCAAATTGATCGCCGTCATGGTGCCGAGCAGGACCGTGCCGATCATCCAGACCGGCAGGCCAGGTAACCAGTCCTGAATCAGCTTGGCCCCGGCAATGGCCTCAATAGCCACCACCACGACCCAGAAATACCAATAGAGCCAGCCGCTGGTAAATCCGGCCCAGTGGCCAAGGCCTAGCCTAGCATATTCGGTAAAGGACCCAACCTCGGGCGCGGCCATGGCCATTTCGCTGAGCATGCGCATGACCAACAGGATCATCAGGCCCGCCAGGCCATAGCTGACAATCACGGCTGGGCCGATGCTGTGAATGGCGGCGCTAGAGCCGACAAACAGGCCCGCGCCAATAATGCCGCCAATCGAAATCATGGCCACATGCCTCGCCTCGAGTGCCTTGCCGAGGCCCGGCGTTGCAATCTGGTCGGCTGGCGCGGCGGGGTCTGAGGCAATGGTCATGAAGTGGCCCTTATGTCGGCAATAGGTCTCTTAGTTGCATGATTGCAGATAAAGGCGGCCGTGCCAGCCCCTGATTTAGTGGTTTGAGCCAGGGCGGTAGACGGGGCTCTCGATTATTTTTCCGCCTTCCCCGCGCAGGCGGGGACCCAGACCCATTCGCACGGGCGGTTATCAAGATTCTGGATCCCCGCCTGCGCGGGGAAGACGGGGAACGGAGTTGTTTTTTCTTTGGCAAAGCAGTGGTGGGGCCACTTTACCCAAGCCTCTTTCCCCGCGAAGGCGGGGACCCAGACCTGTTCGGACGGCCGGTTGTCAGTATTCTGGATCCCCGCCTTCGCGGGGAAGGCGGAAAGAAGGGCTGCTACCGCGCTCAGGCAAAGGCTGCGAAATAGCCCTCAATCACCTGCTCATAAATTTCGGTCAGGCCCTCGATCTCGGCGACGGGGCTGCATTCATCGACCGCATGCATGGTCGCGCCAACCAGGCCCAGCTCGACCACGGGGCAGAGCTTGCGGATAAAGCGGGCATCGGAAATGCCGCCAGTGGTCGAGAGGATGGGCGCCTGGCCGGTCACAGACTGAACCGCCTTGGCCAGGACATCGACAAAGGCGCCAGGCTCGGTGATGAAGGCATTGCCGGTCAGAACGGTCTCTATGGTCACCTTGCCGTCAAAGCCTTGTCCAGCCTCGGCGCAAGCGGCCTTTAGCCAGGCGATCAGGCCCTCGCCATCATGGAGCGGATTGAAGCGGATATTTAGGCGGGCGCTGGCCTTGGCCGGGATGACATTGGTCGCTGGATTGGCGACATCGACCGTCGTGACCTCAAGATTAGAGGCCGGAAAACGCGGATGGCCATCATCCAAAATATGGTCCTGAAGCTTGGCCAGGAGGCGGATCAGGACGGGTATGGGATTGGCGGCCTGGTGCGGATAGGCGACATGGCCCTGGACGCCCTCGACCGTGATCCAGGCATTCAGACTGCCGCGCCGCCCGATTTTCAGCTGGTCGCCGAGCCTTGCCGCACTGGTCGGTTCGCCCAGCACGACATGGTCAATGACCTCGCCCGTTGCCAGCAAGTGCTCAACGACGGGGCCGGTGCCATGAATGGCCTTGCCCTCTTCATCGCCCGTGATCAGCATGGACAGAGAACCCGCAGGTTCACCCTTGGCCAGTACCCGATCGACCGCCGCGACCCAGGCGGCAATGGCGCCCTTCATATCGACCGCGCCGCGCCCGTATAAAATCCCATCAATAATCTGGGCGTCAAAGGGACCGGCTTTCCAGGCCGCGCCGTCGCCGACTGGCACGACATCGGTATGGCCCGCAAAGGCCAGATTTGGTCCCTTGGTCCCGCGCCTGGCATAGAGGTTTTCAATCCCCTCAAACGGCAGACGCTGACAGTCAAAGCCCAGCGGACTTAGCGCCGCCTCAAGCACATCCATGGCCCCGGCATCAACTGGCGTGACGGAAGGCTTGCGGATAAGGTCCTGGGCAAGGCTGACAGGGTTTAGGGGCATGGCGGTTTTGATCTCTAGTCGCGCAGCAATTCGTTGATACTGGTCTTAGACCGGGTCTGGGCATCGACGCGCTTTACGATGACGGCGCAATACAGATTTGGCCCGCCATTGGCGCTGGGCAAGCTACCCGGCACCAGGACACTATAGGGCGGCACCTTGCCCATATGGATCTCGCCCGTGGCGCGGTCGACAATCTTGGTCGAGGCCCCTAGAAACACGCCCATGGACAGGACCGCGCCCTCGCCCACAATCACGCCCTCGGCGACTTCTGAGCGCGCGCCGATAAAGCAGCCGTCCTCGATAATGGTCGGGCCCGCCTGAAGCGGCTCAAGCACCCCGCCAATCCCAGCACCGCCGGAAATATGCACATTCTTGCCGATCTGAGCGCAGGACCCGACCGTGGCCCAGGTATCGACCATGGTGCCTTCATCGACATAGGCACCAATATTCACAAAGCTCGGCATCAGCACGACATTGCGGCCAATAAAGGCCCCGCGCCGCGCCACCGCGCCGGGCACAGCGCGAAAACCTGCGGCGGTGAATTGCTCGGCCTTCCATTCGGCGAACTTGCCCGGCACCTTGTCCCACCATGGGCCCAGGCCCGTTTGGTTGGTAAGGCTTGCACCGCCGCCGGTCATGATGGTGTTGGGGTGTAAGCGGAAGGATAAGAGCACGGCCTTTTTCAGCCATTGATGCACGACCCATTCGCCGCCTTGCTTTTGCGCGACGCGGACCTTGCCGGCATCTAGCAGGGCAATGGCCTCTTCCACCGCCTCACGCACGGGGCCAGAGGTCGTGTCGCTTATTTCAGTCCGAGCCTCCCAGGCCGCGTCGAGGGTTGATTGCAGATCCGAAAGGGACATGGGTCAGGCCTCCTGAACCTTGGCACCGATCAGAAACGGTGGCAGGCGATGGGTGCGGTGGTGAACAAAATCAGCGCGTGAGTCTAGGGCATGTTCGCCGACCATGACCGTGGTCATGCCCATGGCGGCGGCGGGCTCGAGGTTGCGCTCACTGTCTTCAAAAAAGATCGCGCGCTTGGGCTGAAGCCCAAAGGCCTTGGCCATGCGCTCAAAGGTCGGGGCCGCGGGCTTGGGCAGATAATCGGCTGAGGCAATATCGAATATGTCCTCAAACAGGTCCTCAACGCCAAGCTTGGCCAGTATCCGCTCGGCATGCGCCAGCGAGCCATTGGTAAAAATCAGTCTGCGGCCGGGTAGGCGGGTCAGGCCCTGGCGCAGGTCAAGGTCAGGTCCAAAATCATCCATATCAATATCGTGAACAAAGTCCAAGAACTGTTCAGGCGGCAGGCCATGATGGGTCATTAGGCCAGACAGCGTCGTGCCGTGCTCATGGAAATATTTCTTTTGCAGCGCGCGGGCCTCATCGCGCGGCAGGCCCGTAAACTTTTCGACAAACAAGGTCATGCGGTCGGCGACCTGGGTCATGACCTCGGTCTCGCGCGGATAGAGGGTCTCATCCAGATCAAAGACCCAGGTATCGACGTGCCGCAAATCCGCACTCATGCCCGGATCAAGGTCCCGGCCCCGTGTTCGGTAAAGAGCTCAACCAGCATGGCATGGGGCCGGCGGCCATCGAGAATGACCACGGCCTCAACGCCCTGTTCGACAGCGGCAATGGCGGTTTCCAGCTTGGGGATCATGCCGCCCGTGGCGACGCCAGACGCAATCGCGGCCCTGGCCTCCGATACGGTCAGCTGTCGGATAAGATTGCCCTTGGCATCCAGGACGCCCGCCACATCGGTTAGCAGCAGCATGCGCTTGGCCTTGAGCGATCCGGCCAGGGCGCCAGCCACCGTATCGGCATTGATATTGTAGGTCAGGCCCTCGTCTGAGACGCCGATTGGAGCAATGACCGGGATATAGTCCTCGTCGGCATAGATGAGGGCCTCGATCAGCTTGTGATCGATCTTTTTCGGTTCTCCGACAAAACCCAGATCGACAATGCGCTCGATATTGCTGTCCGGATCGCTGCGGGATTTGCGGGCCTTTTCGACCGTTATCATGCGGGCATCCTTGCCCGACAAGCCAACCCCGCGCACATCGGCCTCGACCCCGGCGCGGTTGATCAGATGCACGATCTCCTTATTGATGGCCCCGGACAGGACCATTTCGGCCACCTCCATGGTTGCCTGATCGGTGACGCGCAGCCCGTCAATAAAGGTGGACTTGACCCCAGCCTTATCGAGCATGCGGCTGATTTGCGGACCGCCGCCATGGACCACGACCGGATGAACGCCGAGGAGCTTGATCAGCACCGCATCGGCGGCAAACAGCTTGGCCACGGCCTCTTCGCCCATGGCATGGCCGCCATATTTGATGACCACGGTTTCGCGGTCATAGATCTGGATATAGGGCAGGGCCTCAGCCAGGGTCTTGGCCGTTGCCCAGCCGCCTGCATCCGCATCGGCCTGATTGTCTTGTGGTGTGTCCGCCATAAATGGTCCGCGCCGCAAAAGGTGTTTGTCTGGATAACCAAGCTAGGGGCCAATGTCACGGCCCAACCTTGATTAGATCAGGGCGCAGGCTTCCATGATTTCGGCCCTCAGCTCCGGTATGCCGCCGCCCTTGGCCGAGGATGTGGCCAGAACGCGCGGGAAGGCCGCCGGGCGTTTGGCAATGCCTTTTTGGGTCTTGGCGGTGACCTCATCGACTTCAGCCGGTTTGATCTTATCGGCCTTGGTCAGGACGATCTGATAAGAGACGGCGGCCAGGTCTAGGGCATCCATAGCTTCAGCATCCACCGCCTTCAGCCCATGGCGCGCATCGATCAGGAGATAGACCCGCTTCAGATTGGGCCGACCGCGCAGATAGTCGCGGCCTAGATTTTGGAACTTGGCGGTCGTGGTTTTAGAGGCGCGGGCAAAGCCATAGCCTGGCAGGTCGACCAGGCGCAGGCGCTCATTCAAGACGAAGAAATTGACCTCACGCGTCCGGCCCGGCTCGTTCGAGGCGCGGGCCAGGTATTTTTGGTTCACCAAGGCATTGATCAGGGACGACTTGCCGACATTGGAGCGGCCAGCAAAGGCAACCTCTGGCAGGTCAGACGGCGGCAATTGCTCAATCGCTGCCGCGCCCATCAAAAAGGCGACGGGCTGGGCAAACAAGACCCGGCCCGTCTCGATTGTGTCGTCGGTAAAGGTCAATCGACAGGCCTAGGTTTGCCGCTAAAGCGCGCAATCAGGTCATCGATTGGATTCTCGACCTTGAGGCGGCGCATGATCACATACTGCTGCAAAATGGTCAGGACGTTTTGCCAGAACCAATAGATCACCAAGCCGACCGAAAACTGGGCCATGGTAAAGGTGAAGATAATCGGGAACAGCTGGAAGATGCGCTGCTGGATCGGGTCTGGCGCAGGCGGGTTCATGGCCTGGGACAGCCACATAGAGACCCCATAAATCAGGGGCCAGATGCCGATATGTAGGGGACCGCCCAAAAAGCCGCCAATCAGGGGCGTGGTGGCTGGATCCCAGGGGATCAGGCCAAATAGGTTCAAAAAGGTGGTTGGATCGCGCGAGGACAAGTCATGCACCCAGCCGAAGAAGGGGGCCTGGCGCATTTCGATAGTGACCGACAAGACCTTGAACAGGGCATAAAAGACCGGGATCTGGGCCAGCATGGGCAGGCAGCCCATGAGCGGATTGATCTTTTCACGCTGATACAGCGCCATGGTCTCTTGTTGCAGCTTGGTTGGGTCTTTTTCGTAGCGTTTTTTGATCTCTTCCATCTGCGGCTGGATCTTGCGCATCATGCTCATGGACTCATAGCTCTTATTGGCGAGCGGGAAGAAGATGAGCTTGACGACAATGGTCAGCAGCAGGATGGCAATACCCACATTGCCAACATGCTGGTTGAAGAATTCGAGAACCGCGAAAATCGGCCGGGTAAAGAACCAGAAATTACCCCAGTCCACGGCGGCATCTAACCGGGCAATGCCGAGCGACTTTTGATAGTCGCGCAGGACCGGCACCGTCTTGGCACCGGCGAACAGGCGACGGGTCTCGCTTAGGCTGCCGCCGGGCGCTAGGGTCCGCGCAGGCCCGACGAAATTGGCTTCATAAACCTCGGCCAGTCCGCCCTTGATGACGCGAAACTGGCCCTTGATGGCCTCGGTCTGGTTGGGGATCAGGGCAGCAAGCCAATACTTATCGGTTATACCTAGCCAGCCGCCAGTCGACGAATCTTCCTCGCCGCCTTCCTTCAACCATTTTTTGTAGTTGATGGTCTTGAGCCGGTCAGCCAAGACGCCAACGGTGCCCTCATGCACAACCGCGTTCGGCACATGGTCTTGGGCAAGCCCTTGACGTTGCACTGAGCCATAGGCGGCAAGCGATAGGGGCAAGGTGCCTGAATTGGCGACCGTATCGACCACGGTAAACATGGCCTTATCGTCAATGCTGATCGTGCGCTTAAAGGCCAGGCCTGCGCCATTGTCATAGGTCAGGATAACCGGTGAGGTGGGGGTCAGGCGCGCGCCTGGCGCTGCTGTCCAAACCGTATCGCTGGTCGGAAGGCCTGCGACATTGGCCGCCGTCCAACCAAATTCGGCGAAATAGGCGTTCTTTGCCCCTTCGGGCCGGAACAGCTCAACCAGGGGCGAGGTTTTGTCAATGGTCTGGCGATAGCCCTTGAGCTTTAGGTCATCAATCCGCGCGCCCTTCAGGGCCAGGGAGCCCGTTAGGCCCGGGCTGTCGATCTCAATGCGTGGGCTCGCGGCCAGGGCCTGGTCGCGTGTGACATAGATTTCAGCGGGCTGGCCATTGGGCAGCAAGGGCACACCGGCCTGGACGGCCTGTTGCTTGGCCGTGGCCACGGCCTGGGCATGCGCCTCTTGCTTGCGCTTGGTAGCCGGGTCCAGCACGAAGATCTGATAAAGGACCAGGGTGGCGATGGCGCAGACAATGAACAGGATCGTATTACGGCTAGAGTCGTTTTTCATGGAAAAGGCTACCGGGAAGAAGGGGCCGGCGCACGATCGCCGTCTAAACGTGTGGGGGCAGAAAGGCTTATCAGGGCAGATTTGACATCGTCAAGCAGACGCAGCCAGGGTCGAGAGACCGTCCCGCCCCGAGCAATGAATACATAGTCGAAACCGGGCTGGCCGTGCAGGGGTAAAAGCGATTGCGCGGCGTGTCTTAAGCGCCTTTTGGCCCGGTTTCGCTCAACGGCGCCGCCAATCTTTCGCGTGGCGGTAAAGCCTGCGCGGGCAAGCTCTGTGCCCTCTTGGCGCAAGGCCTGGATGACGACGGCACCCCTGGCCACGGAACGACCTTGAGCGGCCGCAAGAAATTGTGGCCGCTTGGTCAAGCGTTCAATCTTTAGAGTTTGGGACGGGGGTGCGGCTTCGATCACGAGACCGCTTATCCTCTGCTAACCGATGGCCGACTAGGCCGTCAGGCGCTTACGGCCCTTGGCGCGGCGACGCGCAACAATCTTTTGGCCATTCTTGGTCGCCATACGCGTGCGGAAGCCGTGACGGCGCGCGCGCACGAGTTGGCTGGGTTGGAAAGTCCGCTTCACGGTGAGGCTCCAGTCAATACAAATTTAGCGTTCGTGGGCGTCTCCACCCGCGAATGAGCGGCGGTTGATAAGGGCCAAGCGCCGTCCTGTCAACTGATTCAAAGCTTACTGAAGGCGGGCCTTGCGAATTGTACCGTCTCATGGTACACACCCGCTCAATGGAGTACGGTTATGATCGAAGGCTTTCGAGACCGTTGGCTGGCAGACTTCTTTGTAAACGATCTCCCAAACAAACATATCCCACCTGATCTAGAGGGCCGACTTTTTCGCAGGCTGCAAATGATCGACGACGCAACGACTGATCAAGACTTGAGGGTTCCGCCAAGTAATCACTTTGAGAAGCTCAAGGGTAATCTGGACGGCTTTCATTCTGTCCGCGTGAACAAGCAGTGGCGGCTGATTTTCCGCTGGGATGCGGATAAAGGACAGGCCAGCGGGCTTTATCTCGACAATCACACTTATCGGTGAGGCAGATATGATCCAGACAAAGCGTAAGCCTTCGGGCATTGCCGAAATCCTGGTTGAGGAGTTCATGCAACCGCTTGGCTTGACCCAGACGGCATTGGCCGAGGCTATGGGCGTACCGCGTAAGCATGTGAATGAGCTTTGCAATGAGCGCCGCACCGTTACCGCACCGACGGCGCTTATCCTTGCGCGGGTGTTTGGCAATAGCCCGGACTTCTGGCTCAATATTCAGCGGCGAATAGACCTTTGGCAGGCCTTAAATGACCCACATGACAGTGCCCGCATTGCTCGGGCGAAGCCTCTGCGATCCGCAGCCTGATCGGGTCTAGTTCGGCACAATCACAACCTTGCCTATGACCTTGCGGTTGGCCAGCATGTCAAAGGCTTCGCGCCATTGATCCAGGCCAAATTCGGCATGGACGCGCGGCTTGATCACGCCGCGATTGGCCAGATCCCAGACTGCTTTAGTGTTTTCGAGCCCCTTTTGCGGGAATTGACGGCCATATTCTCCGGCGCGAACGCCCATGACTGAAAAGCCCTTGATCAGGGGCATATTGACCGACACCGTCGGAATGCGGCCTGAGGTAAAACCGATGATCAATAGGCGGCCATCAAATCCGATGCAGCGTACGCTTTCGTCAAACACATCGCCGCCAACCGGATCATAGATGACGTCGGCGCCTGCGCCGCCAGTTATGGCCTTGACCTGTTCGCGAAAGCCGCCGGTCACGTTCAAGATGGCATCGGGAGCATACTCGTCTCGAACAACCGCTAGCTTGTCGTCTGAGGCCGAGGTGGCGATCACCTTTGCACCGATAGCTTTTGCGAGATCAACAGCGGCCAGGCCGACCCCGCCCGCCGCGCCGTGCACCAGCACCCATTCGCCGGGCTGCAGCTGAGCGCGCCGCACGAGGGCGACATAGGCGGTCAGATAGGCGACGCCATAAGCGGAGGCCTGGGCAAAGCTTAGGCCCGTAGGCTTGGGCCTAACCGAGTCCTTGGTCATAACGGCATACTCGGCAAAGCCGCCTAGGCGCGAGCCCCCGACCACGGCCTGACCAAGCTCTAGGCCATCAACCCCTTCGCCAAGCTCTGCGATCTCGCCAGCCAACTCCATCCCGACGCCAAAAGGAAGAGGTGGCTTAAGCTGATATTCGCCGCGGGTCATCAAAAGGTCGGGGAAATTGACAGAGGCGGCCTTGACCTTGACTAAAACCTCACCGGCCTTGGGTTTAGGCAGCCGCACGGTCTGGACACTAACGCCGCCATAATCGGGATCGAGCGCCGAGACGATCAGGGCCCGCATCTGGCCGGGCAGGCTCATGCCGCCGCCTTGGCATTGAGGGCATTGCGCACCAACTCTGCAATCTCGCGGCAAGCGGCGTCTGCGGCTGGGATCACACCGGTAAAGGCCGTAAAGCCGTGCGCAAGACTGTCATAGCAGCGATAGACGGCGGGCGTCCCTGCGGCGATCAAGGCCTTGGCATAGGCCTGACCTTGGTCAACCAGGGGATCAAAACCGGCCGTGGCGACAATGGCAGGGGCAAGACCGCTGAGATCAGCGGCGCGGATCGGCGATAGGCGCGGGCTGGCCGGATCAACCTCTGGGCTCATATAATGTCCCATGAACCATTCCATAACCTCGCGCGACAGCGGATAGGCATTGGCATAGGTGGTCATGGAGGCCGTCTCGCTGGCCACATCTACCGCCGGATAGATCAGGATCTGGAGCTCAGGCTGGGGCTCGTTTAGGCGCTTGAGGTCATGGACGATCGCCGCGGAAAAATTGCCGCCCATGGAATCGCCGCCAATCACCGCCTTGCCCGGCGCGGTACCAAATCGCGCCGCATTATCCCGGCCCCAAAGATAGGCGGCCAGGACGTCATCCAAGCCTGCGGGAAACTTGTGTTCTGGTGCCAGCCGATACTCGACCGACAAGACTGCGGTGCGCACAGTTTTGGCCAAGATCGAGCAAAAGGCGTCACAGGTCTCTAGATCACCAATCACGCCGCCGCCAAAATGGGCAAAAACGATCAAGGGCAGGGCGGGGTCCTGCCTGTCCGGGCGATAGGCGCGCAGGTTCAGAGGGCCGCCCGGGCCGGTCATGGATAGGTTTTCTGTCCGTACACCCGGCTCAATTGGTCCTGACAGCATGGCCAGGCCCTGAGCGCTGGCAGCCCGAGCTTGGTCGGGGGTCAAGGTGGTCATGGAGGGCAGGCGCTTGGCCCCATGGGTCAGAAACTGAAACCGCGGATCCAAGGTCCGGCCGCCTTGATAAACAGCCGCACCGCCGCTCATGCCTCGCAAGATTGGGCTTGGCAGGGACAGGAGCGCCTTAACGATGAGTTTTTGCAGATCTAGCTTGGCCATGGTCTTGCCTTTGAGTCAGCGTCAATCGGGACGAAATCTAGCGTTTGGACGTTGGCAGGGCCGAGACGCCGCCCAGGATCATCTGGATGGCAAACTCAGCGGCACCGTCAACATCGATCGGTCGGCGTCGAACCATTTGCTCGCCAATATCGCGGACCAGGGCAAAACAGGCTGCGGCCAGAAAATCAACATCGACAGGCGGGGCATCGCCACGTTCAATCACTTCGTGAATGGATTGCCTTACCTCTTCGAACACCGCGTTGATCTCAGGCGTGTCTAATCGCATCGGCGGTGGAGGCTCGTTCAAGGGCCGCTTGGCCTCCCAACGCTCGTACTCCTTAGCTGTGAATTGAAAATAGGCCCGGACCGCACCCTCAATATAGGCCACAAAACTGGGGGCAGCTTCGAACTCTAACTGTAGAATTGGCCGAAACCGCGCTGCAGCGTCATCGGCCAGGGCCTCGAACACTTCTTCTTTTGAGCGGTAATAGTTGTAGAAGGTGCCAGAAGCGAGGCCGGTGCGCCGGATAATGTCGCGCACAGTTGCGGCCTCATAGCCTAGATCACCAAAAACCGCGCGGGCAGCCTCCAGTATGGCTAGCCGGTTGGCCGCCTTGTTCAATTCACGTTTGCCGGTGGAGAGGGCGATAACAGTCACATTGAGCCTTCGATTCATATGCCTTTGGCATATCCTAGCGGAGATTATTTAGCTTTGCACCTAGGGCCGTGTGCCGCTGACTTGGCACAGGGCAAGGTTCAGGCGTTAGGCGCGCCTTCCCTTGCGACACGATTGGCAGGGCCATCGTGCTGGTTCAATGTAGCTTTCAAACACAAAGTATTGAGGAGCGCGACCATGAAGGCCATTCGTCTGAAAAAGCCCGGTGGGCTGGATAATCTAGGACTGGGGACGGCCGAGGCGGCCAAGCCTGGGCGCGGTGAGATCACGGTACGTGTCCGCGCCAGCTCGCTGAACTATCATGACTATATGGTCGTGCTGGGCGCGATCCAGACGCCGGATGGCCGTATTCCTATGTCAGATGGCGCTGGCGAGGTCTTGGAGGTCGGGCCCGGCGTCCATGATTTTAAGGTCGGCGACCTGGTGGTCAGCACCTTTTTTCCGCGCTGGCAGGGCGGCGATTCGCATTTGGCTGGCATGGGCGGGGTGCCTGGCGACAGTGATGACGGCTTTGCCCGCGAGATCATCACCTTGCCGACGACGGCCTTTACCCATGCGCCGATAGGCTATAGCGCCGCCGAGGCCGCGACCCTGACTTGCGCAGGTCTGACGGCCTGGCGGGCCCTGGTTTGCAATGGTCAGATTAAGCCGGGCGATGTGGTCCTGGTTCAAGGCACGGGCGGGGTTTCGATCTTTGCCCTGCAATTTGCCAAGGCGGCGGGCGCGACCGTGATTGCGACATCTTCATCGGATGAGAAACTGGCGCGGCTAAAGGCCATGGGCGCCGATCACCTGATCAATTACAAGGCCGATGAGGCCTGGGGCGAAACCGCAATGAAACTGACCGGCGGGCGCGGCGTTGATCATGTGGTCGAGATTGGCGGCTCTGGCACCATGGCCCAATCGATCGCGGCCAGCCGGTTTGGCGGGCACATTGCTCTGATCGGAGTCCTGGCTGGCTATGCAGGTCCGGTCTCGACCGTCTCAATCATGGGCAAGCAGCTTAAGGTCATCGGCCTGACCGTCGGCAATCGCATGCAGCAGGAGGACATGGTGCGGGCGATCAATGTCAATGGAATCAAACCTGTGATCGACAGACATTTCCCGCTCGAGGGCATCGCCGACGCCTTCCGCCATCAGGCCTCGGGCGCGCATTTTGGTAAGATTTGCCTTGATATCTAGACCGATAAGGCCGCTGCGGGGCGCGCTCATAGCGGCTTTAGCCCCAAGGGCAGCCGTAGGATCGGCAAGGCCTTGGCTAGCCAATAGGCGGCGACGCAGCTTGCGGCGGTCACGGTTATGACTAGGGCAAATTCGGCCACCAAGGGCAGACCCAGCGGCTTGAGCGCATAACCGATAAGAACGATGGCGGTTTGGTGTATGATGTAAAACGGAAACACAGCCTCGGTCAGGACCGTCAGGGTCTTGTTGCCCCGGGTAATATGCTGCCGGGCATAGCCAAATAGGGCGGCGATCACAAACCAGGCATAGGCCGATCGGGCCAGGCCGGTTAAGGGGCTAACCGGTATGCCATTGGCGAGATTAAAGCCCAGTGGCACACAAAAGGCTGAGATCAAGAGGACAAGCCCGGCTGAGGCGTGGCGATACTTGGCTAGGCGTTCCCAGGTGCTGGACAGATTGGCAAGACAAAGGCCCAGGCCAAACGCTAGGCCATAGTGAAGGTGGGCATAGAGATCATCCCAAACAATATTGGTCTCGGGATTGGCCGGATAGAGGGTAACCCTTAACAGGCCAAAGCCGGCAGCTGGCACGAGCCAAAGACCAATGCCGCTGAGGGCTTTCGACAGCGCCCTATCCAGCCAAGGCAGTAGTGGCCAGATCAGCGCCGCGATCATGGTATAGAGCCACAAATAGGCGACGAACCATAGGTGGTTATAGGTCGGCAAAACCACGCCAAAGCTCTGATCGGCGCTCAAATAGCGGCCATAAAAGCTCCAAAAACTGCCATGAAACAGTTTCAACTCGGTCATCTGGATCCAGGACTGGGGCGGGACGATCACCAAGATCCCAAAGGCAAGCGGCACGAGAAGGCGCAATGACCGCTCGGCCGCCAAGCGCTTGCCGATCGTTTCACCACGCGCGGCCATGGCCTGGCCCATAAACCGGGTGGCTATGCCGGAAATCACAAACAACAAGGTCAAGCGCCATGGGTTGAGCAGGCCCATGGGCCAGGTTAGAGCGCTGACCACATGATGGCTTTTGACGTGCCACCACCAGGGCGCATAGAGCATGCCAATATGATACAAGATCAGCAGAAAAAACGCCCCGACGCGCAGGACATCGAGATCATAGCGGCGATTGGGTGAGGCGTTTGGCACTAGGCGATGCGGATTTAAGCGTCTGAACCGCGCGTGCGGGCCTCGACCTTGGCCCGCGAAATCAGGCGCAAGGTCGAGCTGCACTTGGCCAGGACCTCACCAGCAGGGTTTAGCAGTCTGGCCTCACCAAAACAGGTCGATTTGCCGCGTCGTTCGATCCAGCCTTCAGCGGTCACGAGGCCAGGCCCAGTCGGCGCAAAAAAGCTGACCTTGAGCTCTAGCGACATGGGCGTGACATCATGACCGACCGCGGCGATCACGGCATGGGCCATGGCCGCATCGAGCCAGCCGGTGATAAAGCCGCCCTGAACCACGCCGCCCGAATGACACATGTGAATCCCTGCGCGATATTCCAAGATTGCGCGGCCTGCCTCACCATCCATCAGGACAATGCGCTCAAGACCTAAGGTCTGTGACAGGGGGTCCTTAATCAGGGCCTTGGTCGAGGCGGGGGCGGAATCGGACATAGCGGTTTCCTTGTTTTGACCAAATCCATATCGATCAGAACTTAAAGCGCAACCTTTACGTCGCGGCACGGCTGGACAAGTGGTCTGGATTGGGAACACTAGGTCCCAGCGTCAAAACCGATCCAAACCTTGGCCTTGCCTAAGCTTGCGCGCCCGGCCCGGCCCATAACAAAACTGGGAGATAAACATGAGCGAAGCCTGGATTATCGATGCCGTCCGCACCCCGCGGGGGATTGGCAAGGTTGGCAAGGGCGCCCTTGCCGATATTCACCCCCAGCAATTGGGCGCAACCGTGCTCAAGGCCCTGGCCGAGCGCAACAATATCAATACGGCCGAAGTCGGTGACGTGATCTGGGGCACCAGCTCGCAGCGCGGTCCCCAGGGCGGCGATCTAGGCCGGATGTCGGCCCTGGATGCGGGCTATGATGTCCGCTCCAGCGGCGTGACCCTGGACCGGTTCTGCGGCTCGGGCATTACTGTGGTCAATCTAGCGGCTGCGACCATTATGGCCGGTATGGAAGACCTGGTCGTGGCCGGTGGCTGTGAAATGATGTCCATGGCGGGTCGCCGCACCAGCGATGATGGCCCGCCCATGATGGATAGTGGCAATCTGCGTCTGCGCCGCAGCCACCCCCAGTCCAATCAAGGCGTCTGCGCCGATGCCATCGCCACGCTTGAAGGCATTAGCCGCGAAGCCGTTGACGATCTGGCGCTGGAGAGCCAGCGCCGCGCGGCGGTCGCGATTGCCGAGGGCCGGTTCAATAAGAGCCTGGTGCCTGTCTATCACGAAGACGGCACCCTGGCCCTGGACCACGAGGAATTCCCCCGTCCCCAGACCACACGCGAAGGTCTAGCCGCCCTTAAGCCCTCGTTCGAGGCCCTGGCTGATTATCCGCTGGACGATAAGGGCACGACCTATCGCAGCCTGATCTTGCAGGTGCATGAAGGTCTGAAGATCAACCACATCCACCATGCGGGCAACTCCTCTGGCGTGGTCGATGGTGCGGGCGCCCTGCTCTTGGCCTCGCCGACCTATGCCATGGCCAATGGCCTTAAGCCCCGTGCCCGGGTCGTGACCTCGGTTAACATGGGCGACAGCCCAACCTTGATGCTCAATGCACCTGTGCCAGCCGCGCGCAAGGCCCTGGCCAAGGCTGGCCTGACCATTGACGATATCGATCTGTGGGAAATCAATGAAGCCTTTGCGGTGGTGGCGGAAAAGTTCATCCGCGACCTGAAGCTGGACCGCGACAAGGTCAATGTGAATGGTGGGGCCATGGCCCTTGGCCACCCCATCGGCGCAACCGGCTCCATGCTGATCGGCACCATGGTCGATGAGCTTGAGCGCCGCGACCTCAAGCGCGGCCTAATCACCATGTGCGCCGCGGGCGGCATGGCCCCGGCCATCATTATCGAGCGTATGTAATCTAGACTAGCCCAGTCCTCTCCCGCCTGGGGAGGACTGGTCTAGTCCTTCAAGTCCTGCTCAATCGCCCAGAGCCGGTCCTGGCCCCAGCGCGCCGGGCCATCATCGACCCGAAAGGACGGCACGCCCCAGAGGCCGCAGCCAAACATTTCGGCGCGATTGTCCTCCGCCACTTTTCGCCAGCCCTCATCAGCCAAGGCCCCCTTGACCTGATCGGCGCTTAGGCCCGCCCGTTTGGCCATCTGGATGAGGCCCTTGTCGGTGGTCGCATCAATCCCGTCGGCAAAGGCCCCTTGGGTGAAGGACAGGGCAAAGTCATAGCCCTTATCGGCCTGGATCGCGTGATGTAGCACGGCCAGGCCGCGCTCGACACCTAGCCCCACTGGATCGACAATCGTACCAAAGCGCATGCCGACGCGCTCAGCCTCGCGCTTGGTGTCGGTGGTAATGTACCATGACTTGGCGCGCGGCACCGGCAGGCCGCGCATGACCATGGGCATGACAAAGCGGATGCGCAGCTCCGCCCCATAATGGTCAGCCAGCTGCTTGGCGCGGGGCAGGCAGATATAGCTATAGGGGCTGCGAAACGAGATAAAGGCATCCAGGGCGCGCGGGCCCGGCGCGGCGGCTGGGCCGTCCAAGGCAATCTCGCGCGGCGGAAACAGGGGCCCGCCATTTTGGCGGTCTAGGCCCTGATCGGTCAGCCGGGTTTCCAAATAATGCAGCCGGTCCAGACCCCAATACCATTCGCCCTCAAAATACAAGGTCGCGCCCAGATAATGGCCAAGCTTTTCTCGTAACGCACCATTGGCCGCGAGGGTCTCGGCATTGGTCTTGGGCAGGGCCTTGATCACGGCCGCTGGCGCTTTGGGTTTTAGGCCATAGGTCTTGGCCAGGAGGGCGGCGTCGCGGATCGACCATTCGGTCAAGCGTTCGGGCTCGGGCGCGGCCGCAGCGATCGGCGGTGGGACCTGATGGGTCTGGATCTCAATGGCATAGCGATCAGACAGCCGATCCAGGAACTGCACGGTGAGCTGGCTATAGGGATCGGCGGGATCATGGAAGTATAGAACCGTCGGGGCCTGGCCGGAGCGTTTGCGTTTGCGCGCCGCCTGCTCGCGGCGAAAATCGCGCAGGGTCTTGCTGGTCAGGGCGGTGGTGACGGCCCGCTTCAATAGGGTCTTGATCATAGCGCCAATGGCTTCCCGCCTGCCAAGCCTAAATGGCAGGCTCAATGCAAACTCTTGCGACTAGACGCCTTTGGGTCAAGGTCTTTGCGAGGAAGGTGAGGGGATTGCTGTTGCCAGGCTCCCCTCGGGCCCCGCCTAACGCTGCTAAGACGTTAGGGCTTTAGATCGAAATTCGTGGCGCCGCATTACGCAGCGAGACGGACTTCTTGAGCGAAGTTATCGTTCGCATTTAGTTTAAGGCCCGGTACCGGTGAGCCCACCCGAGAGAAAGCACTAACGTCTTTACACGTCTGTCGATGCTGATCGGCCCCAAACAGTCCGCCGATAACGCGGGGGAAGATTTGGTGGAGCCGCCGGGAATCGCACCCGGGTCCAGTCCGTTTATTGCACGCGCCTTTATCCCCATAGTCCGACCGTCGTCGAACAGGTTCAATATAAGCCCAAACGGGTTAAAAAAGAAGGGGTGATTACCGAATGACGCCTTGGCCGCCTATTGGAAGGCGTCAGGATCGAGGGTCTTGCCGGTCAAAAGCGCATAGACGGCCAGGTAACGCTCTGACGTCGCTGCAATTACCTCAGGCGGTAAGGTCGGGGCTGGGGCCTCGCCATTCCAACGCCCAGCGGCCCGTTCGGCATCTAGCCAGTCGCGCAGGGGCTGTTTGTCAAAGCTGGGTTGACCTCGGCCCGGCACATACTGATCGGCGGGCCAGAAGCGCGAGCTGTCCGGGGTCATGACCTCATCGATCAAGATGATCTGGCCCGAAGGATCACGGCCAAATTCGAACTTGGTATCGGCAATAACAATGCCGCGCTCAGCCGCCTTGGCCCGCCCGGTCTCATAGATTTTGCGGCTCAAGGTTTCGAGCTCGCTAGCCAGGTCTTGGCCCAGGCGCGCATAGAGATCGGCGACACCGATGTTTTCGTCATGACCACTTTCGGCCTTGGTCGCGGGACTGAATAGGGCCGGATCAAGCCGGTCGCTTTCTTGCAAGCCAGGTTTCAGAGTCTCGCCAGCCAAGGTGCCTGAGGTCTTGTATTCCTTCCAGGCTGAGCCGGAAATATAGCCGCGCACCACGCATTCAAACGGCACCACCTGAGTGCGGCGACACAACATGCTGCGCCCGGCAATCTGGGCCCGGTGCGGGGCGAGGCTAGGAATGGCGGCGATGATGGCGTCGGTATCGGCGCTGATCAGATGATGCGGTGTCACGGCTTTCAGCTGGTCAAACCACCAGACTGATAACTGGGTCAGGACCAGACCCTTGAACGGCACCGGCTCATTCATAACAACATCAAAGGCGCTGATCCGGTCCGATGCGACCAGCAAGAGCTTGTCATCGCCAACGGCATAAACATCGCGCACCTTGCCGCGCGCCAAAAGGGGAAGGGGCAGGTCGCTTAAGGTCAATAGGGTCATGGGATTGGCCTAGAGGGCTTCTGGCCCGCGGGTAATGGACAGGACACCAGTGCGCGAGACCTCCACCAGGCCCAAGGGCCGCATCAGATCGACGAACTTGTCGATCTTGGACGAGGCGCCGGTCAGCTCGAAGATAAAGCTTTCATGGGTGGTATCGACCACCTTGGCGCGGAAGATATCGGCAACCCGCAGGGCCTCGACCCGCTCTAATCCCGTGCCGCGCACCTTGATCAGGGCCATTTCGCGCTCAACGCCCAAGGGGTCACGGCTGACATCCCGGATTTCATGGGTGGCGACCATTTTTTCCAGCTGGGCGCGTATCTGTTCCAGGACTTCGCGGGTCCCGGAGGTTACAATCGTAATGCGCGAGGTATGGGCACCGCGATCGGTTTCGGCGACGGTCAGGCTTTCAATATTATAACCGCGTGCGGAAAACAGGCCGACGACCCGGTGCAGGACACCCGGCTCATTGGCGACAATAATCGCAAAGGTCGCGCGCTGTTCGGCCACATCCAGATGGTCGAGAAAATAGGCCGAGCCAGGTTGATCAGCGGGCATGGGGTCGTCCTTGTCATAAATTCAATTCGCGGCGCGCAGACGGCTTAAACCAGGCCGCGGCCTTCGACATCAATAGCTGTGTTCAGATCCACGCCCATATCGGCCAGGATCATCTCATTATGCGCCTTGCCCGATGGGATCATGGGCAGGCAGTTCTCATTCTTGGTCACAAGGCAGTCAAAGATCACGGGATGGGGGCAGTCGATCATTTCGATGATCTTAGCATCCAGCTCCTGCGGCGTTGAGGCGCGAAGGCCAACCGCGCCGTAAGCTTCGGCCAATTTCACGAAGTCGGGCAGGCTTTCGCTATAGGAATGGCTATAGCGCTCACCATGCAGCAATTGCTGCCATTGGCGTACCATGCCCATCCATTCATTGTTCAGGATAAAGATCTTGATCGGCAATTTGTACTGAATGGCGGTCGAGATTTCCTGCATGGTCATCTGGATCGAGGCCTCGCCGGCAATGTCGATCACCAGGCTGCCGGGATGGGCCAGCTGCACGCCGACGGCGGCGGGCAGGCCATAGCCCATGGTGCCCAGCCCGCCAGAGGTCATCCAGCGATTTGGTTCTTCAAATCGGTAATATTGCGCGGCCCACATCTGGTGTTGGCCCACCTCGGTCGTGATATAGGCGTCACGATCCTTGGTCAGGGCGTAGAGGCGTTCAACCGCGTATTGCGGTTTGATCTCGCTATCGGAGGCGCGATAGTCCAGGCAATTGCGGGCGCGCCAGGCATCAATCTGGGCCCACCAGGTCTTTAAGGCCGCCTGATCAAGTTTGGCCTTTCGCGCGGTCCAGGCCGCCATCATGTCTTCGATCACCGAGCCGACATCGCCGACAATGCCAATATCGACCCGCACGGTCTTATTGATCGAGGAGGGGTCAATATCGACATGGATCTTTTTCGAGCCGGGCGAAAAAGCGTCCAGACGGCCCGTGACCCGGTCGTCAAAGCGCGAGCCCAGAGCGACCATGACATCGCAATCATGCATGGCATTATTGGCTTCAAACGTGCCGTGCATACCCAGCATCCCCAGCCATTGCGGATTGGCGGCCGGGAACGCGCCCAGACCCATCAGGGTTGAGGTCACCGGTGCCCCGACCATGGCGGCAAATTTGCGCAAGGCCTCGCTGGCCTTTGGGCCTGAATTGATCACGCCGCCGCCGGTATAGAAGACGGGCCGCTTGGCTGCAGCGATCAGGTCAATCGCCTCAGCTATCTTGGCGCCGTCGCCCTTGGTACGGGGCGCGTAATTGTGCGGGAAGACTACCTCGTCCGGGCCATAATACTCAGCCGATCCGAACTGGATGTCCTTAGGGATATCGATGACCACGGGGCCGGGGCGGCCTGAGGTGGCAATATGGAAGGCCTCATGCAGGATGCGCGGCAGGTCAGCCGTGTTCTTGACCAGATAATTATGCTTGGTGCAGGAGCGCGTAATCCCGACCGTGTCGCATTCCTGAAACGCGTCCGAGCCGATCAAATGCGTCGGCACCTGGCCGGTAATCACCACCATGGGAATGGAATCCATCAGGGCATCGACAATCCCAGTAATGGCATTGGTCGCGCCTGGCCCAGACGTGACCAGCACAACGCCTGGCTTGCCCGAAGACCGCGCATAGCCTTCTGCCGCATGGGTCGCGCCTTGTTCGTGGCGCACCAGAACATGCTTCAGGCTAGGCTGATGAAAAAGGGCATCATAAATGGGCAAGATCGCCCCGCCGGGATAGCCAAACAGGGTGTCTACCCCCTGATCCATCAGGGCGCGCACGACCATTTCCGCGCCGGTCATAGTGCGGCTTGCGGTGGCCTGGATTTTGGAAGCGGTGGTGATGGTATTCATGAGATCACACAGCTGAAGAAGGATTGAGGTTGGGTCTTTAGGCAAAGAAAAAGGCCCTCGAGGGGCCCATTGGAGACGCGACCGGCACGGCTTGATCAGGTGATCAAACCGAGGACGGCCGCTCAATAAGTACGATCGTATAAGTGCGCACGAGTTTTCTCCGAAACTACTGTTTTGATCAATGCCACGCTATGGCGCAGGGGTCAAGCGGCCTCTTGACGCAAAAATCAACCTTTCCGCCTCGTCTGCCGACGGGCTAGTCAGACGGTTCCAATCCGGGGTCTGGTTACGAAACCAGGTCAATTGCCGCTTGGCATAACGCCGGGTCTGCATCTGGGCGGCGGCCAGGGCGTCATCCAAACTGACCTCGCCGGTCAGATGCGCAGCGAATTCTCGAAACCCGACGGCCTTGAGCGCCGGTAGGGCCGGATTGAGGCGCATGGCCATAAGGTCCGCCACCTCAGCCAAGACTCCAGCCGCGACCATTGCAGAGAGCCGGTCATCACAACGTCGATAGAGGGCCTTACGATCGGGTTGGATCACTAGGCCCTGCCAATCCTGCGGTGCGAGCGCTGGCCGGGTATCGGCCTGCCATTGGCTGAGCGACTTACCCGTCGCCTGTGCCACGCTCAAAGCCCGGATCAAGCGTTGGCGGTCGGCGGGTGCGATGCGCGCCTCGGCGACCGGGTCAAGCTTGGCCAAGGCTATCCGAAACTCTGCTTCGCCGCCGCGATCAAGTTGGGCCTCAAGGGCATCGCGAATGGACTTGGGTACAGGCGGAATATCGGCCAAGCCCCGGGTCAAGGCGCTGAAATAAAGCCCCGTGCCACCGACAATTATGGCGGTCCGGCCTCGGCTTTGGATTTCGGCAAGGGCGGTCATGCAGGCCCTTAGCCAATGGCCGACCGACCAGGACTGGTCTGGACTAGCAACGGCAACCAGATGGTGCGGCACCTTGGCTTGATCGTCTGGACCTGGCCGGGCGGTTAGGAGCGGCAGGGCCTGATAGATTTGCTGCGCATCCGCATTGACGATTTCGCCGTCCAGACGCTGGGCCAATGCCATGGCCAGGGCGGACTTGCCACTGGCGGTTGGTCCGGCAATCAAGATGATGGGCGAGGTATTCACAAGCCCACCAAACACCAATCTTGACCCTCACGAAAGAGGCCAAGCTTGATGCTGCACCTTGATCGCACCGGCTGAGGCCGCTACTGCCAAGCCATGCAGATCGCCATCACACTTGTTGCCCCAAATGCCGCCCAAGCTGATCAGGCGCTAGGCTTGCTCGTGCCACTTGTTGGGCGGCACGAAAGTCAGATCCTCGGCCCAAGCGCACTGGACCTAATGGTCGAGGCTTCGGACCTCCTGGCCACCCGCGCCCAGGTCAATGCGGCCTTAGCCAGCCTGCCGGTTGATGTCAGTGTGCAGCCCTTGGACGGTCGACGCAAACGCCTGCTGATCGCCGATATGGACTCCACGATTATTGGCTGTGAGTGCCTAGATGAGCTGGCTGATTTTGCCGGGGTCAAGGATGCGGTTTCGGCCATTACTGAGCGGGCCATGCGCGGCGAGCTCGATTTTGAAGCGGCCTTGCGCGAACGCGTCGCCATGCTTAAGGGCCTGCCCGTTTCGGCCCTGCAGACCTGTTATGATGAGCGGGTGCGGCTCAATGCCGGGGCCAGGACCCTGATCGGGACCATGGCGGCGTCGGGCGCACGGTGCCTGCTGGTTTCTGGCGGCTTTACGTTTTTCACCAAGCGGGTGGCCGCTGCTGCGGGCTTTGCGGAAGACCGGGCCAATAGGCTGATTGAGGCTGACGGTCACCTGACTGGTGAGGTGGCCGAGCCGATCCTGGGCAAGGCGGCCAAGCTGGCGACGCTCGAGCAAGAAGCGCTAAGCCTAGGACTGGACCTGTCCCAGACCGTCGCCATCGGTGACGGGGCCAATGATCTGGCCATGATCGAGGCGGCGGGGCTTGGCATAGCCTATCGCGCTAAGCCGGTGGTGGCGCAACAGGCCCATGCCCGGATCGAGCATACCGACCTGACCGCCCTTTTATATTTCCAAGGCTATCGGCAGGACGAATTCATCGTCGCCTAGGCGCAGGCCTTAGGCCAAGGCCGAGGGCAGGCGCATAATCGCCTTGAGCCCGCCAAGGCTGGACGCGCCCAGGGTGACATCGCCGCCATGATTGCGGGCCACGTCGCGGGCTATGGCGAGGCCAAGGCCAACGCCTTTTTCGTTCTGATTGCGCGACTCATCCAAACGGCTAAATGGACGAAAGGCCTCTTCATAGCGGGCCGGATCAATGCCGGGGCCGTCGTCTTCGACGGTGATTTCAATGCCATGGTGATCGCACCGGCGCGCTGAAACCAAGACCTGGCGCCCATGGCCGGCGGCATTCATGACCAGATTGGATAGGGCCCGCTTTAAGGCAATCGGCCTTGCCTGGACGATCAGCTTGGACTCTATGGCCAAATCGATCTTGGCCCCAAGGTGGGCCGCGCCTTCCGCTATGTTGCGGATCAGGTCAGCCAGGGGAATGGGCTCGGCCGCCTCGCCGCCCTCGCCGCGCGCGAAATCGAGATAGTCATCGATCATGTGCTCCATCTCGGCCAGGTCGCCCTTCATGGCCGCAATCCGGTCCGACGGGTCGGCCAAGGCCAGCTCTAGTTTGAGCCGGGTTAGGGGCGTTCTGAGGTCATGACCGACAGCGGCCAGCATGACGGTGCGCTGTTCGATATGGCGCTGAATGCGGTCCTTCATGGCGATAAAGGCGGCGGCGGCTTGCCGAACCTCGCGCGCGCCATAGGGCTTAAAGGTTTCCACATCCCCGCCGCGGCCAAAGGCATCGGCGGCCTCGGCTAGGCGCTCAATCGCGCGGACTTGGTTGCGGATAAAGCCGATCGCAATGCCGGTTAAGAGCAGGGTCACCCCTGTCATCCAAAGGATAAAGATATGGCCTTGAGTGGCAAAGGCGCGGTCCCTGGGGGCAATGATGCGCAAGACCCCCTTGGGCGTCTGGACGCGAATATCGACATAGGCGGGATACCGCGTCGTATCGAACCAAAACGGCGCATCGAGGCGGGCCTCCAGCGCCTTTTGCAAGGACCGGTCGAGCGCTGCAAACAGCGACGGCCTGCGCCCGGTCGGTAAGGTGCGGCCCTCTTGCAAGACAATTGACAGGCTCATGGACCGCTCAGCCCGTTGCGCGATCTTGGCTAGGGCGGCGGGCGAGGGATCATCGCGATAGCTTTCCACTGCCCAGGCAACATCACCGGCAAGGCCTTCGGACAGGCGACTGGTGACGGTCTCCCAATGCGCATCAAAAAAAACCCAGGTCACGGCGATCTGCATAATGGCGACCGGCAGGACGATAATCAGGAGCGAGCGGCCAAAAAGGCTGGTCGGCATTAGCCGCCGAAAAGCATGGCCCAGTCGTTCTAGGCTCAAGGTGATAAAGCGGGGCGTGGCGGCGGGCGTTTTCATCAGTCTGGCGTCAACATATAGCCAATGCCGCGCACGGTCTGCAGATAGCGTGGATTTTTCGGGTCATCTTCGATCTTGCGGCGTAGGCGCGTGACCTGAACATCGACGGCGCGGCCCGTAATATCGGCCGTATCGCGGGCCAGATCCATCCGGTCGATGGGCGTATGGGCGGCCAAGGCCAGTTGCCGCAAAAGCTGTGCCTCGGCCTCAGTCAAGCGCACCAAGGCCTCGTCGCGAAACAATTCGGCCCGGTCACAGTCAAAAACGCAGCGGCCAAGCTTGAGGCGGCCTTGGCCTGAGGGCCGGGCGCTGGTGCGGCGCAAAATCGCCTCGATCCGGAGCAGCAATTCCTGAGGTTCAAACGGCTTGGCCAGATAGTCATCGGCGCCGATGGATAGGCCCTCAATCCGGTCTTCGGCCAAGCCCCTAGCCGTCAACATCAGGATGGGTGTCGCTGCGACCGGCCCTGTTCGCCCCCGCACCCAGCGGGCCAGGGAAAATCCGTCCTCACCCGGCATCATTATGTCGAAGACGGCGAGATCGAAATCGAGCGTCTCGAGCAGGTTGCGAGCACTGGCGGCGTTCTGGGCCGAGGTCACGCGAAAGCCTTGCCGGGCGAGATATTCTTTCAACAGGGCGCGGATACGGTCGTCATCATCAACCACCAAGAGGTGGCGCTCGCGGCCTTGAAACGCTGTGCTCATAGGCCGCGCGCCTTAGGCCAGAAACGAATAATCAGGGGGATGTCAGCGGCCATGATCATGCTATGGAACCTCCCCCATGCTCCTGGTCTGGATTGACGCCACAGAGTCTGGAGCGTGTAATAGCGAAATTATGTTTAAGAGGAAGGTTTGCTGATGTCTCTCGTGCCTTTTGATGATCGCGATGGCTGGATCTGGCTTGACGGGGAATTTGTACCCTGGCGCGAGGCAAAGGTACACGTATTGACCCATGCTTTGCACTATGCCTCGGCCGTGTTCGAGGGCGAGCGGATGTATGGCGGCGAGATTTACATGTTGACCGAACATACAAAGCGCCTTTTCCGGTCGGCTGAAATACTCGATTTCGAAATCCCCTATACGGTGGCCCAGATCGACGAGGCCTGCAAGGAAACCTGCGCGCGCAATGGCCTGACCGATGGCTATATCCGTCCGATCGCCTGGCGCGGCTCGGAAGTCATGGGCGTATCGGCCCAGGCGACCAAGATTCATGTGGCCATCGCGGCTTGGGAATGGCCCAGCTATTTTAAGCCCGAAGAAAAGGCCAAGGGCATCCGGCTCGGCCGTGCAAAGTATCGCCGCCCAGCGCCGGACACGGCCCCGACCGAATCCAAGGCGGCTGGTCTCTATATGATCTGCACCATTTCCAAACACATTGCCGAGCGTGAGGGTTATGCCGATGCCCTGATGCTCGATTATCGCGGCTATGTGGCTGAGGCGACGGGGGCCAATATCTTCCTGGTCCGCGACGGGGTGATCCATACGCCCAAGCCGGACTGCTTCCTGGACGGCCTGACCCGGCAATCGGTGATCAAGCTGGCCAAGGCACGCGGGTTTGAGGTGGTAGAGCGGCATATTCTGGAAGAAGAGCTGCCGACCTTTAGCGAGGTCTTTATCTGTGGCACCGCGGCAGAGGTCACCCCTGTGGCCGAGATTGGCGAATTCACCTATCGGCCCGGCAATGTATCGCTGTCCTTGATGGACGACTATGCCCGCATGGTTCGCCGCGAGCCCTTGTCGGTCTCAATCTAGAATCTGGTCTAAGGTTAGGGCTTGGCGGTCTGGTTCCAGATAGCGTCAAGGCCCTGGCGATAGGTCGGATAGGCGGGTCGCCACCCGAGTTCCTGCTTGGCCAAGGCATTAGAGACGCGCTTGTTCTCGGCATAGAACCGCTGCGCCATCGGCGATAAGGTCTCAATCCCGACCTCAGGCGGCAGCGGCAGGCCCGCCAGCTTTGCCGCATAGGCAATCACGTCCTGCGGCGGGGCTGGTTCGTCGTCGCACAAATTATAGATGCCGCCTGCCCTCGGCCTCGCAATTGAGGCCGCAAGGCCGCTGGCAATGTCCTCAACATGGATGCGCGAAAATACTTGGCCACGTTTAATCACGCTCCGGGCATCGCCGGCCCTTAGACGATCAAGGGCTGACCGACCTGGTCCATAGATGCCGGGCAGGCGAAACACCATGACACTGAGTCCCATGCCTTGACCGACCTGCAGCCAGTCCCGTTCAGCCCCGATCCGGCGTGCGCCCTCTAGTGAACTGGCGCGTAAGGGACTGTTTTCAAACACCCAACCACCGCCTTGGTCGCCGTAAACCCCTGTGGTCGAGACATAGCCAACCCAATCCGGAAAGGCACCGCTGCGAGCCAAGGCTGGGACGATCTGTTCAAGGGCAGGACAGCCGTCGGGCCCAGGCGGGGCTGTGACCAATATGGCCTTGGCTCGGCTCATGGCTGCGGTCATGGCGTCGGGGTCCGTGGGATCAACCGGGGCTATCGAAAGTGCCTTTAGAGCCTCAGCCTTTTCCGGCCTCCGTGCCGTTGCCGATACGGTCCAGCCCTTGGCCTGCATGCGCCGCGCCAGCGCCTGGCCGCTAAAGCCGAGTCCATAGACAAACAATTCCGGTGCCAAACCAAACCCTCTTAACCTTCTCTTTAAGGCTATCAGGCCGGGTCGCCCTGTCCAGTGATGGACTTGAAAACGGAGGCAGGTTTGGTTAGGTCAATGAGACGATTTGAGGGCTCGCTCCATGGACTCAGCGAAATCAACGGGGTCTTCGCGCGATAAGGTGCGGGCCTATCGGCTGCGTCAACGCGCCTTGGGTTTGCGCCCCGTCCAGATCTGGGTGCCGGATATCAAGGCCGACGGGTTTCGGGCCGAGGCGCATCGACAGTCGCAGGCCGTGGGGCTTCTCACGCCCCAGGCGCTAGAGGGTCAAGCAGTGATCGACTCCCTATCGGACCTTGATGAAGCATGAAACGCGGTGAAATCTGGACCGTGTCGGGCAGCGGCGACTTTGCTGATAAACTAAGGCCCGTCGTCATCGTTCAGGACGACAGTTTTGACGCCACCGCGTCAGTCACGGTCTGTGCCTTTATCAATGACGAGACCGAAGCCCCATTGTTTCGGCTGGATATTCTGCCGAATGCCCGCAATGGCCTTCGTCACGAATGCCGCCTTATGGTCGATAAGATTACGACCGTTTCAAAATCTAGGCTGCGGTCACAAATCGGGCACCTGGATGTGGCAGACCTAGTGCGATTAAATGAGGCCATGCTGGTCTTTTTAGGCCTGGCGGGGTCGCCCGGAACGCGCAGCCGGCCCTAGCGCAATAGCGCCGTCACCGCCGCCCGTGCTGCTGCGCCAAGTTCTGGATGCTCAAGCGCCATGGCGACATTGGCGCGCAAGAGGCCGATCTTGTCGCCGCAATCATAGGTCACACCCTCATACTCTAAGGCATGAAAGTCCTGGGTCTTGAGCAGGGTAAGCATAGAATCGGTCAGCTGAATCTCGCCGCCCGCGCCCTTGCCCTGTTGGGCAAGTAAGCCAAAAATTTCGGGCTGGAGGATATAGCGCCCCGATATGAACAGGTTGGACGGCTCAGTCCCCTTGGGCGGTTTTTCCACCATGCCGGTCATGCGGTTCAGACGTCCATCCTGGCCATTTAAAGCCACAATGCCGTATTGATGCGCCTGGCCGTCTGGACAGGGTTCGACCACGACAATATTGCCGCCTTTTTGGCTATAGGCAGCCATGGCCTGGCCCAGCGCTGGCACCTTGGCCGACATGACCATGTCGGGCAGCATGACGGCGAACGGCTCGTCGCCAATAATGTCGCGCGCGCACCAGACGGCGTGACCTAGGCCGAGCGGGGCCATTTGCCGAACAAAGCTCATCTCGCCTGGGCGGGGTAGCTCGTCGCGCAGCTGCTTAAGGACATCATGCTTGCCCTTGGCCTCAAGCTGGGCCTCCAGCTCAACCTGGTGGTCGAAATAGTCCTCGATCGCGCCCTTGGCCCGACCGGTGACAAAGACAAAATGCTCGATTCCCGCGGCCCGGCCCTCAGCTATGATATAGGACAGGATGGGCCGATCGACGACGTTCAGCAATTCCTTGGGCGTGACCTTGGTGCCGGGCAGGATACGAGTGCCCAGGCCCGCCACGGGCAGAACGGCTTTGCGAACAGGTTTCATGCAGGCTCCGATTGGCGCGAGTGTCTAGGGCCCCTAGCCCTTATTCCACTGTCACCGACTTGGCCAGATTTCTTGGCTGATCGACATCGGCGCCTTTTTGCACGGCAACGAAATAGGCCAGCATCTGGATCGGTGCCGAAAGGACCAGCGGCGAAATTAGAGGGTCGCTCGAAGGTGCGACGACAATCCTAACGCCTTGTGGCGCATGGGCCGCGCCAGCTTCGTCGGTGAATAGGATGACCCGGCCGCCCCGCGCTATAACCTCCGACATATTGGAGGCGGTCTTTTCGAAAAAGCTGTCATGCGGCGCGATAATGATGACCGGCGTGGCCTCATCGACCAGGGCAATGGGGCCGTGTTTCAGCTCGCCTGCCGCATAGCCTTCGGCATGAATATAGCTGATTTCCTTGAGCTTTAGCGCGCCCTCCATGGCCATCGGGAACATGGGTCCGCGGCCAAGATAGAGCACGTCTCTAGCCTTGGCCGTATCTATAGCAAGGCTGCGCACGGCCTCTTCGGTCTGAAGCGAGGCGGCGATCAGGCGCGGGGCCTCGAGCAGGACCTTGACCAGGCGCGCTTCTTCCGCCGCATCAATCTTGCCCCTTTGAACCGCAGCGGTGACGGCCAGGGCGGTTAGGGCTGTGATTTGAGCCGTAAAGGCCTTGGTCGAGGCAACCCCGATCTCAGGGCCAGCATGGGTGGGCCACAAAAAGTCTGCCTCGCGGGCCATGGTCGATTCATGCGAATTGACCAGGGCGGCGGTACGCAGACCCGCGGCCTTGCACCAACGCAACGCTGCCAGTGTATCTGCCGTCTCGCCCGACTGGGACACGGCAATGGCCAAGGTGGTGGTGCGCAGGGCAGGCTGGCGATAGCGAAACTCTGAGGCAATCTCGACATCGCAGGGCAGGTCGGCCAATTGCTCGAACAGATAGCGGGCAATCTGGGCGGCATAGGAGGCCGTGCCGCAGGCGACGATTTGGATCCGCTCAATACTGGCAAAATCCAGGCCCTCGGTCGGTAAGGCGCGGCTGGTCAGGGCATCGACATAGGCGCCAAGTGTGCGCTGGCAGCTTTCGGGCTGTTCATGGATCTCTTTTTCCATGAAGTGGCGATAATTGCCCTTTTCAACCAGGGCCGCCGAGGCCGAGACGATCTTGATGGGCCGGTCGACGGCCTTGCCACTGGCATCAAAAATCTGAGCGCGGTCATGGTCAATGACGACATAGTCGCCCTCGTCCAGATAGGAAATCTTGTTGGTAAAGGGCCCGACCGCCAGGGCGTCGGAGCCTAAAAACATCTCGCCAATGCCATGGCCGACCACCAGCGGACTGCCGCGCCGCGCGCCTAGGATTTGGTTGGATTCGCCCGCGATCAGCACGGCCAGGGCATAGGCCCCGGTCAATTGGTCGAGCGTGTTTTTTAAGGCCGCCAGCGGACTATCGCCCAGGCCAAGTTGGCGGTCGATCAGCTGAGCAACGACTTCTGTATCTGTATCGCTTTCAAACACCCTGCCTTCATGGATCAGCTGGGCCTTTAGCTCGGCAAAGTTTTCGATAATGCCGTTATGAACCAGGGTAACGCGCCCGGCCGTGTGGGGGTGGGCATTGCGTTCGCTCGGCACGCCATGGGTGGCCCAGCGCGTATGACCAATCCCGACCTGGCCACTGAGAGGATGGTCCAACAGGGTGTCTTCCAGCGCCCGGATCTTGCCCTTGGCGCGCCTGCGCGCGACCTTGCCGCCCTCAAGCGTTGCAACCCCGGCCGAGTCATAGCCACGATATTCGAGCCGCTTTAAGCTGTCGATCAGGCGAGGGGTAACGGCCTGTTTGCCGACAATACCGATGATTCCGCACATGCTGGCTCTGACGCTCCGGATGCGCCCTTCAGAATCGGGCGACGGGTTTTACCTCGGCTATGATTATGGTCTAGAACTGGCCATCTTGCCGCGATAAAGCGGTATCTCGCATTCGGCGGCTATTTGCACGTCACACTGCATTTCTGATCGTTTCATGGATTCAAACCCTTATGGCAAAGCGCACCTATTTCGGCACGGACGGTATTCGCGGCCAGGCTAATCAGCATCCCATGACCGCCGAGGTTGCGCTTCGGGTTGGCTTGGCGGCGGGCAAGGTGTTCCAGCGCGGCGGCGACCGCCGTCACCTGGTGGTGATCGGCAAGGATACGCGCCTGTCGGGCTATATGATTGAACCGGCCCTGGTTGCAGGCTTTGCCAGTGTTGGCATGGATGTGCGCCTGTTTGGTCCCCTGCCAACGCCCGCCGTGGCCATGATGACCCGTTCCATGCGCGCCGATCTTGGCGTCATGATCTCAGCCTCGCACAATAATTTTGCGGACAATGGGATCAAGCTGTTTGGACCGGATGGCTATAAGCTCTCCGACGCGCACGAGCTGCAGATCGAGGCCCTGATGGATGAGGGCCTGCAAGAAGGCCTGGCCGAGCCGCGCAGTCTTGGCCGGGTCAAGCGCATTGACGATGCCCAGGCCCGCTATGTTGAGATCATCAAGGCGACCTTCCCGCGTAATTTGAACCTGTCGGGCATTCGCATCGTCATCGATTGCGCCAATGGCGCGGCCTATAAGGTGGCTCCGACCGCGCTTTATGAGCTTGGGGCCGAGGTGGTTGAGGTCGGGGTCTCGCCCGACGGCATGAATATCAATGAGGAATGCGGCTCGACCCATCCCGGCGCCATGGCGCAGGCCGTGCGCGAATACCGCGCCGATATTGGCATTGCCCTGGACGGCGATGCCGACCGGGTCGTGATCTGTGATGAGCGCGGCCAGGTGGTGGATGGCGACCAGATCATGGCCATCATCGCTGGGGCCTGGGCCGCCCATGACCGGCTGGCGGGTGGCGGTGTGGTCGCAACCGTCATGTCCAATCTGGGCCTCGAGCGGTTCATGGAGGCAAGAGGACTTAAACTTGAGCGCACCGCTGTGGGCGATCGCAGTGTTATGGCCCGGATGCGCGAGGGCGGGTTTAATCTGGGCGGCGAGCAGTCTGGCCATGTGATCTTGTCGGATTTCTCAACCACGGGCGATGGCATGATTGCCGCGCTACAGGTTCTGGCCGTGCTGGTTGCCTCGCAAAAGCCGATGAGCAGCCTGGCGCGGCAATTTGAGCCCGTGCCCCAGCGCTTGAAAAACGTCCGGTTCAGTTCAGGCAAGCCCTTGGACAATGCCAAGGTCAAGCAGGCCATTGCCGATGGTGAGGCAAGCTTGAAAGGCTCGGGCCGGGTCCTGGTTCGCGCCTCGGGCACCGAGCCCCTGATTAGGGTTATGGCCGAGGGCGATGACGATAAGAAGGTCGCCAAGGTGGTCGATAGTATTGTCGAGGCGGTAAAGGCCGCTAGCGCCGCTTAAGGCCTAGCGCCTTGAGCGAGGACGCTGAGGGCCGCTTCCTGGCAAGCCTTGGTTCCCGAAATCAGCATCTGCCCGCCATGATCTTGCGGCCTTGGGCCAATGGTCTGGCCGCGCCAGTCGGTGACAAGGCCGCCTGCGCCCTCAATCACCGGAATGGCCGCCTCAATATCCCAGGCCTTGAGCCCAGACTCGATCACCAGATCCATCGTCCCGAGCGCGACCATGGCATAGGCATAGGCGTCGCATCCCGTGCGGGCTAGCCGACTGCCCGCGCGCAATTGGGTCCAGGCCGCCGCCTCGCCAGGATTAAACAGGCCAGTATCGGTGGTGGCGATAATGGCATCGGCCAGTTTCGGACAGGTCCGGACCTTTAGCGGTGTGACCTGATCGCCCTTGACCAAGCGCGAGCCTAGGCCTTGCGAGCCGACAAAGCTTTCGCCCAAAAACGACTGGCCGATCAGGCCAAGGACGGGGCGGCCCATATGGCGCAGGCCGATCAAGGTGGTCCAGACCGGCAGGCCAGCGACAAAGGCGCGGGTGCCGTCAATCGGGTCGAGCACCCAGACAAATTCGGCATCGGGCCGGTCTTCGCCATATTCCTCGCCAATGACGCCATGGTCTGGATAGTGCTGGGCGATCAGCTTGCGAATAGCGGCCTCGGCCCCCTTGTCGGCAGCGGTGACTGGGTCAAACGCGCCTTGGCTGGCCTTGTTTTCCAGTCCGTGATCGGCGCGAAACAGGGGCAAGATCACCTCGCCCGCGGCGGCGTGGAGCTGAAGGATAAAGGCGTCGAGCGCCTCAAGATGATTTTTGGCAAGCTGGGTCATGGATCATGGCTTAACCGGCCAATCGGGCCTTGAAAAGGTCTGGCGCACTTGGTCTATGCAGGCGGCCATTGCGCAAGGCCATCGGCGCGGTCAGGATAGAGGCATGTCTGACACCAAGGTTTCCCTGCAACAAGACCTGGCCTGGCGGCTTGAGGCCCTGGGCTATGACCTGTTCACCTTCCTGTTTCGGCTCCTGCCGACCGATGTCGCTTCAACCTTTGGCGGCGGATTTTTGCGCCTGTTTGGCCCTTTGAGCGGCGCGCATAAGGTGGCGGACCGCAATCTGCGCCTGGCTTTTCCCGATATGCCGCTTGCTGAGCGCCAGAGAATCCTGGACGCCCAATGGGAAGGGTTTGGCCGGTCGTTTGCGGAGTTTTCGCTGATGGACCGCATCCTACCCTCAACGGGCCGGGTCGAGGTGGTCAATATGGAGCGCCTGCACCAGATCGCGCGTGAAAAGCTGCCCGTGGTGTTTGTCTCGGGTCACTTGTCTAATTGGGAAGTCATGCCCGCCGCCATTGTCGATTGCGGCGTCATTTGCCAGATGACCTATCGCGCGGCCAACAACCCGTATGTCGATGATCGGATAAAGAAGAGCCGGTTTCGCTATGGCGTGCGGCTGTTTGCGCCCAAGGGCGGCGATGGCGCGCGCGAATTGCTGGAAGCCATGGGCCGAGGCGAATCCGTCGCCCTGATGAATGATCAGAAATTCAATGGCGGCGTGGCGGCCCCCTTCTTTGGTCACCTGGCCCATACGGCGCCGGGTCCAACCCGCCTGGCCCTGCGCTTTGGCACGGTGTTGCAGCCCATGTCGGTGCAGCGGACCAAGGGCGCGCGGTTTCGGGTGATTGTTCATGACCCGATCGAGGTGCCCAATACTGGTGATCGTAGCGCCGATATTGAGGCGGGCGTGCGTCTGGTCAACGCCTTTATGGAGGACCGGATTCGTGAGCGG
>JBILKO010000119.1:0-7529 GCA_044376615.1 Caulobacteraceae bacterium
TTTATCATTAGTAATCTGTGCGAGCTCATCATCCGTAAAGGACGATACATCTAGCCACTCCCCACCTTTCGAGGAGTCAAAGGTAATAAAGGTGCCGCGATCCCGCGCATCCTGAAACAGCTTATCGACCCGCGCCTTAAGGGACGGTTGAGGGGCTTGCGTGTCGTCTTGCGGCTTGGCCAAAGCAGCCTTGGCGGCATCAGAAATCTGGACAACGTCCGCGCCTTTTTTTGGTGGCGATGATGCCACAGAGTCAGTCGTGTTGGTCGGCTTGGGAGTGATTGGTGGACCTGCGTATAATAACTGCGCCATGCTTGGGCCGCGCGAGTAGCCGCCTATTGCTGAAGTCATGACACACCTCCGAGTAGTTTTTTTACAGCCAACGCGTTAAAGAACGTTAAAAGGGCAACCTTTCGGCTGCCCTAACGGCACCTTTAAACTCGGACCGGCTACTTCATCGAAAACACAGCCTTAAAGGCACCGGTTCCAATTTTCGATAGATCTTGGCTGACAACATTGCAGGTCGCCCCACCGCTCGAATCGGCAGATGCTTTCGGCGTCCAATATCCTGGTGTGCCGAGCAGCGGACTCGGAATCGTATAGATGGTTGAGATATGGAATATACAACGCTTAGACCCCATATAATAGGTCACATGCGCGGCTGAGGCCGTTGTGCCACAGTCGGTACTCGATACAGGAGAGGTCTGACCAGCCAATACCGCTGCAGGTTTGGGTAAGAAGCTCCCGCAAGTATTGACGGTAGATACAGTCATCTGCACCTTCCCAAGGTTCTGAAAACTGGCTGAGACGGGCGCTGCGAAAGCGGGCGCGCTGGCGAATAGTCCCATAGCGGCTAAGGCGATGGCCGTCGTTTTCATATCTTAATCCTCACAATACTGACTGGGCGCAAGTGAGACCAGGCTAATGCAATCGATTTTACTTTCAAGGGATAAAACGAAAAACTAGACTAATGGTTGTCAAGAGTATGGTATCAAAGGGTCTTGCTCAGCCGGATAACGACCACCCGTCCGATCGGGTCAATAAAGGCTGGCTGGAATTCTGTTGGCGTTTCCCCGGTTGCGGTTCGCACCCTTAGCCTGCGGTCGAAAAGATTCTCGACCGACAGCCAAATCCTTAGGGGTTTTCCCTCTGTGTTTCCGGCCTTGTCCCTGGTCTGGAAGGTGTAGGACAGCGCAGCATCGACGGTCCAAAGCCCGCCATAAACCGTCGCGCCCTGTTGGACTGATGAAATATCTTTTGCCGTCTCACCCGCGCGCCACTTGCCACTGACCTGAATAGTCGCCTGTTTATAGGATGCGTTGGCATCAAGACTGGCCTGGCGGCGGCGAGCGCCCTGCACACCGTCTAGCGGGGTCGCTAAGAGATCAACTGGGCTATTGCCGCGCCCCGGATCCAGTCGGTCGCTCAAGATCCAGTCATGCGAAAGACTGATATCCCAATCCCCGCCCTCACCGGCAAAATTCCCGGACAGATGAGCATTCAGCCTGATGGCCCTGCGTTGCTCCGCCGCGCCATTAAAGGGTCGGACATCGATGGTCACCAGTCGGCCCGCCGGGTCTCTAACAAAGCGGCTGGGAAACAAGCGCTGAAAGAGGGGCGTTGGATAGGCGGTCAGGATAAGGGGGTTGGTGATGGTCGTGGATGTATAATCGAAAGAGGCTGAAAGCGTTGTCTCGCGCAGCGCGCCGTTATAGGTGAGCCTAAACAGGTTATCGGACTGGGCGCTGGCCTTCAGATCAGGTGCCCCGCCGGAAATGCGCGTGACGAGCACAAATTGTCCGGTGACGGGATCAATGATCAGCGACCCTGGACTGAAAACAATCGGGTCGCGGTTTCGGCCAAGGGCCGGTTGGGCCTTGGTGACCGTCCGGCCGATACTGACCGAAACCTGATCCATCGGTTGCCATTGAAGGGTAAGGTCGTAGGCGGGTAGTCCGCCAACCCCGCTGACCTGTTCATAGTCACCATTGACAGTTACGGATGTCTTTCCCAAGACCGGCTTAGCGGAATCGATAATCGGCACGTCTAGACCAAAATGCGCCCGCGACCTTTGCTGTGTGAATGCATTTGTACCCGACGACTCCGTCTCGGTGATCGACCGCACCGTCTGGATGCTGTTCGACAGTCTGGCATTGGCCGTCACATCACCAGCCGGCAGCGTCATGAGCGGTGCGTAGCCGCTCAATGCCAAGGCCAGATCGTTCGTATTACTGCTGACCTTAAGCGGCTCGAAAACATCTGGAAGCGCCGATAGGACAGTGGACCCTGCGATGTCCAAACTGCGCCTTGATATCTTACTGTCTGTCCGACTTTCGAGGCGGCCACCGGACAGTTCCGCCGTCCAGACCGTTTTGCTGAGGTTTCCCGAGGCCGTTGCACTGATCTGGTATGACCTTGTCAGGCTCTCATCGACAATACCCTGCACAGATGTTTGCAGGGCTTGGTCAGGATTCGGATGCGAGATGCGGTCCTGAAAGAAACGCGAGATCTGGCGTGACCTGGAGATATTGAGATTGGCCGAAAGGTTTGCGCTAATTGCACCGATTGGCAGGGCGAGACCGCTACTAACCGTAATGGCCCGGTTCGATGGCACAAGTGTCCGATGAAATAGCAAAGGGTCTAGCTGATCGCGCTCGAACAGATTGCGCCGGTCAATGGCCTCTAAGGCGTTGGCACCTTGCAAAGTGACCGCTGTATTAAAGCGGCGTTCCTCTTTGATATTGGCATGACGTAAACCGGCTGTCCCATTGGTTGCACCGCCTTGTGTGGGCTGCTCAATACTCATGTCCGCCGATACCGAATCGAACCGAGGTTTGAGGACGAGGTTGAGGATCTGGTTCTGAGGCGTGAAACCATAGGTTCCCGCCTGCGCGCCATCAATGATATCGGCGTGCTCCAACGCTTCTGGCGGAACTTCGCTGAGGTCTGAAATGTCTGCAAGCCTTCGGCCATTGACCAGTATCGAGAACGGTCGCCCACCATTGCGCCGCTCCAAGCGCGCAATGACCTCACCGATCGTCATGGCCCCCAAACCCTTGATGCGCAAAGCAGAGTAAACGTCGATTACTACGCCACTGG
The DNA here is from genome assembly GCA_044376615.1 of Caulobacteraceae bacterium. Taxonomy (GTDB): domain Bacteria; phylum Pseudomonadota; class Alphaproteobacteria; order Caulobacterales; family Caulobacteraceae; genus CAISGS01. The sequence continues at coordinate 3,100 of JBILKO010000119.1, forward strand.
GTTGGGTCCGCCTTGCCGTCACAACGATTTCGTCGGGTTCCGAAACACGCGTTTGGTGCGCACTGGCATATTCAGGCCAGGTAATAAGAAACAATCCGAGCGCTAGCCCGGCCTCTAGCAATCGGGGAACGGCCTTCTTCGTCATAGCAAAAGTAACCTAGGGATTTAACTTGCACTCTCATCCCCTATCCCGCGACCGGTCAAGCAACATAGTTTAGCCGCATCCGGGACCGGGTTAATGCAGTGCCAGACATCAACGCTTTTGCTCAAGACCAGGCCTTACCTGTTTGGGCAAGGCGGCAATGGTCAAGCTCAGCTCAGGCAGCTGGCGATTGGCAACCGCATAGGCCCGGCCCGGCTCAACCCCCAACATGCGCAGTTGTAGCTCTGCGACCCGAGCGCCAGCCTCAGACCCAAACTCCCCGGCCAGGCGGCCAAACAGGGCGCCCATGGTCATAGAGGCGAAGGTATCAATCAAAAAATCGTCGATTTCGACGGAAAAGACGCCCTGGTCGCGGCCTCGCTGCAGGTCGGCGCGCAAAAAGGCAATCATGTTTTCGCGCATGTCGCGAAAGGTCCAGACCGCTCGGAAAAACGCCCGGCCCCAGTCGGGGGCAGAGGCGGCAAGGTCCAAGAACCGCCGTGTGGCCATGGCCACGCGCTCGACGGCATCGTCAATATCGCTCATGGCCTCGTCTAGCTGCCGCGCAATCTCCTGAGCAATCCCAACCGTTACGGCCTGGGCAATATCGCGCTTGTCGCGAAAATGGACATAGAAGGTGCCATTGGCCATCTGGGCCAGCTTGGTGATTTCATTTACCGCCGCGGCCTCAAACCCGTCACGCGCGAACACGGTGCTCGTGCCCGATGACACCAAAGAGGCCACCGTACGTCAGTTTACCTCGTTGGGAATCGAGATTATCCACGCCCGATAATGTTCGGTTTCAGGAACACGTGTTTGGACGTGAAACATCTTTCTGTGGGGCGAGAGAAACCATTGGCGTTCAAGACCTCAAAACTGAGGCTTACCGACCACATTAAGCCTTTAGTCGCCCGATGGGGCGGCAATTTATCGTCTACACAGGCGTGTCCTGCCAGGGACATTTAGCCAGGCAGCGCAGTTGGGTGGAAGCCATTTTATGGCAATACTCCTTGATCAGATCGTAATACACGATATATTCGTGTTATGCGAATTGAATCAGATTCTGAAACGGCTTTAGGCATTTCTCGCAATTTTGCGGCGATCTATCATCGATGCCATCCTAAATATTCGATTGCACTCAGTCACCAAAGTGTGCGTGTTCTGCAGCTTCTTAATGAAGAGCAAGCCGTAACAGTGCAGCGTGTGGCTGACTTTTTGGGCTGCGCAGCCAACACCGCTTCCGAGTTAGTCAGTCGATTAGTAAGCAAACGGTTGGTGGAGAAGCGGCGTTCCGAAGATGATGAACGGGTTGTGTTTCTGCGGTTGACGGATATCGGCAGGACCGCCTTCGACGAACATGTCGGGCTGGACGTTTCCCGCTTAGCAAAAGCACTTCAAATGTGTGACTTGCGAACAAAGCACGAAATTCAAGCAGCCTTTGAAACACTGCTTGATCTAGTTGGCAAGTTAGAATGATCATGTCCCTACTGGTGAAATCGGCCTTATCGGGGGTAATTGTCCTCGCAATCCTATTGCTTGCTAGGTCGAACCCTAGGCTAGCGGGATGGTTGACAGCAATGCCTCTTATCACGGCTATTTCACTTGGTTGGCTTTGGCTGGACGGCAATCGAAGTCCTGTTTTAATGACCTACCTAACTGGCGTACTAATAGGTGTCGGACAAACCGCTCTATTACTAGGCACGGTCCTGCTGCGCGTAAAGGCAGGCGCTAGTTTATCGGATGCTTTGCTCACAGGTGTAGCTGTCTGGGCGGTTGCATCGTTCGCAATTTATCAGGCGAAAATCATATGAAATTTCAAGAAATCTGGGGTGACCGACCTGCCTTCCTCGGAATCGACATGCAAGTAGGCATATTGAGCGGATGCGCCGGTGAAAACCAAAGCTTAGCAGACTTGGCACTCCAGAGAATGCTAGGACGAATTGGACGAGTGCAAGAGCGAAGCCGTCAACTTGGAATTCCCGTTCTGCATGTCCAGCATTTCGGTCCTAAGGGGCAAAGACTTGATCCAGACACCCAAGGCTGGTCTATTTTTCCTGACGTTGCGCCGCAAGCGCAAGAGCCGATTATCTCTAAAGGCTGGTGCGATGCCTTTTTTGATACGGATCTCGACGAGCATTGCAGATACCTAGGTATCGAAACACTGATCATTGCCGGTTGCATGACGCAGTTTTGTATTGACACGACTTGCCGCCGTGCGCTCGCGATTGGCTACAATGTTATTTTATTGGAAGATGGCCATATGAACGCTGGGTCTTTGGACCTGTCTTTTGAGCAAGTCATTAAGCATCACAACGCTACTTTAGCTCAGATAGATGCAGGGAAAGCTTCGCTTCGTGTCCGGAAAATCGATGACTTGCTGAGCTAAAAATAGATTGCGGCGGTCATGGACACTTAAGGGTGCAGATGTTGCGGTGCCGCCTCAGTGATCCCGCCGCACAGCCTGCCATTGAGGCAGCCGTGGCCTTCCAGAAGGATCATTTTGATAGCCTGCGCCTGCAACTGGGCTATGCCTATGGCGGCACACTCAGCGCCGATGACAGCCTGCCGATCAGCGAATTCACGCCCAAATGCGTTGAGGGCGCGCGTCTGCCGCATGTGGCCTTAAGCGATGGCCGCTCCATCCTTGACCTGATTAATCCGCGCGGTCTGACCTTGATCGCTGGCGCCGATGGCCAGGCCTGGACGCGAGTACAATCGCCCGCCCCGCTGGATCTCCACATTGAGGCTAGGGACTTTTCCGTAAACGGACCAGCCTGGTCTGAACGTATGGGCCTTGAAAGCAAGGGCGCGGTGATCGTGCGCCCCGATGGCCATATCTTGACCTTGGCCAAGGGCGATACGGCATCTGACCAGCTATCGGTCAGCCGGGCCCTAGCGACCTTCCTCACCCCTGCACAACAAGGAGCTGCCTGATGGATCTCGGTCTTAAGGGCCGCCGCGCCCTGGTATGCGCTTCATCGCAAGGCCTTGGCTATGCCTGCGCCTTTTCCCTGGCGCGGGAGGGAGCAGTGGTGTTTATCAACGGCCGCGACGGCGACAAGTTAGAGGCCGCCCGCGCCAAGCTTATCCAAGAGACCTGCGCAATCGTGCATGCCCTGGTCGCCGATCTCGGCGAGATCGAGGGCCGCGCTAGTCTGCTGAACGCGGCGGGCGAGATCGATATTCTGGTCAATAACAATTCCGGCCCACCGCCGGGCTATTTTGCCAATTGGGATGAGGCCGCCTGGCTAGGTGCCATCCAGGCCAATATGATCCCAGCCCTGATGCTAATTCGCGGCGTCCTGCCCGGCATGCAGGCGCGCAAATTTGCGGACTTCTGCCTCAAATGGACTGGCCATGGGTGTGATCAACGCTTTAACATGCAGGGGCGCGGTATGGGGCGAACCCGCATTGAAAGGCGGATGGGGATCATATTCGGCCATCAATTGTACGCCTTGCGCATAAGTCGTATCGCGCAGCTCCGCAAGCATTTGTAGGCCAAAATCCAAACCTGCGGTTACCCCAGCCCCGGTAATCCGGTTGCGATCCTTTACGATCCGCGCATCGGTTGGAATGGCACCAAATTCTTTCAAAGCTTCCCGTGCACCCCAATGACACGTTGCCTTGTAGCCCTTGAGGAGACCTGCGGCAGCAAGGATGAGAGACCCTGTGCATACCGAAGTCACATAGGTTGCGCGCGATCCACGATCGGCCATGAAGGCGATTGTCTCAGCATCGCCCATGGCATTTAACGTGCCGGTTGTACCACCGGGCGCAAACAAGACTGTCAGATCTTTGGGACAATCCTTGAAGGTCATGGTTGGAAGAATGGTTAGACCCGTGTCGCTGATAACAGGATCAAGGGTCTTGCCAACCAAGTGGACTTTTGCACCCCAGGCACTGGCAAACATATATTGAGGGCCCACCAAGTCGAGCGCAGTCATTTTGGGATAGACCAGCATCGCGATTTGATTTTCTTGCTGCCAGTTCGCTGGCATGTCGCCCATATCATGGACAACAGGGCCTTCTTTGTTATTTGTCCCGACCGAGGCGGGCGCGGGAGGCTTTTGACTGCAAGCAGCGGAGGCTGCAACCGGTGCAAGAGCAGCAAGCTTCAAGGCTAGGCGTCGATTTAACTTTATCATGGGATACTCCTGGCCACCACTTGGGCCATCGGGCTTATCGTGGGCGGGCAGCAGTGCGGACCATCGTCTCAAACGGGGCCAACATAGAGGACATGGCATCAGCGACGGCGGGTGGAGCGGTTTTCAGCGTCCCGGCATCGAAA
>JBILKO010000036.1:0-20962 GCA_044376615.1 Caulobacteraceae bacterium
CTTCGCGGTCCCCCTCCCCCAAGGGGGGAGGATTTAAGAACAGACAATCTTCCCCCTCTGGGGGAAGTACCCGCGAAGCGGGGGAAGGGGGCTAATTAGTAGGCAAAATCAGCAAACACGCGGGACACATCGCCCTGCCAAGGCCCGTGATAAAGCTCAAGCAAGCGATCAGCCGGTGTCAGGCCAGACTCGGCAATCTGTTCGAGCTCGGACAAATAGCCGGTCTCATCGACCATGCCGGCATGGAAGCGGGCGCGGCGCTTTAGGCCTTCGCGGGAGATAGCGATAAAGTCCGCCGCGACATCCTTGATCGGCCGCCCAGCCACCTTGCCCTTTAGGCCCGTCCGGGCCGCATCAAGGCGCAGGGCGGCGCGATCTTCGCTCGTCCAGTGTTTGCAAAGATCCCAGGCGGCCGCCAAGGCGGCGCTGTCATAAAAGACGCCGGTCCAGAGTGCCTGCAGGGCGCAGATCCGGCTCCAGGGCCCAGAGTCTGCCCCGCGCATTTCCAGATACTGCTTGAGTCGCACTTCTGGAAATATTGTTGTCAGGTGGTCGCCCCAGTCCTTGATCGTGGCGCGGCGGCCCGGCACCTCGGCCAGCTCGCCCTTGATAAAGCTGCGGAACGACTTGCCGGCTAGGTCGATATAGCGCTCACCGTCCTTGGTGAAATACATGGGCACGTCAGCGGCATAATTGGCATAGGCCTCAAAGCCAAACCCATCCTCAAACACAAAATCCAGCATACCGGTGCGGTCAGCATCGACATCGGTCCAGACATTGGCCCGGGCCGACAAAAACCCATTGGGCTTGCCTTCCGTAAACGGAGAATTGGCAAACAGGGCCGTTGCTATGGGCTGTAGGGCTAGGCTCATCCGGAACTTGGCGACCATGTCGGCCTCAGACGAGAAATCCAGATTGGCCTGGACCGTACAGGTGCGAAACATCATATCCAGGCCCATTGAGCCGACCTTAGGCATGTATTCGCGCATGATCTTATAGCGGCCCTTGGGCATGACCGGCACATCGGCCCGGCTCCAGTTGGGCGTAAAGCCAAGCCCTAAGAACCCGACCCCGATCTCATCGGCGACGGCCTTGACCTCTTCCAGGTGCTGGCCGGTCTCAGCGCAGATATCATGCATGGTCGTCAGAGGCGCACCGGATAGCTCAAATTGGCCGCCTGGCTCTAGGCTGACACTAGCGCCATTGCGCGACAGGCCAATCAGGGTCTCGCCCTCATAAATGCCGTCCCAGCCAAAGCGCATCAGGCCGGTCAGCAAGGCCAGGACACCGCCGCGCCCCTCAGCATCCGGCAAATAGGCAATCGGTTCATGGCTATCCAAGCGAAAGCTGAACTTTTCATGCTCTGCGCCCACGCGCCATTGATCCGCAGGCTTACAGCCCTTGGCCAGATAGGCAGCCATGGTTTCCAGCGTCAGGGGCCGGTCGTCGAGTTCGGTCTGCGCCATTTTGCGCTCCCTTAGTCTTGTTGGCACGGCCAGGCGGGCCACGCGATTTTGGCAATCTTTACGCTGTTCAATAGGGCCATGCCAAGCCTTAGCCATCCGATAGGGCCTCAGAGCCCTAGCCTAGGCCTATGACATTTCTGTATCGGCGCCGTCGCCAAGCACAGATTGCCACAGAAAAAGCGCGCAAATCGCGGCCGTATCGGCGCGCAAAATGCGCGTACCAAGGCTGATCGGCACCACCGGTTTCATGGCCCGCAAGGCCTGGCGCTCAATCGGATCAAAGCCGCCTTCGGGGCCAATCAGGACGGCCCATGATCCCTTGGCCTGATCGTGCAGGGCGGTAAGGCCAGGCCGCGCCTCCCCCGCCTCATCGCAAAACACCAGGCCGCGATGGTGCCAGTTGGCCAAGACATCGCTCAAGGCCTGCGGGCCTAAGACCTCTGGCACATCCAGCCGCCCGCACTGTTCAGCCGCCTCGGTCGCTATGGCTTGCAGCCTAGCGAGATTGGTATGACCGGCATTGGTCCGGCGGGTGGTGACCAGGCGAATGCGCCGGACACCCAGCTCGGTGGCCTTTTCAATAATGGTTTCCAAGGGCGCGCGCTTGATCAGGGCGATGACCAGGTCAAGATCAGGGCCGTTAGCTTGGGGCTTCAGACAGGCCTCAAGGGTCAGGACGCAGCCGCGCTTTGACACTTGGCTCAGCCGGGCCAACCATTCCCCGTCACGGCCGTTAAACAGAGCCACCTCATCGCTAACGCCCAATCGCATGACCGAGGTTAAATAGCGGGCCTGGTCAGGATCGGGCTGGATTTCGCGGCCAGCATCTAAGGGGTCATGGACATATATACGGATCATGGACATGGTTTTGCACGCTTGGCCCGATTTCGGCTAGATTGCTGCGAAAGGAATCTCGATGGCCCGCTCTGAAGACACGTCCGAAGACGATCATGGCAAGGCCTATGACCGTGCGCTTAAGGCCCTGCAGATCGAGCTGGTCCGCACCCAGGCCTGGGCCATGGCCAAGGGCAAGAAGATCGTCATTGTCCTCGAGGGCCGCGACACCGCCGGCAAGGACGGGGTCATTAAGCGGATTACCGAATATCTGGCGGTGCGAAATACACGGGTGATTGCCCTGCCCAAACCGTCTGACCGCGAAAAAAGCCTTTGGTGGTTTCAGCGCTATGTGCATTTCCTGCCCGCCGCTGGCGAGATCGTGATCTTTAACCGCTCCTGGTATAACCGCGCCGGGGTCGAGCAGGTCATGGGGTTTTGCACGCCGCAAGAGCATGCCGACTTCCTCAATGATGCCCCCAATTTCGAACGCATGTTGGCCGAGGCCGATATCTTGCTGATCAAACTGTGGCTGGACATATCCAAGGCCGAGCAGGCCAAGCGGCTGAAAGAGCGCCACACAGACCCCCTCAAACAGCTCAAGATCAGCGATATGGACGCGGTCGCCCATGCCAAATGGAAGGCCTATTCCAAGGCGCGCAATGTCATGCTGACCCGAACCGATACGCCGCTGGCGCCCTGGGTCTGTGTCCGGGCCGATAATAAGAAACAGGCCCGGCTGAATATTATCCGCCAACTCTTGCACACGATCGGCTATCCTGACCTAAGCCCCGATATTGCGCCGCCAGACCCAAGATTTGTCTTTGCGTTTGAAACCGAAGCGATCACAGACGGGCGTCTGCATCCGTGAGCGCGCTTGTCCTTGGCGCCACCAGCCTGGTTGGCCGCTATCTCGTCCCCATCGCCCAGGCCAGGGGCCAGAGCGTCATCCGCCTGGGTCGCAGCCTTACAGGACCAGACACGGTTCAGGCCGATCTGACCGCACCAGACCTGGCAAGCCGCCTGCCCTTTTGCGACCTAGTCTATGCCTGCGCCCCAATCTGGCTCCTGCCCGGCGCGCTCGAGGCCCTGGCCGATCAGGGCATGACCCGCCTGATTGCCTTTTCCTCCACCAGTCGCTTTACCAAGGCCGCCTCCCCCCATGCCGCCGAGCGGGCGGTAGCGGAAAAGCTGGCCCGGTCAGAAGAGGCCTTGATCGCTTTTTGCGAGTCCAAGGGTATTGGCTGGACGATACTTAGACCAACCCTGATCTATGCCGAGGGCCAGGATGAAAACATTAGCCGGCTGGCGCGCCTCATCCAAAAGATTGGGGTCCTGCCGATAGCTGGGTCAGGTCAAGGCCGCCGCCAGCCCGTCCATGCCGCCGACTTGGCCGAGGTCGCGGTCCGCGCCAGCCAAACAGACCAGGCAATAAATAAGGCCTATGACCTTCCGGGCGGTGAGACCTTGACCTATCGCGCCATGGCCGAGCGGGTCTTTATCGGCCTTGGCCACAGGCCCCGGATTGTCAGTATACCGCTTAGTCTATGGCGGGCAGGATTGTGGCTCGCCTCCCCGCTCCTGCCTGGCGCGACCGGGGCCATGGGCGCGCGCATGGCCGAAGACCTCGTGTTTGATGGCTCTGCTGCCCAGGCCGATCTGAATTGGCACCCGAGGCGCTTTGCGCCGCAGTTTGAGCCGACCTAGGCCTTGGTTGGAAAGGTCCAGACCCAGGTGCGCTTGACCTCCTGGTCCTCCAGCTCCCGCGTGGTCGCGACCTGGTAATCGGCCAGGCGCTCGAGGCCCTCGCGCGGGAAATAGCTGCGGCCAGGATCGCCGATCAGGACCCGGGTGCCGCGATCATGGGCGGTTTGCAGCCAGGCCAGGACCCGCTGAGCCAAGGGCTTTTCATAGCAAATATCCCCGGCCAGGATCACATCGACTAAGGGCGGATCGGCCTCCAGCAGGTTTTGGTCCGTAAACTGCGCCTCAATCCCATTGACCTCGCCATTCAGGCTAAGGGCCGCGCCGCAAAACGGGTCAATATCGGCGGCCAGGGCCGTGCTGGCACCGGCGCGTAAGGCGGCGATCGCGCAAAGTCCGGAACCACTGGCAAAATCAAGCACCCTGCGTCCAGTCACCTCAGACGGATGATCCAGCACATAACGGGCAATGGCCTGCCCCCCGGCCCAGGCAAAGGCCCAAAAAGGCGGTGCAAGGCCCATCTCGCCCAGGGCTTCTTCGGTCATGCGCCAGATCGGGGTGATTTCATCGGCGAGATAGAGGCTCAGCTCCGGCGCATGCGGCGGATGCTGTAGGCGGGTATTCTCGAGGATAAAGGCCCGGCGGTCCGTGATCATGCGCACCCCCGCCCCTCGCCCATCGGAGATGCGCCCAAGGGTTTCTTAACTAGACCAGTCGATATAGGATTGGCGTTGTGGCTACGGAGACTCATCATGCAGGCTGACCATAGCGAGTCTAAAGGCCCACGCCAGGCGATTGTGGGTGCGGCCGCCAGGCTGTTTCGCCGCCGCGGCTATGCCGGGGTCGGTATGAACGAGATTGTCGAGGCCTCAGGCGCGCCCAAGGGCTCGGTCTATCACTATTTCCCGGGTGGTAAGGCCCAGATTGGCGCTGCGGCAGTCAAGCTCGGCGGACAAGTCGCCAGCAAGACCTTGCAGGACCTGCTCAGCAACGGCGCAGACCCAGCACAGGCCGCCCGAACCTATGGCGCGCGCATGGCCGATTGGATGACCCTGTCGGGATTTCGCGATGGCTGTCCGATTGCGACCGTGGTTCTGGAAATGGCCCCCCAAGATGTGGCCATTGCCGGTGCTGGCAATGAGGCCTTCGAAGCATGGCAAACGGCCTTTGCCAACGCCCTAGAGGCCAAGGGTCTAGCGCCAGACCGCGCGGTGGGCCTGGCCCTGCTCGCCGTAACCAGCATCGAAGGCGCCTTAATCCTGGCCCGCGCCAAGGCCAGTGCCGAACCCATCCTGCAGGCCAGCGAGGCCATAGCCCAGGCCTTTAAAGCCGCGCTCGCAGCGGTCTAAAACTGCCAGAGCCCAAGGATGAGGGCCGCAAATAATAATAGGCCAGCCTCACGATTGGCGCGAAACAGGCGCAAGGCCCCAGACGGATCCTCCAGCTTCAAGGCCCGCGCCTGCCAGACCAGATGCAGGCCAAAAAGGCCCAGCGGCACTGTGCTTAAAGGCCCAAGCTCAGCCAAAATCGCGCAGGCGACGGCAAGGCCAAAAGCGATCAGGTAAAAGCCCAAAACCGCTTTAGGGGCCGCTGCGCCCAGTCGCCTTGCCGAGGACTTAACCCCGGCCAAGGCGTCATCTTCTAAATCCTGCACGGCATAGATGGTGTCATAGCCAAGCGTCCAAAACACGCCGCTGGCATAGAGCAAGACCGCTGACCAACCTAGGTTTCCCGTCGCGGCGGCAAAGCCCAGCAAGGCGCCCCAGTTAAAGGTCAGGCCAAGCCAGGCCTGGGGCCACCAAGTGATGCGCTTCATGAACGGATAGGCCGCAACCAGAACCAGCGATCCAATCCCAAGACCAATGGCCAGCGGCGGCAGGCTGATCAGGATCAGGAAACTGACCAAAAGACAGACCAGAACAAAGCCCCAGGCCTGTTTGACACTGATTTGACCCGACGGGATGGGGCGGGCCGCTGTGCGGGCGACCTTGGCGTCGAAATCGCGGTCGACAATATCATTATAGGCACAGCCCGCCGCCCGCATCAGGGTCGAACCCATTGCAAATAGGACCATCAGCCAAGGGTCAGGAAGCTTGCCATCCATGGCCCCGGCCAAGGCCAGGCCTTGCCAGCCCGGCAATAATAAGAGCCAGATACCCGCCGGACGATCAAACCGGCCAAGCTTGAGCCAGGGCCGCAGGGCCAAAGGCGCAAACCGGTCGACCCAATTATCCGGGGCGGCATCGGGCAAGAGCGCAGGATTTGGCGAAGCCTTGGTCATGATCTTGGTCTAGTCGAGCAGGGCGCAATGGTCGAGCGCTGGATCAGGTCAGACGCCTTAAGCGCGGCGGAAATAGTCGAATATGCGCTGGGCTAGGGCTGCGCTAACGCCCTCGACCTTTTCCAAGTCCGTGACCGCCGCGCGCGACACCCCCTTGGCCGAGCCAAAGGCATGCAGGAGGGCGCGCTTGCGGCCTGGGCCAACGCCCTCAATCTCGTCCAGCGGATTCTTGATCATTTCGGCCGAGCGCTTAGCCCTATGGGTGCCGATGGCAAACCGGTGCGCCTCGTCGCGCAGGCGCTGCAGATAATAGAGCACCGGGCTCTTGGGCTCGAGCATGCGCGGTGCTTGGCCCGGCAGGAAAAAGCGCTCCAGCCCCGCATCGCGGTCCGGCCCCTTGGCTACACCCACCAAGGCGACATCGTCGATACCAAGATCGGCGAGCACGGCTATAGCCTCGGCCAATTGCCCGGCCCCGCCATCGACCAAAACCAGGTCTGGCCTTGGGCTGGGCTCGCCCGCCTCCTCGTCCTTGACCAGCCGCGCAAACCGGCGGCGCAGGACCTCGCGCATCATGCCATAATCATCGCCGGGGGTGAGCTCGGTGTCCTTGATATTAAACTTGCGATATTGGCTTTTCTGGAAACCTTCAGGGCCCGCCACAATCATACCGCCGACGGCATTGGTGCCCATTATGTGGGAGTTATCATAGACCTCTATACGCTCTGGCGGCGCATCGAGACCAAACACCTCGGCAACGGCGGCTAGGAGCTTACCCTGGGCCGAGCCCTCGGCCATTTTGCGGCCAAGGGTTTCGCGGGCATTTGTTAGGGCATGGTGCACCAGGTCCAGCTTTTCACCGCGCTGGGGCTTGGCGATCTCGACCTTGCGTCCAGACTTCAGGGCAAAGGCCTCGGCCAGCAGGGCACGATTGGGCGGCTCGTGCGAGAGTAGGATTAGGCGCGGCACGGGTTGGGTGTCGTAGAACTGGCCCAAAAAGGCATCGAGTATATCTTCGTCCGTATCCTGACGATCCACGCGCGGAAAATAGGCCTTATTGCCCCAGTTTTGCCCCGCGCGGAAAAAGAACACCTGAACACAGGCCTGGCCGCCGTCAGAAAACAGGGCAAAAACATCGGCCTCTTCCACGCTCTGAGGATTGATCGACTGGTCTTGGCTGACCGTGGACAGGGCCCGGATCCGGTCGCGCAGGCGGGCGGCGCGCTCGAAATCCAGCTCTTCGGCCGCCTGGGTCATGTCCTCGGACAATTTGCGCTGCACAAGGCGGCTCTTGCCCGACAGGAAATCATGCGCCTGATCGACCAGGGCATTATAATCCTCCGGCGAGATAAGATCGACGCAAGGCGCGGCGCAACGCTTGATCTGGTGCAACATGCAAGGCCGGGTGCGGCTCTCAAATACGCTGTCGGTGCAGGAGCGCAAGAGGAAGGCCTTTTGCAAACTATTGACCGTGCGATTGACCGCCCAGGCCGAGGCAAAGGGGCCAAAATACTCGCCCTTGATCGTATGGGCGCCGCGATGCTTGCGGATCTGGGGCGAGGCATGGTCGCGGCGGATCAAGATTTCGGGGAAGGACTTGTCGTCGCGGAGCAGTACGTTAAAGCGCGGCTTGAGCGACTTGATGAAATTGATCTCGAGCAGCAGGGCCTCGGTCTCGGTCTTGGTCGAGACAAATTCCATGGCCCGCGTTTGGTGGACCATATGGGCGATGCGCTGGGTATGAAACCGCCCCTGCGCATACTGGGTGACCCGCTTTTTCAGGCTCTTGGCCTTGCCGACATAGAGGACCTCACCGTCCTCGCCGATCATGCGATAGACGCCCGGCGTATCAGGCAGGCGCGAGGCCTCGTCCTTAATCAGGTCCATGCCGGTTATGGCGGGTGCAGCCTCAGTGCTCATGGCCTCAGATATAGGACAGATTCTGCAAAAGTGCGCGGGGTGTATGCTAGGGCTGGCCCTGGCGATTTTCTGGGTTTCAAGCGGTTTGCGCCGTGTCATACAGGACAAAACAAGGCCGGAAGGAAGCCCCATGTCAGACACAATGATCCTGCACCATTTCGATACCTCGCCGTTTTCGGAAAAAGTTCGGGTCTTGTTTGGCTTTAAGGGCCTGGCCTGGGGCTCGGTGCATATCCCCAACATGATGCCCAAGCCTGATTATGTGCCCCTGACCGGCGGCTATAGGCGCACGCCGGCGCTGCAGATCGGGGCCGATATCTATTGCGATACCCAGGTCATGCAGGCCGAGATTGAGCGCCGCGCGCCCTCACCGTCGATGATCCCCGAGGATCTGTCAGGCCTGATCTGGCCAATCAATTGGTGGGCCGACCGCCTGTTTTTCCAAACCACCGTCCCGATAATTTTTGGCACGATTGGCGAGCATACACCTGAGGCCTTCTTGAAAGACCGCGAGGCCATGTCCGGCCGGCCGTTTGATATTGCCGCCATGAAGGCCGCCGTCGGCCCGCTCAAACAACAATGGCGTGCCCAGATCGGTTGGCTAGAGGCACAATTGGCCGCCTCAAAATCCGGCTGGCTGGTCGGCAAAAAGCCCAGCCTGGCCGATGCGGCGGCCTATATGAATCTCTGGTTTCTGGCCCGCAATCTCGAGCCATTTGTCACTGAGCTGACCCAGGACATGCCGCATATTGCCCCCTGGCGCGCCATGATCGAGGCCTTTGGCCATGGCACCCCTACAGAAATGACCGGCAAGGACGCTCTGGCCGTGGCCAAGGCCGCCAAGCCACTCGGCACGGAAGTTCATGATCCCAAGGATCCGCTGGGCGCAGGTCCCGGCGACAGCGTCTTTGTCATGGCCGATGATTATGGCCGCGACCGGGTTGATGGTACCTTGGTCGCCGCCAATCGCGAGCGGATTGTGATTGCACGGACTGATCCCGCCGTCGGCACGGTACACGTCCATTTCCCGCGCACCGGCTATCTGGCCTTCAAGGCCTAGAGCTTAAAGCCCCGGGCCTCAATCTTGGCAAACACTTCGGGGGTTAGGGGTACATAGCCCTTGCCCGGCTCTTTGAAATAGAGGGGCTGGTCAATCTTGGCCGGATCAAAGCCGTCCTTGACCAGGTCGATCTTGCGATACTTAAACGTGCCTGTGGTCTCAATCTGTGGCTGGATGCGGATAAAGATCGGCTGGGCAAAGCTAGGCAGGCGCGCCTCGAGATAGGCCCCCAGGCCTGCCAGATCAAAGGCGGCATCGACCACCAGCGAGGCCATGCCTGCGCGGCCATCAGCGCCCGGCACAGGGACACCATAGACGATGGCCTCCTCAATCCCTTGATAACCCGCAATCTGTTGGGCGACTTCGGTGGTCGAGACATTTTCGCCCTTCCAGCGGAAGGTCTCGCCAATCCTGTCGACAAAATAGAAATAGCCGTCGGCATCGATCCGCATCAGGTCGCCGGTGCGAAACCAGCGGTCACCGGCCTTAACCACATCGGTCAGGACCTTTTTGGCGCTGGCGGCCTTGTCGGCATAGCCGACAAATTCGGTCCGGGCATCGGACCCGATTTCGCCTATGCATTCGCCAACCTCGCCAGGCTTACAGAGGATGCAGCGGCCATCGGGACCCCGCACAGGCTGCTCGGTCTCGACATCAAATTGCACCAGCTTGAAATTGAACCGGTCACCCAGATAGGCGGGGACCCGGCCGACAGCGCCGGGCTTGCCGTCCCAATTGAACATGGAGACATTGCCTTCGGTCGAGCCGTAGAATTCCAAGATCTCAGGTATGGAAAAGCGCTGGATCATCTTGTCCCAGACATCGGGCCTTAGCCCATTGCCAAAGGCCATGCGCAGCTTATGACCGCGTTCGCCCGGCACTGGGTCCTGATTGACCAGATAGCGGCACAGCTCGCCAATATAGACAAACATGGTGCAGCGCTCGGCCCGAACCTCGTCCCAAAACTGGGTCAATGAAAACCGGCGGCGCAGGACGACGCAGCCGCCGTTCAGTAGCGCCGCGCCCATGGCGCATAGGCCGCCCGTGGCATGATAGAGTGGCAGGGCAACATAGATCCGGTCCGACGCCTTAGCCCCGGTCGAGCCGGCAAGGCCGCGCATATAGTATTGCACCCTTGCATGCGAAATCTTGGCCGCCTTGGGCATGCCGGTCGTGCCTGAAGTATAAATATAGAGTGCTAGGTCCTTGGCCTTAATCCCCTCGCGCATGGCCTTGCGGTCAGGACGCAGCGGGCTGCAAGTCTTTAGCACGCGCACCAGATCATTATGTGGCAGGGTGCCGCCTTCCATCTGCCACTGAACGGTCTTTTTGCTGAGCGTGTTCTTAACATCGTTATAGGCCTGGACGGTCTCAGCATCGGCAATTATGTGGCGCGCGCCGCTGAGATCCAGGCAGTGCGCCAGGGCCGGACCTGTGAGATTATTATTGATCAGGGCGGTAACGACCCCAACCTTGGCCAGGCCCATCCAGATGGCCAGATACTCAATCCGGTTGGGCATGAACAAGGCAACACAATCGCCGCGCACCAGGTTCTGAGCCTGTGCCCAGTGGGCAAAGCGATTGGCCAGATCGTCAAGCTCGCCATAGCTAAGCGACTGACCTTCAAACCAGATGGCCCTGCGGGTCTTATAGCGATCAACCGCGCGCTCAAAATCGTCGCAGATCAGGTTTGAAGACGTGGGGGTGATGCCACTGACGCGGGCCAAGGTTCGGACAAGGCCGCGGCCAAATCGAATTTCACGCCCAATCGCCTCAAACAGACCCATGGCTCACCGTCTTCCGCTGCCTACCCTATTATCTGGTTAGGCCGCGGAGTTTGGTCAAGTCTAAAGCGACGCCTGGCTGGTATAGATAATAAGCTCTATTTTAGCGGCACAAGAATTTCACCGCCGCCCTCACGGAACTTGCGGGCCATGTCTTCTAGTCCGGCGTCTACATCTATACTGGCCACGTCGTTTTGTGCGGCCGCATCGGCGCGGATATCGTGACTAATCTTCATGGAACAGAATTTCGGCCCGCACATGGAACAGAAATGCGCGGTCTTATGCGCCTCCTTGGGCAGGGTCTCGTCATGATATTCGCGCGCGGTTTCCGGATCGAGGCCAAGATTGAACTGGTCCTCCCAGCGAAACTCAAACCGCGCCCGTGACAAGGCATCGTCCCAGGCCTGGGCACCGGGATGGCCCTTGGCTAGGTCCGCAGCATGGGCGGCAATCTTATAGGTGATCACGCCCTGCTTGACGTCCTCGCGGTCGGGCAGGCCGAGATGCTCCTTGGGCGTCACATAGCAAAGCATGGCCGTGCCAAACCAGCCAATCATGGCCGCGCCAATTGCACTGGTAATATGGTCATAGCCCGGCGCAATATCGGTCGTCAGCGGGCCCAAGGTATAGAAGGGGGCTTCGCCGCAGACCTTGAGCTGTTTATCCATATTGGCCTTGATCTTGTGCATGGGCACATGGCCTGGCCCCTCGATCATGACCTGGACATCGTGTTTCCAGGCAATCTGGGTCAGTTCGCCCAGGGTCTCAAGCTCGCCAAATTGGGCCGCATCATTGGCATCGGCGATCGAGCCGGGCCGCAAGCCATCACCCAGCGAGAAGGACACATCATAGGCCTTCATGATCTCGCAGATTTCTTCGAAATGCGTATAGAGGAAGTTCTCCTTATGGTGCGACAGGCACCATTTGGCCATGATCGAACCGCCGCGTGAGACAATCCCCGTCACCCGCTTGGCGGTCAGGGGGATATAGGCCAGGCGCACACCGGCATGGATTGTGAAATAGTCCACCCCTTGCTCGGCCTGTTCGATCAGGGTGTCTTTGAACACCTCCCAGGTCAGGTCCTCGGCAATGCCATTGACCTCTTCCAGGGCCTGATAGATGGGCACGGTCCCGATCGGCACGGGGCTGTTACGGATCACCCAGTCGCGAATATTGTGGATATTGCGCCCGGTCGACAGGTCCATAACCGTATCGGCGCCCCAGCGAATGGCCCAGACCATCTTATCGACCTCGTCGGCGACGGAGGACAGCACCGCCGAATTGCCGATATTGGCATTGATCTTGACCAGGAAATTGCGGCCAATAATCATCGGCTCCAGTTCGCCGTGATTAATATTGGCCGGAATAATCGCTCGGCCGCGGGCAATCTCTTCTCGGACAAATTCGGGCGTAATGAAGTCAGGGATGGAAGCGCCAAAATCTTCGCCGTCGCGCACGACCTTGGCCAATTCCTCGCGGCGCATGTTTTCGCGGATGGTGACGTATTCCATTTCCGGCGTAATGATCCCGGCCCTTGCATAGGCCATCTGGGTCACGGCCTGACCGTTCTTGGCCTTAAGCGGCTTTTGCGCCACCGGAAACGGCGGGGCCAGGTGCACGCCCTTGGCATGGCCATTGTCTTCGGGCTTTACGGCGCGCGGCTCACAGGCCTCAACATCGCCGCGGGCCAGGACCCAGGCATCGCGCGGCCGCTCTAGGCCCTTATTGATATCAATACTGGCTGTGGGATCGGTATAGGGCCCAGACGGATCATAAATGGTCACCGGCGGCTCACCGGCCGATGGATGCACAGCCACTTCGCGGAAGGGCACGCGAAGATCAGGAAACAGGACCCCCTTGGCATAGACCTTGCGTGAGCCGGGGCGTTCGCCGGTCGGGATGGTGCCGATAATCGGGGTCTGTTTGTTCACGGCCTTGGCTCCAGCAAAAGACATTGGCCGGATCGATGGGGTGAAAAAATGGCGTGCGGCGCAGAGCATTTGCGCCCTCACTTCCCATCCCTCCGCCGGCATGATCCGGATCAGGTTCACGGGTTGCAGGACTACCTGCCTCTCAGCCCCTTAGTGGGACGCCCCGGAGAATTGGCGCGACTGTACGCGCCTGTGCCCTGGCGTCAAGCACTGGACTTTATTGGCTTTGGCGTCGACCATGGCCGTGAGAGCTAAACCTGATTGAAAGCCCGCGCGCATGTCCCGCCATCTTGGTCTAATTGCCCTGGCCGTGCCCGATTATGACCTGGCGATTGCGCATTATTGCGGCGATCTGGGCTTTGAACTGGTTGAGGATTCGCGCCTGTCCGAAGACAAGCGCTGGGTGGTTGTTTTGCCAGGGCCTGGCGCCCAAACCCGCATCTTGCTGGCTAAGGCCGCAAGCCCCGAACAGACCGCGAGCATTGGTCATCAGACCGGCGGTCGGGTGTCATTCTTTCTCTATACGGATGATTTTGCGCGCGACCATGCGGCGTTTCAAAAAGTTGGGTTAGAGTTTGCCGAAGCGCCGCGCGCCGAGCCCTATGGCACAGTGGCCGTGTTTCGCGACAAGTTCGGCAATCTTTGGGACCTGATTGAGCCTGCCCGCCCTAACGAAAATCCCGCGACCTTGGCATGACCCGCACATCGCGTGGATGATGACGACCAGAGGCTTGGGCGAGGATCGGGCCTGGCCCCTCACGTCTGGGCGGGCTTTGCGACAGGCTTAAAAGATCGCGCGTTCGGTCCTCAATCGTGTCGACAACCAGATGCACGACGCCGTCCGCCCTTTGCACCCGCCCCCGGATCAGGGCCAGGCGGGCGCCCATAATGATGGGGCGATGGGCCTGGAAAATCTTTGACCAGATCACGGCATTGACCACGCCGGTCTCGTCTTCCAGCGTCATAAAACACACGCCCTTGGCCGAGCCGGGCTTTTGCCGCACCAGCACCACCCCGGCCATAGACGCCTGCCGCCCATCGCCCAGGCCCCCCACGACCTTGGCCGTCATGGCCCCCATCTTGGCAAGGTCAGGTCGCAAAAAGCTGAGCGGATGGGCCTTGAGCGATAGGCGCAAGGTTTCATAATCCTGCACCACCTCTTGCGATAGGGCAGCAAGCGGCAGAGGGGCGGGGCCATCGGCCTCTTCCAGGCCCATGGCGGCAAACAGGGGCGCAGGTTCTGCCCGGGGCAGGCCCCTTGCTGCCCAAAGCCCCGTGCGCCGGGTTAGGGCCAAGGAGCCCAAGGCATCGGCGGCGGCCAAGGCATCGAGGGCCGGACCGCCAAGACCGGTTCGGCGGCGCAGGTCCTCTAGATCCGTAAACGGACGATCGCGGGCCTGGACAATGGCGCTGGCCCAGTCTCGGCGAAAGCCTTCAATCTGGCGCAGGCCAAGACGCAAGGCGCAGCGGCGCGGACGGCCACTGACCGAGACGGCATCATCCTTGGGCTCGAGCCCGCAATCAAAATCGCTGAAATTGACATCGGGCGGGCGCACCACCACGCCATGGGCCTTGGCATCGGATACCAGTTGAGCCGGGGCATAAAAGCCCATGGGCTGGCTATTGATCAGGGCGGCGGCAAAGACCTCTGGAAACCAGCGTTTAATCCAGGCCGAGACATATACCAGATGCGCAAACGAGGCGGCATGGCTTTCGGGAAAGCCATATTCGCCAAAGCCCTTGATCTGGTTGAAACAGCGCTGGGCAAAATCAAGCTCATAGCCGCGCGCCACCATGCGCTCGACCATCATGGACTCATATTTGACAATCGTGCCTGAGCGGCGAAAAGCGGCCATGGCCTTGCGCAGGCCATTGGCCTCGTCACCGGTAAACCGCGCCGCCTCCATGGCAATGCGCATGGCCTGTTCTTGGAACAGGGGCACGCCCAGCGTCTTGCCCAGCACCCGCTCCAGCTCATCCGCCAGGCCATGATCCGGATGCGGCGAGGGAAAGCTCACCCCCTCGCGCCCGGCCCGACGGTTCAGATAGGGATGGACCATATCGCCCTGAATCGGGCCTGGCCGGACAATCGCCACCTGGATGACCAGGTCGTAAAACTTGGCGGGTTTCAGCCTAGGCAACATGGCCATCTGGGCCCGGCTCTCGACCTGAAACACGCCGACGGAATCGGCTTTCTGTAACATGGCATAGACCGCCGGGTCCTCGCGCGGCACGCTGGCCAGGTCCAGATCGCGGCCATAGGCGCTGGCGATCAAGTCAAAGCCCCGGCGAATGGCGGTCAACATGCCAAGCGCCAGGACATCGACCTTCATGATCTTGAGGGCCTCAATATCGTCCTTGTCCCATTCGATAAAGGTACGGCCCAGCATGGCGCCATTGCCGACGGGCACGGTCTCGACCAGATCATTGCGGGTCAGGACAAACCCGCCGACATGCTGCGACAGGTGCCGCGGTGTGCCCAAAAGCTCGCGTGCTAATTTAAGTGCCAGATGAAGACGCGGGGCATCGGGATCCAGGCCAATGGCCCGAACACGGTCATCAGGCACCCCGTCATCGCCGCGCCCGCCATAACTGCCCCAGACCGTCCCGGCCAAGGCAGACGTGACGTCTTCGCTCAGGCCCAGCGCCTTGCCGACATCGCGAATGGCAGACCGCGGACGATAGGAAATCACCGTCGCGGCAATGGCGGCGCGGTGGCGACCATAGCGGCGATAAATATATTGGATCACCTCCTCGCGCCGCTCATGCTCAAAATCGACATCAATATCGGGCGGCTCGGCCCTGGCCTCCGAAATAAAGCGCTCGAACAAGAGGTCGATCTGGGCCGGGTCCACAGCGGTAATGCCCAGGCAATAACAGACCGCTGAATTGGCGGCCGAACCGCGCCCCTGGCACAATATGCCCTGGCTGCGGGCAAAGACGACAATATCATAAACGGTCAGAAAATAGGGCGCATACTGAGCTTTCGCGATTAGTCTGAGCTCCTTGACCAGATTGGCCTGCACCGCTTTTGGTACGCCCTCTGGATAGCGGTTGACCGCCCCGGCCCAGGTCAGATCGGCCAGGTGTCCATCGGCGCTCTTGCCCACGGGCACCGGCTCATCGGGATATTCGTATTGCAATTCATCTAGGCTAAAGCGCGCGGCCTGAACTATGTCCAGGCTGCGGGCCAGGGCGTCTTCATGCCCGGCAAACAGGCGCGCGATTTCCGATGGCGGCTTTAGGTGCCGCTCGGCATGAGCCTCCAATAGGCGGCCGGCCTTATCCAGGCGCGTGCCGAGCCGGATACAGGCCATGACATCCTGCAGCGGGCGGCGACCGGGATCATGATAAAGCACGCGATTGGTCGCCAGCATCGGGGTCTTAAGCCTTTGCGCCAGGGCCGCCAGCCGGTTTAGCCGCGCCCGATCATCGCCGCGATAGAGCGGGCTGGCCGCCAGGTAAAGCTGATCAGGCCAGGCCCTGGCCCAGGCCGCTAGCTGGGCCTCAAAGCCTGGCCCCAAACGCTCCGGGGCCGGAACAAGGCCAATCAGGCCGTCGCCCAAAGCCGCCGCCTGATCAAAGCTCAGCTGGCAATCGCCCTTGGCAATGCGGGGCTCATCCTCAGACCCCATCTTGCCTAAGGATAAGAGGCGGCACAGGCGGCCATAGGCGGCGCGGTCACGCGGATAGACGATCAATTCGGTCTCGTCGGTAAAGACCAGGCGACACCCGATCAGCAGGGGCAGGCCCTGCGCCTTGGCCGCAACATGGGCCCGCACCACCCCGGCCAGACTATTGCGATCGGCAATGCCAATGGCCGCCAGGCCTAAGGCCTTTGCGGTTAGGACCAGTTCATCAGCATGGGACGCACCTTCGAGAAACGAAAAATTGCTGCGTATATCCAGCTCGGCATAGGCAGGCGCGCTCATGCAAACACCCCATGCAGCCACCAGCTGGGCAGGCGGCCCATGTCTTCGCGCTCATAAAGCCCTTCGCGAAACAGCCAATAGCGATGCCCGGCCTCGTCCTCGATGCGGTAATAGTCGCGGGTGCGCGGCGCGGCGCGGGGCATGGTTTCCGCCTGATGCCACCATTCGGGGCCCAGACGCTCTGGCCCCTCGGCCCGCACCACCCGCCTGGCCACGCGCCGCCAGATAAACCGCACCGGGGCGGCATCGGGCAGTTCGGCCATGGCCTCAACTGGCTCGGGTGGATGAAACAGCAAAAGCGGCCGCGGCCGGTCTTCAGAGGCAAAAGCATCAGGCTCTGGGCTCAAAACCGGCGGTCCCCAGACCTCGCTATGTTCGGGCAGCCAGCGCCCTGAGGCCTTGGCCATACGCACCGCCCCCTCACCCAGTCTGGCCTGGAGACGGTCAATCAGGCTGGCCAGGGCGCCTTGATCAGCGGCGGCGGCCTTGTCCTCTAGCCCCACCTGGACCGGCACAATTGGCTCAGCCACAGGCGCGGCCAGCATCAGGGCATCAATGCCAAAGCCCAGATCTAAATGCTCCAACCCCTTGTTTTTTAACAGGCGCAGAAAGTGCGCGGGCTGGGCCAAGGGCGCACTTAGCCCGGCCTCGAGCTGGGTCGTGCCGCCATCGACGCGAAACCCGGTCAGGACCAGCCGCCTTGCCCCGCGCCCATCGCGCATCAGCTGATCGACCAGGGCCTGCACCAGGCCACCCAAACAATGGGCCACCCCAGCCATATCGCCGACCGGCTCGGCAAACACCTGAAAGGCGCGATAGGCGGCGGGCGCGCGTACCGGGACCAAGGGCTCTGAGCGAAAGCCCAGGGCCTGATCCAGCCGCTCAACCACCCGCAGCCCCAACCCGCCCGCCGCCAGCTTTCCCGCTGCAAACCGCCTGGCCAGGCCCGCGCGCGGCAGGGGATAGAGATCGCCAATCGCATTCAACCCAAACCGGCGCAGCAGCACCACTGCCTCAGGCGCTAGGCGCATGGCCTCGGTTGGCAGATCAGCCAGGGCAAGGCGCGCGCCGCCTTCTGGGGCCAGGCGCTGATCCCGACCAAACCGGGCTATGGCCCAGGCCGCGCCTAGGGTGTCAGCTAGGGCCGCGCGGGCAGGAATACCGGCCTTGGCCAGCTTGGCTTCCAGGGTCTGGATGAGGGCCGCCTCGCCGCCAAACAGGTGCGCCGCCCCGCTCATATCGAGGGCCAGGCCCTCTAGACCCGGCGGGCCGGTCTCCATGGCCACGGCCGGAGAAAACCGTTCTGACCACAGGGCCAATTGGGTCAGGGCCGCGACCTCTGCTGCCGGATCGGCCGGGGCGGTGATCAGGCCCGGCACCCGGGCGCGGGCATCGGCCTGGGTCTGGCCGCGATAAAGCCCAAGCGCCCGGCCTGCGGCATTCACGGCCCGCAAACATAGGCCGCCCCCGACCCGCTCGATCAGGGCAAAGGGGGTTTCAGGCGGCGGCGGGGCGGGGCTGGCCCGTCGCCAGACCGTGATCGGCCAATCGGGCAGCCACAGGCAGGCTATGCGTCTGGCCATGGTCCTTCGCCCCTGCCCCTGACCCAAGCCATGCTCGCCGCTCATTATCCCACTCCAATTCCCAAAAGCCCGGCACACCATCGCGTCGCCGGATCAGACTGGCCCGCAACCGTTCCGGCCCCGGCGCGCGGGCATCAAATTCATGAGGGTCAGAGGCCAGGGCCGCGATCTGCCAGCGCCGCCTGGCTGTGCTGAGCCCCCCGGTCTGACCGACCCGCAACACCACAGCACAAGCCCGCCCGGCCCTGGCGGCAAAATCCAGCCGCCGGGTGGCGACAAAATCCGGCGCCGCCAAGGCCCCAATCGCGCCGCTAACCGCTCCCGACTTCAAGGCCTCTTCCAGGGCCCAAAGCGCCTGGGTCTCATCGGTAGTTTCCACCAGGATCAGACCGCGCCCCTTTTGGCTCCAGCCCGGGGCAAAGGGCCGCCCGCGCTCACGCAGCCAGACCTTGGGCGCGACAAAGACGCTAGGGCGGTGATCACTGCCATCGCCCGCCCGCATCAGGGCAAAGGCCAGGGCCGCGCCCAGGTCTTGCGGCAGGCAGGCCGCCACCTCCTCCAGCACCGGCTCAGGCGCGGGCAAGGGGCTTTGTGAAACAGACAGAGCTTGGGTATCGGACATGAATAGGACCCTTATGTTCCTATTTTGTTCCAGATCTCACCTGAGAGTCAATGGGGTGTCTGAGGCTTTATAAGGTTGAATATATAATTGCTAAATCACGTCAACTTTTCTACCTACAATCAACAAATAGATTATTCTAGCCATATCCAAAATATAATTACAATATTGATCCACCAATCTCCTATACACCACGAGTAAATATTAAGACGGCCGAACGTTGTTATAAACTATAATAGAAGAATTGCACTTTTGGCATTGGTACTTATTATCAATTGGTCGCCCCTTTGTGTCTGAGATCTGTAAGATAGATTTTTGACCGCCGTCGAAACACTGTACGCAAAGCCAATGCGCCGGATCGGATCCCTTTTCCTCAGGCTTCAATTTGTAAGCGTACGCACCCCTACAAACCTCACTAAGTTCGTATCGCTCCTTGAGGATTCCAATGCCTTTGAGGCGAGCTATTTCTTCTTCGAGCTCGCGCACCTTAGAAACCAGCGCAAACTGCGATTGCTGAGCCGAAAATGCGTCCTGCTGTGCGGATAAGATTATTGTCTGCAACTGGACAATCTTAGCTTGGACTTCGCCCTTAATTTGAAGGCTTATGAGCGATCCGACTATATCGCCCGCAGATTTAAGGCTTCCGGCGAACGCCATGATTTCCCCACCCGTCACCATCTTCAACCTCGCGTTTAGAACTTACCAAAGTAACCTAAACCGATTCGGTACTGAAAATGGGAAGCGCAGGATAGCCGTCCTCAAGACCCCGGCCGCGTCACCGTAAACCGGGCCAGCTGGGTCTTGGGCGCATCCCAGTCGGGCTTAAGCTCGGAGGCTTTTAGATAGTCAAAATAGGCCCGCTTCAGATCGCCCAGGCCTTCATGCGCCAGGGCCCGGTTGAAATAGGCTTTTTCCGGCTCCTGCGGGCTAAGGCCAAGACCCTGGTCAATATTACTTAGCGCCTGGGCATAGTCGCGTTGTCCGATAAAGGCGGCGCCGCGATTGACAAAGGCCTCGCCCAGGGTCGGGCCAACCCGAACCGCCCAGTCCAGATCGCGCCGCGCCGCGACAAAATCCTGGCGGCGCATATAGATGACGCCGCGATTGACCAGGGTTCCGGCCAGGGCATCGCGGTCTAGGCTTTCGGTATCCAGGGCCGTGTCGCACAAGGCCAGGGTGCGATCATCCGACAGGCCTTTAAAGGCGGCCAAGGAACACTCGGTTGCCAAGCCACCGCCAATCACAAACACCGAGGCCTGGGCCTGGCTGGCCAGGACCGTCGAGGCCAAAACTGCGGATACGAGCCCAAGCCGGGCAAACACACTTGTCATCAAACCCTCCAAAACCGCCATGCTTCCTTTGAGTAAGCCCCATCATCGGGCCAAATGCCAAAGAGTCAATTTGAACCCACCGGCAAAAGCCCCTAGGAACGCAGAATTGATAAAGGACGCCGACATGATCCCTGCCCTGCCCGGCCTTGACCGCACCGCCCTGCTAGAGGGCCTGGTCATGAGTGCCCATGCGGCGGGCAAGGCAATCTGGGATATTTATCAGGCCGATTTTGATGTGACGATCAAGGCCGATGCCTCGCCGGTTACCCTCGCCGATACGGCGGCCGAAGCCATTATCCTGGCCGACCTGGCCCGCCTGGCCCCCGGCATTGCCGTGATTGCGGAGGAAGAAGTCGCTGCCGGGCGCATACCCCATATTGACCGAGCGTTTTTCGTGGTCGATCCACTCGATGGCACCAAGGAATTTGTGCAAAGACGCGGCGATTTTACCGTCAATATTGCCTTGATCGAGGATGGCCTGCCCAGTCTTGGCATTAATTCCTTGGTGCCATCGAGT
>JBILKO010000037.1:0-20891 GCA_044376615.1 Caulobacteraceae bacterium
GTCAGGCGGTCTGGAAGCTTTTGCTGCCCTGAGTGCCCAGCCCCTGGCCGAGGTCGCCGCCGATCAATTATTACGGCCCAAAGTGTTTCAGTTAGCGGCGCGCCAATTTGGCTATGACCCGGACAAACCCTTGCCAGATCGCCTGAACATTGCAGCCTCCTTGCGAAGCCTCGATGACCAAAGCGTCTGTGCTGCCAAGTCAAAAACCGGGCCCTGCGTCCTGATGTTTCACAAGTCCGACGGGGTCTGGCGCTTGTCAGGTTTTGGGCCCGGCGCCCAGATTGGCGGCAAGAGCAAATAGGGTTGCGCCGGCCCGGCCTCGACTTTGCCGCGCCTGACCGCTAAAAGCCGCGTCCGTTTAAGACAATCACAAAAATGTCTGGGCCTTGCCTCGCGTCCGATCCGCGATCAAGGCCAGGAGAGCGAGATGAAATCATCCCATAAGGGCGGGCGTTCGGCCCAGCCGTCTGGCCCCAGCCAGCGCCAATTGCGCGCCGGCGAGCTGGTGCGTCATGCCCTGGTCGAGATTATGCGCGAAGAGACCTTTCTCGATCCGGTCTTGGCCGGCACGATTGTCACCATTACTGAGGTGCGCCTGACGCCAGACCTTCGCCATGCCATCTGTTTTGTGCAACCCCTAGGCGGGCTCAATGCCCCGGCTGTGGTCAAGTCGCTAAATGCCGTATCCAAGTTTCTGCGGGGCCAATTGGGTCGCATGATCGATATGAAATTCACGCCCGATCTTCGCTTTGTGCATGATCAAAGCTTTGCGGCGGCCGAGCATATTGACCGTCTGTTTGAAGATCCTCGCATCCAGGCTGACCTGGCCGCAAGGGACGAGGACGACGGGTCGGATCATGGCCCGGCGTAAAAAGGGCCTGCCGGTTTCGGGCTGGGTCGTTCTGGATAAGGGCCTGGATATGGGCTCGACCATGGCGGTTAGCCGGGTGCGGCGCTTGTTTAACGCGCAGAAGGCTGGCCATGCCGGGACGCTTGACCCCCTGGCTACCGGGATCTTGCCGATTGCCCTGGGCGAAGCGACAAAGACCGTGGCCTATATGGTCGAGGCCGATAAGGCCTATCGCTTTACCATCGCCTGGGGCACATCAACGGCCAGTTTTGACCGCGAAGGGGCCGTGACCGCAACCTCCAACCATCGCCCGCAGCAGGCCGAGATCGAACAGGCTCTCCTCCGTTTCGAAGGTGAGATCGACCAGGTGCCGCCCAATTATTCGGCGATCAAGGTCGATGGCGAGCGGGCCTATGATCTGGCCCGTGACGGCGTCGAGTTTGAACTGGCGTCGCGCCGGGTCACGATTCATTCGGCGCGCCTGGTTGCTGTGCCCGACCCTGATCATGCGGTCATCGAGGTTCATTGCGGCAAGGGCACCTATGTGCGCGCCATTGCCCGCGATCTGGCGGCCATGCTGGGGGCCTGCGGCCATGTCAGCGACCTTAGGCGTACGCGTGTTGGCGTGTTTGGCGAGGACCGGGCGATAGGGCTGGAAAGTTTGGAAGAATTGGTGCATAAGGGCGCCGCTTCGGAGGCATTGCTTCCCGTTGAGACCGCGCTGGACGACATCCCGGCGCTGGCCGTAACAGTGGAAGAGGCATTCCGGCTCAAGCAAGGGCGACCGATTGTTCTGCTTCCCAGACAGGTCGAAACGCTTCGTGCGGGTCTTGTGCCTCGATCGATCGGGGGACAAGACGCGTCAAGAACCGTTTTGGCAATGCGGGATGGCCTAGCCGTCAGTCTTTGCGAGATGCGCGCCGGACAGCTTAGTCCGACGCGGGTATTTCATCTTGAACAAGGAGAACCCGATGTCGATTACGCCTGATCGTAAGGCCGAAGTTATTCATACCCATGCTCGCTCAACGAGCGACACGGGCTCGGCCGAGGTCCAGGTCGCAATCCTGTCTGAACGGATTGCCAACCTAACCGAACACTTCAAGACCCATAAGAAGGACAATCACTCCCGCCGCGGCCTGCTCAAAATGGTGTCGCAGCGGCGTCGTCTTTTGGATCACCTTAAGGGCAAGGATCACGGCCGCTATGCCGCCCTGATCGAGACCCTGGGCCTGCGCCGCTAAGGCAAGGCTGGTAAGATCTGCATTCTCTCCTTCCCCAAGGCAAAGGCCAATGAGGGGAAGGGGAGGATGACCATGGACGAAGGTGCCGGGTTTGCGAATGGTCGCCCCCGGTTCGTCCCACATCCCCCTTTAAAGGAATGGGCCTTGGGGGGAGACCGAAAGAAAAACATGTTCGATATCAAACGTAAAACCATCGGCTGGGCCGGACGTCCCCTGACCCTCGAAACCGGCCGTATTGCCCGTCAAGCCGACGGTGCCGTTCTGGCCACCTATGGCGAAACCGTTGTGCTGGCCACTGTGGTCGTCGCCCGGTCAGTCAAGCCAGGGGCGGATTTCTTCCCCCTGACGGTGAATTATCAAGAAAAGACCTTCGCCGCCGGCAAGATTCCAGGCGGCTTTTTCAAGCGTGAAGGTCGGCCTTCGGAAAAAGAAACCCTGGTTTCGCGCCTCATCGACCGTCCGATCCGCCCCTTGTTCGTCAAGGGCTTCAAGAACGAGACCCAGGTTGTGGTCACGGTTTTGGCGCATGACCTAGAAAACGATCCAGACATCTTGGCCATGGTTGCCGCTTCGGCGGCCCTGACCATTTCGGGCGTTCCGTTCATGGGCCCGATTGGCGCAGCGCGCGTCGCCTTTATTGACGGCGAATATGTCTTGAACCCAACCCTGGACCAGATGGGCCCAGAAAACCGCATGGACCTGGTTGTTGCCGGGACCAATGACGCGGTCATGATGGTTGAGTCTGAGATTAAGGAACTGACCGAAGAGCAGGTTCTGGGCGGCGTCATGTTTGCTCAGCGCGGCTTCCAGCCCGTGATCGATGCGATCATTGAGCTGGCCGAGCATGCGGCCAAGGATGCCTGGGACTTTGAAGCCGAAGACCTGTCGCCGATCGAAAACAAGATCAAGGCCCTGGTCGGTGAAGACCTGAAGGCCGCCTATAAGTTGACCGGCAAGCAGGACCGTCATGCGGCTCTGGACGCGGCCAAGAAGACGGCCTCTGGTACCCTGGTCAAGTCTGACGCCAATCCTGACGGCGTCGATGCCGCCAAATTCGGCTATGCGTTTAAGGAATGTGAAGCCTCAGTCCTGCGCCGTGACGTGTTGGAAACCAAACTGCGCATTGATGGTCGGGCATTGGACAAGGTTCGTCCGATCCTCGGCGAGGTCGGCATCCTGCCACGCGCCCATGGCTCGGCCCTGTTTACCCGCGGCGAGACCCAGGCCCTGGTGGTTGCCACCCTCGGCACCGGCGATGATGAGCAATTCATCGATGCCCTGGAAGGTACCTATAAGGAAAGCTTCCTGCTGCACTATAATTTCCCGCCCTATTCAGTGGGTGAAACTGGCCGTATGGGCTCGCCCGGTCGCCGCGAAATCGGCCATGGCAAGCTAGCCTGGCGCGCCCTGCGTCCCATGCTGCCGTCCAAAGCCGACTTCCCCTATACGATCCGCCTGGTGTCAGAGATTACCGAGTCTAATGGCTCGTCCTCCATGGCAACGGTTTGTGGCTCGTCCCTCGCCATGATGGATGCGGGCGTTCCCCTTCTGAAGCCGGTTTCTGGGATTGCAATGGGCCTGATCCTCGAGCCCGATGGCTATGTGGTCCTGTCCGATATTCTGGGTGACGAAGATCACCTGGGCGACATGGACTTCAAGGTCGCTGGTACCGAAGATGGTATTACCAGCCTGCAGATGGACATCAAGATTCCCGGCATTACCGAGGAAATCATGCAAAAGGCCCTACACCAGGCCAAGGGCGGTCGTCTGCACATCCTGGGCGAAATGGCCAAGGCGATTTCGGGCGCGCGTCAAGAAATTGGCGAATATGCACCCAAGATCGAGACCATCACCATCGCCACCGACAAGATCCGTGAAGTCATCGGTTCGGGCGGTAAGGTGATCCGTGAGATCGTCGAAAAAACCGGCGCCAAGGTCGATATCAAGGATGACGGTACGGTCAAGGTCTCGGCCTCTGATGGCGCTAAGATCAAGGCGGCGATTGACTGGATCAAGTCGATAGCTTCGGAGCCTGAACTCGGTGCCATTTATGATGGCAAGGTCGTCAAGGTCGTCGATTTTGGCGCGTTTGTGAACTTCTTTGGCGCTAAGGACGGCCTGGTTCATATCAGCCAATTGGCGCCGACCAAGGTCGCCAAGACCACAGACGTGGTTCAAGAAGGCCAGATGGTTAAGGTCAAGCTCTTGGGCGTTGATGACCGTGGCAAGGTCAAGCTGTCCATGAAGGCAGTTGATCAGACCACAGGCGAGGATCTCACTCTGCGTGAGGCCGCCGAGCCTGAGGCCTAGGCTTGGGTCACGACACCTTTAGCGATATTTCAGGCGGGCCTTCGGGTCCGCCTGATTTTTTCCAGACATTATGACCTAAGAGCGCTATTGGTAAGTTTCTCCTTTTAGGTGTTTTCCCCGAGGGTCCCGATGGCCGAACGGACCGGCTATGCAGAGGTTGGCGATGCCCGCGCCGAGGGCCTTAAAAACCGTTTTGCCTTAGCCGCCTTTATCGGCACTACCGCCTGGGTCTATTCGCCGTCCGTCTGGCCCCTGGTCTGGTTTGTGGCCATGAGTCTGGGGCAATTGGCGGACTATTACGTCTTTCTGCCGTTTAGACGCGACCCCACCAATCCAAGATCCGTCGCCTATCGCATTTTTTGCTGTGTGTTCGTCTTTGCAAACACCGTCCTCTATGCCGGCATCAGCTATTACATCTGGCAAGCCGGGCAGGAGGCAGGGCGGCTGTTTGCCATTATTCAGGCCTGCGGCGGCCTGTTGCATGTTACGCTTTATATGCACCAGCAGCGGTCGGTCTTGTTCTCCGCTCTGGCCGCCCATGCCTGCTATCTGCTTGGCCTGCCCTTAACCTTGGCCCTTGCCGCAGGGCCCCTGTCCTTGTTAGTCTTTTTGGCCGGGGGCATGCTCTATATCGCCCATATGGCCATTGAAGTGGCCAATTCGAGCTATACTAATGCGGCCTTGAGATCGGCGAGCCTGGCTGCGGACAAGGCCAATGCCGCAAAGACCGACTTTTTGGCGACGGTCAGCCATGAAATTCGCACGCCCATGAATGCCGTCATGTCGGCGGTGCAATTGCTTCGGCGCACCAACCCGACACCCGAGCAGGCGGCACATATTCAGATGATGAGTGAGGCCAGCGAAGTCTTAATGGGCCTCTTGAATGACGTCCTTGATCTGTCGCGCATTGAGGCGGGCAAGATGAGTCTTGACCCGACCGATATGAAGCTGATGCCGGCACTAGAGGCCTTGGTGACGCTTTGGCAGCCCCAGGCAGCTGAAAAAGCCTGTCAGCTTTCGCTCAACGTCGATACTGACGTGCCGGAGGTCTTGCATGTCGATCCACTGCGCCTGCGCCAAATCTTGTTCAATCTCTTGTCCAACGCGGTCAAGTTTACGGACAACGGTCAAATCCTTTTGCATGTTGGTCAGTCGGATAAGGGCGAGAAGGGGCGTGGCCCGGGCATTTATTTTGAAGTGATCGATACGGGCTGCGGAATATCTGAGGAAGTTCAAGGCCGCCTGTTTGGCAGTTTTGAGCAGGCTGATGCTGGAACCACACGCCTTCACGGCGGTAGCGGGCTTGGCCTTGCAATTAGCCGACGGCTTGCCGAAAACATGGGCGGCAGCCTAACGGTCCAAAGCCGACCAGGAGAGGGTTCAACCTTTCGGCTGGACCTACCCCTGCGACGAGGTAGGGCTAGTGCTGGACTTGCGACCAAGCCCTCCAATCCAAATCGGCGCGCCTTGGAAGGCATGAGTCTAGGTGTAGCCGAGACCGAGGCCTTGACGGTCCTTCTGGCTGAGGATCACAGCGTCAATCGGCGTATTGTCGAACAATTGCTAAGCCCGCTCGGCTGCGAACTGGTCATGGTAACGGATGGGCTAGAAGCAGTCGCAGCCGCTGCCGAGCACCGGTTTGATCTGATTATGCTCGATATGCAGATGCCAAACATGGACGGACTGGCCGCTGCCAAACTGATCCGAAATCAACCAGGCCCGAATTCAACCACCCCGATCTTGGCGATCACGGCTTATGCCATGGACGAGCATCGTACCGAATGGGCCGCTATTGGCGTCGAGGGTTTTATTACAAAGCCATTAAACGCTGACCTGTTGCTCACGACTGTGGTCGCGGTTGCGACCCGCCGCCCACCCCCGCGCGAGGCGGCTATGAAACTCGGCACTTGACCAGCGCCACGACGGCGTGAAGTCTGGACGACTAAATGCAAGGAGCGCGGCAAGCATGACCCAAACTCAGACCGTGGTGGTGATTGGGGCCGGAGACGCGCTCGGTAGCGCGATCGCCCGCCGCTTTGCCAGGGAAGGCTATTTAGCGGTCCTGGTCCGCCGTGACGGCGACAAGCTGGAACCCCTGGTGGCCCAGATCAAGGCAGAAGGCGGTCAAGCGGTCGGCTTGGCCTGCGATGCCCGTAAAGAAGACCAGATGACCGCCCTGTTTGAACAGGTCGAGCAGGCCCATGGGCCAATTGCCGCCTGCGTGTTCAATATCGGGGCCAATGTCCGGTTCTCCATCGTTGAGACAACATCGCGGGTCTATTTCAAGGTCTGGGAAATGGCTTGCTTTGCCGGCTTCTTGGCTGGGCGGGAAGCAGCGCGGCACATGCTGACCCGAAACAAGGGCACGATTATCTTTACCGGCGCGACCGCCAGTCTGAGGGGTCGCGAGGGTTTTAGCGCGTTTGCTGGGGCCAAGGCGGCGCTGCGTGCGCTGGCCCAGTCTATGGCGCGCGAGCTTGGCCCAAAGGGTATTCATGTTGCCCATACCCTGATCGATGGTCCGATTGATACCCAGTGGATTGCGGACAATTTCCCGGAGTCCTATGCGCGCAAGGAGACTGACGGCATATTGAACCCGGACCATATTGCCGAAAACTATTGGCAATTGCATTGCCAGCCCCGCGATGCCTGGACCCATGAGCTGGACCTAAGGCCCTGGTCCGAAAGCTGGTAACAACTTTCAGTCGAAGAAAGCCGATATCTAGGCTTGATTATTGGACGCACTGGTCCATTTTACCCTTGCGGCTAAGGGCGCGGCCCATTAGGGCCTAGGGCTATATCTTGTTTTAAGGGTTGGATTGATGACGCGGCAAAAACTCGTGCCCTTAATTATGGCCAGCCTGATTGGCCTGGCCCTTCTGGTTGGCATTGGCACCTGGTGGATTAACAAGCAGCGTTATGAAATCACCGAAAACGCCTATGTTCAGGCCGATACGGTCACGGTAAGCCCACAGATTGACGGCTATGTCGCCGAGGTCCTGGTGGCCGATAATCAGCGCGTTATCGCGGGCCAAGAGCTGGTTCGGCTAGACCCAGCACAGTCCCAAGCCAAGCTTGCCCAGGCCATGGCCAATCTGGCAGCGCTTGAAGCGGGCGTGCATGGCGTTGATGACAAGGCAGCGCTGCAGAAGGCATTGGTCGCGCAAAAGGCTGCTGGCCTCGTTAGTGCCCAGGCCGATGCGCGCCGCGCCGAGATGGATCTGCGCCGCTATAAGGCTCTAGCCGGCAATGGCTGGGTCTCTGACCAGAGGCTGCAAACCGTCGGTGCTGGCGCGGCCCAGTCTAGTGCGGCGGTGGCCCAGGCCCAGGCGACCCTACAGGCCGAACGCCAGGCGACCCAGTCTCTGGGCTCTGCTAAGAACCAGATGCTGGCCCAGGCCCAGGCCGCTCGCGCCGCCGTTGATCAGGCCAAGATCGAGCTGGCGCGCACGGTAATCCGGGCACCCGTATCGGGTGTGGTTGGTGGTCGGGCCGTACGGCTTGGGCAATATGTGCGCCCTGGCGCGGCCTTGATGAGTGTCGTGCCGGTCAGCGAGACCTATGTGCTCGCCAATTTCAAGGAAACCCAGGTCAGCCGCATACGGATTGGCCAGAGCGTCGAGATCAAGGCCGATGCCTTCGGAAAGACCCCCATCCTTGGCAAGGTCGATAGTTTTGCCCCGGCAACGGGCTCTGAATTTGCCCTGATCCCGGTTGAGAATGCCGTGGGTAACTTCACCAAGATCGTTCAACGCGTCCCGGTCAAGGTCATGGTCAATGCCAATGACCCCTTAAAGGGTGCCTTGCGTCCTGGCCTGTCGGTTGAGGTCAAGGTCGATGTCCGGGGCAAGACCGGTCCATCCTTTGCTGAGGCAACCATGGCGGCGAGCCAGCCGGCGGCGGCGCCTGTGGGACCTGCCCGGTGACAATAACAGACGCCGGCGCAATCGGGACGGCGCCGCCGGCTGTCAATTGGACCAAGCTGATGCTTGGCTTTGGGGCCATGGTGATTGGCCAATTTATGGCCATACTCGATATCCAGATTGTCGCCTCGTCCCTGCCTCAGATCCAGGCGGGTATTAGCGCCAGCGCCGATGAGGTCAGCTGGATCCAGACCGCCTATCTGGTGGCCGAGGTGGTGATGATCCCCTTGACCGCCTATCTGACCCGGCTGTGGGGCACGCAGAAGGTCTATATGGCCTCGTGCTTTGGCTTTGTGGTCATGAGTGTCTTGACCGGGCTGTCGTCCAATATTGAGACCATGATCGTCACCCGCGCCCTGCAAGGCTTTATCGGCGGCGCCATGATCCCGACGGTCTTTGCGGTGGCCTTTACCGCCTTTCCGCCCGAGCGGCGGATGACAGCCAGCATCGTTATGGGCCTTATTGTCACCCTGGCCCCGACGATTGGTCCGACCCTGGGTGGGCATTTGACCGACCTCTTAAGCTGGCGCTGGCTGTTTTTTATCAATGTCGTGCCGGGCGTCGTGGTTTTGTTCTTAGTCGGGCGCTACGGCGATTTCGATAAGGGTGATCCGAGCCTGTCCAAGGGCTTTGACTGGTTTGGCCTTGTGGTCATGGCCATCTTTTTGATGAGCCTGCAATATGTGCTTGAAGAGGGCACCCGCAATTCCTGGTTCCAGGACGGCCTGATCCTGGCGCTCGGCGTCGCGGCCCTGGTGGCGGGGCTTTTGTTTATTTGGCGCTCCTTGACCTATAGCCAGCCAATTGTTGAGCTGCGGGCCTTTAGCAATTCAAACTTTCTAATTGGCGTTTGTATGACCTTTGTCTCGGGCGCGAGCCTGTTTGGCGGCACCTATCTCTTGCCCTTGTTCCTGGGCCGGGTGCGCGGGTTTTCCTCATCGGAGGTCGGGACCACCATGATTGTTTCGGGCCTATCCATGTTCTTAACCGGGCCGCTGCTTGGCCGCTTTGTGCGGCTCGTCGATCCGCGCATGCCGATTGTTCTAGGCTTTTTATGCGCAGGCTATGGGTTTTGGCTTGGTCATGCCGTGACCCCACAATGGGGATTTTGGGAGCTGGCCAGCCTTCAGGCCTTTCGCGGCGTCGGCGTCATGGTGGCCATGATCGCAACCCAGAACGTGACCATGTCTACGCTTGACCCCAGCATGGTCAAGTCGGCCTCAAGCCTAGTTAACCTATCGCGTAATGTTGGCGGGGCCATGGGCATGGCGGTCTTGTCCAGCACCTTGGTCGTATCGACTCGCAATCATTATAATGAGATTGCTTCGCGCATGAGCGTTGCCAGCAATGAGGCTCAAGGCATGCTGGCAGGCATGGCCGAGCGCATGACCCAGATGGGCCTATCTGACCCAGCCGCGGCCAGCCGCAAGGTCTTGAACATGGTCATTTCCCGCGAAGCTAGCACCCTGGCCTATGGCGATGCCTTTACGGTTCTGGCCGTGATTTGTTTCCTCGCGGCCCTTGCCGCCATCTTTATCAAGCCCGCCCCGTCCGTCTTTGCGGTACCGGCTGAAAGCCACTAATGCCCAGGGTTAGCGGCCAGATCGATCAGGGCAAGAGCGAGGCGATCCTAGATGCGGCTGCTGATGTCCTTTCTGAACACGGCCTTGGCGCATCCATTGCGGCCATAGCGAGCCGTGCCGGGGTCTCCAAACAAACCATCTATAACCAGTTCGGTAGCAAGACCGACCTGATCCATGCCCTGGTCGCCCGGCGGGCCGCGAGCATTACCGCGCCCTTGACCGTGCCTGGCGCTGCTGAGCACCCAGAGGAAACCCTGACCAATCTGGCCCGCACCTTGATCGGCATTGTCACCAATACCAGGGCCTATGCCCTGATGCGGGTTACGGTTCAGGGGGCAGGGGCCATGCCGGAACTGGCCCGGGCCGTGTTTGAAGCCGGGCCCAACACTACTCGCGCGCGCTTGTCGGAATATCTGGCCGCCGAAACCCGGGCTGGGCGCCTTGACGTGGATGATCCTGTCGAGGCGGCGGAGCTGTTTGGTGGCATGTGTGCCGGTCACCGCCAGATTCGCGCCCTTTTGGGCCTTAATCGCGGCGAGGACGAGGCTGAGATTGACCGCCTGGCACGCAGTATTTCAAAACGCTTTCTGCGGGCCTATGCGCCGACACCTGATTACAAAAAGGCCTAGCCACCTTGCGCCACGCATGAGAATTTAGCGGCCAAAAGTCTT
This sequence comes from Caulobacteraceae bacterium, assembly GCA_044376615.1. GTDB lineage: Bacteria > Pseudomonadota > Alphaproteobacteria > Caulobacterales > Caulobacteraceae > CAISGS01. Next base: position 10,579 of record JBILKO010000037.1, read on the forward strand.
AGGGAGACAAAAACATGACCAAGGCACTGAGCGGCAAGATTGCCGTCATTACCGGCGGCTGTTCGGGCATTGGCCTGGGCACGGTTGAACTCTTTATGGCTGAAGACGCCCAGGTCGTGGTTGCCGATCGCCAGGATGAGAAAGGCGCCATGCTGGAAGCCCGGTTTGGTGATGCCCTGCGCTATGTCCATTGCGATGTGACCCAAGAAGACCATATCGCCAAGGCTATAAATGCGGCGTCTGAGGCCTTTGGCGGCTTGGACATCCTCTTCAACAATGCCGGCGCGGGCGGGGCACCGAACGGGGTTGAGGACATGACCTCTGAGGCCTGGGACAGCGTTATGAACCTTTTGCTGCGAGCCGTGGTCCTGGGTATGAAGCATGCGGTTCCGCTGATGCGCGCCCGCGGCGGCGGGGCCATCGTCAACACCGCCTCTATTGCGGGCCTGCAGGCGGGTTGGGGCCCTGTGTCCTATTCGACGGCCAAGGCGGCGGTGATCCACTTGACCAAGTGCGCGGCGGCTGAGTTGTCGCCGCAAAACATCCGGGTCAATGCCATATGCCCTGGCCTGATCGCCACCTCGATCTTTGGCAGTTCGATTGGACTGCCGCGCGACGTCGCCGACCAGATGGCCGCCCAAATCGCCTCGGTCGCGTCGAAATTTCAGCCCGTGCCCAAGGGCGGCATGCCCGAAGACATTGCCAAGGCCTGCCTGTTTCTCGCTTCCGACGCTTCAGCCTTTGTTACGGGCACGCATCTGGTCGTTGATGGCGGCATTGTCATGGGCGGTCGCCATGCCTGGGATCCGTCCACGCCCTCGCCCCTGCTCACCGCCATGGGCATAAGCTCGGAACAGGCTGAGCAAATGCGCTTAGCCATGAAGTCGCAATAGGCCGATATGGCGTCTAGCCCAAAATCTGAAACCGAAGAGGAGCGTCCGTTAGGCCTTGCCCGGCTGTGGATGGCGGGTCTTGCGCCCAATACGCGTGGGGCGATCTGGATGCTGGGATCGGCGCTGGCCTTTACCCTGATGACCAGCATGGTGAAGTTTTTGGGGGAGGGCTATTCAGCCTCGGTCCAGACCTTTTATCGGCAAGTGGCGGCCCTACTGGTCCTTTTACCGATAATGGCGAGGGATTGGCGCGGCTCATTTTATACGACCAAGCCCGGCATCTTATTGTTTCGGTCCTCGGCGGGGACCTTGGCGGTGACCTTGAGCTTTTATGCCTTTCAGAAGCTGCCGCTCGCCGATGCCAATGCCTTGTCCTTTACCCGCACCCTTTGGCTTGTCCCCTTGGCAGGCTTTGTCTTGGGCGAAAAGCTGGGGCCATTGCGTATTGGGGCCAGTCTGGTGGGCTTTTTGGGGGTGGTGATCATGCTTAGGCCCACCGGAACCAGTGCAGCCTTTGGTTTGCCTCAGGCGGCGGCGCTGGGATCAGCCTTTCTCTTTGCCCTGACCATAACTGGCATGAAGGTCCTAACCCGGGACCATAAGCCGTTTACTTTGCTGGCCTGGGCCTCGGTTCTTGGCCTGGTGTTCTCGATCCCCATGGCGCTTTTGTCTTGGCGCTGGCCAACCCTGATCGACCTTGGACTTCTAATCGCCATGGGCGTTCTGGGCGTCATTGCCCAGGCCTGTTACATCAAGGGCATGCAGATTGGCGATGCCGCAGCCATGGCCCCGATCGACTATATGCGCCTGGTTTTCGCGGTCATGGTAGGGTTTGTCGTTTTTCACGATGTGCCACAGATGGCGACGATTTTGGGCGCCGCTGTAGTGGTTTGTTCAACCCTGTTCATCACTTGGCGAGAGGCGCGCGATAACCGGCGGGCCTTGGCCGATGCCGTGGATTGATCAGCTCAAAAGGCCATAGGTAATGGCGGCCTGACCGCCATAATAAAGGCCCCAGATCGCATAGGCGGTCAGGCGCTCAGAGCCCCAGACCTTCGCCCCGCGAAACAGCTCGGACGATAAGATGGCGTCAGACGCCATAAAGGCCAAGGCTCCAACCATGATCGGCCAGGCCTGCCAAGGCAGGAGCAGGCTGGTGCCAACCATGGCGGCAATGGCCAGGACATAGACCAAGACCGCCGCCCGCATGGCCCCAAGATGCCGCCAAAGCCAGGCCAGCATGGCGACGCTGCCAAGCGCAACCAGCCCAATCAAGCCGATCCGGACCGGCGACAGCCAATGACCCTGCTCGCCCAAGATCCAAAACGCCGCGACATAGAGAAGATGGGCTATCAGAAAGCTCGCCAGTCCAAGCGGCAGCCAGCGCTTGGGATTACCCGCCAAAAAGGCATCACCAAGGGCCGATAGGGCCAGTGCGCCGCAGACCATGAGGCCAAGACTATTATGCTGGGTGTTCTGCCAGGCCAGGATCGCCAAGGCTCCGACAGCGAGGGTCTTTAGCACCGTTCTAAGCAGCGACGGCGGGGCCAGGACAAACCAGGCCCCATAGGCCAGGGCCGCCAAGCCTGAAACCGCGATCAAGAGCATGGAAAGCATGGGGTCCCCGTAAAATAGCAATATGCGGGCCCAAGTGCCGTGGCGTCAGTCTTGGACTTCTGCGCCATGAGGGTTAAATCCTTGAACAAGCCGAGCGTTCGGCTCGAACCATTTCTATTAACACCACAAACAGGGAGTTCGTCCATGCAACTCAATTCCTCCGTCGCGGCCGTGGTTACCGGTGGCGCGTCTGGCCTTGGCGAGGCGACAGCCCGCGCCCTGGCCGCTCATGGCGTCCGCGTCGCGATCTTCGATATGAACGAAGACAAGGGTGAGGCCGTGGCCAAGTCGATTGGCGGCGTCTTTTGCAAGGTCAATGTTACAAGCGATGACGATGTCGATGCTGGCTTTGCCAAGGCCCGCGCCGCCCATGGTCAGGAGCGCATCCTGATCAATTGTGCCGGCACCGGCAATGCCGCCAAAACCGCCAGCCGCGATAAGCAGACCGGTGAGACCAAGCATTTCCCGCTCGACGCCTTTAACCTGATCTTGCAGATCAATCTGGTCGGCACCTTCCGCTGTATCGCCAAGTCGGCCAAGGGCATGTTGGATCTCGAGCCCCTGGAAGACGGCGAGCGCGGTGCCATCGTCAATACCGCCTCGGTCGCGGCCGTTGATGGTCAGATGGGCCAGGCCGCCTATTCGGCGTCCAAGGGCGGTGTTGTTGGCATGACCTTGCCGATCGCGCGCGATCTGATGGGCGACGGTATCCGCGTCAATACCATCCTGCCCGGCATATTTAACACCCCGCTGATGCAGGGCGCGCCTGAGCCGGTTAAGGCTGCCCTGGCGGCTTCCGTGCCCTTCCCCAAGCGCCTGGGTCATGCTGACGAATATGCCAGCCTGGCGGTCGAAATGGTGCGCAATGGCTATTTCAATGGCGAACATGTCCGCATCGACGGCGCCATTCGGATGGCCCCGCGCTAAGTCCGGCTAACCGAAACAGATAAGGCGCAGACCCTGCGGGGCCTGCGCCATTTTTTATGACTGGATTGGGAGGGTCCTAAACCTTGGGCCGGACGATCTTGGGGCCTAGGTTTTCAATGACCTGGTGGGCGTCAAAGGCCTTGGGGTCATTGGCGGCCTTTGGGCCCTTGCTCAGGATAATCTCAGCCGTGGCCTCGTATTTCTCAATGGTGCGCACATCCAATGTGTCTGGCCATAAGGGATCATAGCCAAGGCCCGTGCCCCAATAGGGTCCCCAATAAGGGCCACCATGCCAGCCGCGATAGCTGCCAAAGACGCGCCAGGCTGGCCGCCAATAGCCCATGTCCCAATAGGGGTCTTGGATCAAGGTGCGGGTTACGACCTTTTCCTTGGTGCTGGCCACGCCGCGATCGGCCATGGTGAAGACGTCATAGCCCTGGGCCAGGGTCAGTTCGGCCGTGCGATAGAGTAGATAGGTCTCGACGGTCTCGCGATTGGTTAAGCTATTGCCGCTGAAACTAACGCGCCAGCGGGCATCCTCGACCTTGGTCTCGCTATAGCCGCCAGACTGGGCATTGGTCTTGGCCAGGGGCTGATAGGGCGTCGCGGTCGCGCAGGCGCTGAGGCCAATCGCCAGGGCCACGATCAGGACTAGGTTTCTCATCAAACGCTCCTTAGCGGTTAGACCGGCCTATCCCAGCCGAAACAGGATCATGCCCGCCGCACTGATCAAAAGGGCCCCGACCACAACGTAGAATAGACGTTGAAATCTTGGCTCTGACAACCGATGCGCCAGGGCAGTTCCCCCTAGGCCATAGGCGCTCATGATCACAAAATCCATCCCTATATTGGCAGCTGCAAATACGGCCATTTGTGGGCCAAACGGTTGATGTGGATCAATAAATGGCGGCAGGACCGCCGAAAAAAACACCAAGACCTTTGGATTTGTGATCTGAACCATCAGCCCATCAAGATAGGCCTTGCGCTTGCTCGCTGTGCGGGTCTGCAGGCTCACCTTTAGGTCCTGATGATCCGCGCCCTTTAGGCCTGACCAGATCGATTGGCTACCGAGCCATAAGAGGTATCCCGCCCCCATAAAGGTCAGGACATGAAAGGTGCGCGGAAAGGTGACCACTAGGGCGCCGAGCCCCAGGGCGGCGGCCATGAACCAGACTAGGGTGCCTGACAACATGCCCGCCACGCCTGCTAGAACCGTCTTCGGCCCGCCGGCTATGCCGGTTGCGATGGAAAACAGGTTGGCGGGTCCCGGCGTCGCCGCCATGACGGCCATAATGCCTAGAAACGTAAAAAGGCGGGACGGATCGTCTAATAGGGTCAATTCTAGGGGCTCTGGCTCAAAACAAAACGGGCGCAAGGTCACCCCTGCGCCCGTCGGATTGTCTATAAGGGTTTGTGCCCCTAAGGGCTAGCCGTAGGCCCTATGCGCCCGGCGCGATCAAGGCCTTACCAACGAAAAACAGCGAACCAAGCAAGAGGACCAGCATGGCCAGGCCTGAGATGGCAAATCCCGCACTGCGCTTGGCTGGATCCCGGACATAGGTGACCGCATAAATGATCCGGCCAATAATCCAGATCACGCCAAGGCCTGCCGCAATCGGCTCACTACCAAAAACGGCAAAAATCCAAAGCGCGGGCAGGTATATAACAATGCCCTCTAGCGTATTCATCTGGACGCGGAAATGACGCTCAAATTCATCATGGCCGGTGGTTGCTGGGGCCTTGATGCCAAAGGTGCCGCGCGCGCGTCCGACCCTTAGCCCAGTCCAGAAAAAGACCATCAGGGAAATCAAGGTCACGAGCGATACAAGGGCGTGGGTCATAGATGTTCCTTCCAATTGGGGCTGAGGCACTGATGGCCGTTTATGCCCGGACGCTAAATCTTTACACTGTTTAGTTAGCTTGTGAAGCCTGATTTGCCTAAAGGATCAGGCCGCCATCGACCGGTATGGTCTGGCCCAGAACATAGGCGCTTAAGGGCGAGGCCAGGAACAGGGCGACGCCCGCCATGTCCGACGGCGTGCCGAGGCGGCGCATGGGGATGCCCTGCAGGCTCGCGGCCAGGCGGTCGGGGTGCTCGGTCGTGACCTTGGTCAGCTTGGTATCGACCAGGCCAGGCGCAATGCCATTAACGCGAATACCGTCCTTGGCCCAGGCCTCGGCCAGGGTCCGGGTCAGGCCGACCGCCCCGGTCTTGGAGGCATTATAGGCCGGATTGCCTCGGGTAGAATGAAAGGCCGCGGTCGAGCTGACCGTGATCAAGGCCCCCATGGACGCGGCTAGCATGGGGTGGAATTTGAGGGCGCAGGCCATCAGGCTATTGAGATTGACGTCCATGACCTTTTGAAACCCGGTCATATTGAACTCGCCCTTTTGATAAATGACCGTGCCTTGCGACAAGATCAAAACATCCAGCCGCGAAAACGGCGGCGAATAGGCCTCAATCGCGCCAAAGTCAGACACATCCATCTGGCCATAGGTCAGGCCGGTCAGGTCGCTGCCCTCTTCGCCCTTATAGTCTGCGGCTGAGGCGCGGGTGCCCCAGACATGCACATCAGCCCCCTTGGCGCGAAAGGCCTGGGCCATGCCGCAGCCGATCCCGCTTGAGCCGCCGACGACCAGGACCGTCTGGCCGCTGAAATCTAATTCATTCATTGATCTTTGCCCCGACGCCTAGTGATCAAACACAACGACCGAACGGGCCAGCTCGCCGCGGCGCAATTCGTCAAACGCCTCATTGATCTGTTCCAGCTTGAGCCGCCGCGATATCATCTGGTCGAGCTTGAGCTTGCCCTGGAGATAGAAATCGACCAGGCGCGGCATATCGACGGGGAAGCGGTTAGAGCCCATCAGCGAGCCTTGAATACGCTTTTCGCCAAGGAAGTCCGCGCCGTGCAGTTCGATATTCACCCCAACCGGGATCATGCCGATAATATTGGCCGTGCCGCCCCGGCGCAGCATTTTGAAGGACTGTTCGGCGGTGGCCTTGAGGCCAATGGCTTCAAAGCTGTGATGCACGCCGCCGCTGGTCAGTTCCATGACCTGGGCCACGGCATCGCCGTCTGAGGCATTGATCAGGTCCGTTGCCCCAAACGCCTTGGCCAGGGCCAGTTTCGACGCCACCCGATCCACCGCAATAATCCGCCCGGCTCCGGCAATCGCTGCGCCATTAATGGCCGCCAGGCCAACGCCGCCACAGCCGATCACGGCTACGGTCTCGCCCGCCCGGACATTGGAGGTATGGATGACCGCGCCAACCCCAGTGGTCACCGAACAGCCAATCAGGGCAGCCAGATCCAGCGGCATGTCCTTGCGAATGGCCACGCAGGCATGTTCATGGATCAGCATCTGCTCGGCAAACGAAGACAGGTTCAAGAACTGGTTCATCGTGCCGGTGCGCGGCGGCACAACCTCTTCGCACAGGCGCGGGGCCTGATCGGCGCTGCGCTTAGTCTCTGGGCTGACGCAGAGTGACATGCGCCCGGTTAGGCAGGACTCGCAATGACCGCAATAGGCCGATAGGCAGGTGATGACATGATCGCCGACCTTGACGGTACGCACTTCGGACCCGACCTGTTCGACCACGCCCGCGCTTTCATGGCCAAGCACGGCGGGCAGAGGGAAGGGATAGGAGCCTTCGATAAAGTGCAGGTCAGAGTGACAGACCCCGGCAGCAGCGGTACGGATCAGGACTTCATGCGGGCCTGGCTTGCCGATCTGGACATTTTCGATCTGCAGGGGGCTGCCCACCTGCCGCAATACGGCTGCTCTCATGATCTGCTCACTCCCTGAAGGCGGCCCCTTATCGGGCTCTATGGGTCTAGAGCATGAGCGGATCAGCCGCCTTGTCAATCATCACCTGCACCCCTTGATGGATCGTCGCCAAGGGGTGCAGGCCGATTTTACAGGTCCTTAAAGCTCTTGCCTTCGGCGACTAGCTTTTCCAGCAGGGCCGAGGGTTTGAAATCATCGCCCATCTGGGCCTCAAAGGCCTGCATTTTTTCCAGAACCTTGGGCAGGCCCATCAGGTCGCCATAGAACATGGGGCCGCCGCGATAGAGCGGCCAGCCATAGCCGTTGAGCCAGACAATATCGATGTCCGAGGCGCGAATGGCCATGCCTTCTTCTAAGATCTTGGCACCCTCATTGATCATCGGATAGACGCAGCGCTCTAGGATTTCCTCGTCGCTAATATTGCGGCGATTAATGCCCTGCTTGGCGGCGAAATCGAGAATGATCTTTTCGACGACCGGCGAGGGGACAGCATTACGGTTCTCGTCATAATCATAAAAGCCAGAGCCGGTCTTTTGGCCGCGACGATCCATTTCGCACAGGACCTCGCGAATGGTCGAAGACGTGCTGGCCTCCTTTGACCAGCCAATATCCAGACCCGCCAGATCGCTCATGGCAAAGGGACCCATGGGGAAGCCAAAATCATAAAGGACGCGGTCAACATCCCAGGGCATGGCCCCTTCCAGGATCAGCTTTTGGGCCTCGCGCTGGCGCTGGGCTAGGATGCGGTTGCCGACAAAGCCGGGGCAGACCCCGACCAAGGTTGCGACCTTGCCAATTTTTTTGGCCATCTGCATCGAGGTCGCAATGACCGGCTTTGAGGTCTTGGCCCCGCGCACGATTTCCAACAGCCGCATGACATTGGCTGGCGAGAAGAAGTGCAGGCCAATGACCGAGTCCGGGCGGCTGGTGGCCGAGGCAATCTCATTGACGTCCAGATAAGAGGTATTGGAGGCCAGGATGGTGCCGGCCTTGGCAATCTTGTCCAGACGGCCAAACACGTCCTTCTTAATGTCCATGTTTTCAAACACAGCCTCAATGATCAGGTCGCAATCGGCCAGGTCCTCGAGCGCCAGGCTGCCGGTCAGAAGGCCCATACGGGTCTCTACATCGGCCTCAGTCAAACGACCCTTTTTGGCCGTGTTTTCGTAATTCTTGCGGATGGTAGCCAGGCCGCGATCAAGGGCTGCCTGCTGGGTCTCGACAATGCTGACGGGAAAGCCAGCATTGAGGAAATTCATCGAAATGCCGCCGCCCATGGTCCCGGCCCCGATCACGCCAACCTTTTTAACGGGCAGGGGCGCAATATCATCACCCACATCGGGGATCTTGGCCGCCTGGCGTTCGGCAAAGAAGACATAGCGTTGGGCCGCTGACTGGCTGCCCGTCATCAGCTCGATGAACAGCTTGCGCTCGACGGCAATGCCTTCATCAAAGGGCAGGTTCACTGCGGCTTTAATACATTTGATATTGCTTTCCGGGGCCATAAAGCCGCGGAACTTGCGGGCATTGGCCTTACGGAATTCGGCAAAAAGGCCCGGATTCTTGCGGTCGGCCAGGACCTTGTCTTCCAGATCGCGTACGCGCTTTAGGGGGCGGTTTTCAGAAATCACCTTGCGTGCAAAAGCAATGGCGGTTTCGCGCAAGGCACCTTCTTCGGCCAGCTCATCAACCAGGCCCATGGCCAGGCAGGCCTTGGCACCGACATGTTGGCCGGTGGTCGTCATTTCCAACGCCTTTTCAGCGCCAACAATGCGCGGCAGGCGCTGGGTCCCGCCCGCGCCGGGTATGAGGCCAAGATTGACCTCTGGCAGGCCGCACTTGGCCGAGGGTACGGCGACGCGGTAGTGGCAGGTCAGGGCGACTTCCAGGCCGCCGCCAAGGGCCGTGCCATGAATGGCAGCAATCACCGGCTTGCTGGCATTTTCGATAATGTCTTGCACGTCAAACAGGCTTGGGCCCACAGGCGCGCGGCCAAATTCGGTAATATCGGCCCCGGCGATAAAGGTGCGACCATCGCAGATCAGGACGACGGACTTGACCGCCGCATCCGCCAAGGCCGCCTTGATGCCCAAATCTATCCCTTCGCGCACCGGTGCGGACAGGGCATTCACGGGCGGTGAGTTCAGGGTCACTACCCCAACATCACCTTCGACAGCTATGGTGGTAACGGCATTGAGGGTCTTGGGCTCTGCTGACATAGACGTTTTCCCTTGTTTGGCGTGTTTGGTCTTGCGCATTCAAACACCTGTTGGGATGAGTGATACCAGCGCGGTTCGGCCAAGGCTAGATCGCGAATAAGGTTCAAGCCGTATTGGGGAATGAGACGCATGCAGATCAAGGACAAGGTGGTCATTGTGACCGGCGGCGCCAATGGCATTGGTGAGGCCATGGCTAGGCGTTTTCACGCTGACGGTGCCAAGGCGGTGGTGATTGCTGACCGTGACCTTGACCGGGCCAAGCGCGTCGCCGCCGATATTGGCGGCCTGGCGGTCGCCTGCGATGTCTCGGTCGAGGCTGACATTCAAAATCTGGTTGCGATGGCTAAGGCAGCCTATGGTCCAGTTGATCTCTTCTGTTCCAATGCTGGCATAGCCTCTGGCGATCCAGACCCCAATAATGCCGCCTCGCCCAGCAATGAGGCCTGGGAAAGAAGCTGGGGCGTCAATGTCATGGCCCATGTTTATGCCGCCCGGGCGGTCTTGCCCGACTGGATTGCCCGCGGTGAGGGCTATTTTCTGAATACCGTCTCGGCCGCTGGGCTCTTGTCCCAGATTGGCAGCGCCACTTATTCGGTGACCAAGCATGCGGCGATTGGCTGGGCGGAAAACCTGGCCCTGAACCACAAGGACCACGGCATCAAGGTCTCAGTGCTTTGCCCACAAGGCGTCGATACCAACCTTTTGCGCGCTGGTCCGGAAGGGCCGCAAAACCTTGACGGCGTCTTGACGCCAGAGGCGGTGGCGGAGTCGGTTATGCACGGGCTGGAAGCCGAAACCTTCCTGATCCTGCCCCATCCGATGGTGCTGAACTATATGCGCAATAAGACCAATGATTACGACCGCT
>JBILKO010000095.1:0-10096 GCA_044376615.1 Caulobacteraceae bacterium
TTTCTAAAGACGATTGTTTGGGCCTCCGTCAAGTCCAACTCCATTACTGCCATAGAAACAGTTAAGGTTTTGAGCTCGGTTTCGGATTCCGCAATAATGACGCCGCTCGGTGCCTCATGGCTATGGTGCGAGCCGGCCTCGTCATCCCAGCCCAAATCCTCGTCATCATCGCCATCGGGCGCGCGCAGGACGAAGAGGGCGCTGGTTTCAGCCTTTTTGGCGCCCGCCGCGACCGAATGGCTGCGCAGCCTGCGTTTATAGCGCCGGATGCGGCTTTCAACCTTTTCCAGCGCCTCGCTAAAGGCCGCATGAGCATCATGGCCAAGGCCATGACTGACCAGGGTTTGGCCAGACGCCAGATGCACGGTGCAATCGACACGGAAGGAATGCCCCTCGCGCGACACGACCACCTCGGCATTGCCGCCGCGGTCAAAATACTTGCCGATGCTGCTTAAAAGTTCGTCCGAGACCCGCGAACGCAAGGCCTCTCCGACGTCAACATGCTTTCCAGAAACCAAGACTTGCATACGGGTAGTGCATGCTCTTGAGCGTCACAAGTCAAGCCAATACCGCGATCACGTCCGCGTGAGGGGTTTGATTTTGTGAGAGAATTTACCAATCTAAGCTCATCCTGCAGCCTTAAACAGGCGGCGGCGATCAACCGATGAGCCTATGCCCATGGCCTCGCGATACTTGGTCACCGTGCGCCGGGCAATGTCTATGCCCTCTTTTTGTAAGAGCTCGACCAGCTTGTCGTCTGACAGGACATCTTGACCGCAATGTTCGGCCTGGATCAGCTGGCGAATGCGCTGGCGAACGCTTTGCGACGAGTGGGCCGTGCCGCCATCGCAGGCCGCAATCGCACTGGTGAAGAAGAATTTCAGCTCAAACGTGCCGCGCGGCGTGGCCATGGCCTTATTGGCCGTGACGCGGCTGACGGTCGATTCGTGCATGCCGATCGCTTCGGCCACAGTCTTGAGGGTCAGTGGTCTGAGGTAATCTAGGCCTAGATTGAGAAAGCCCTCTTGTTGTTTGACGATCTCGCTGGCGACCTTGAGGATGGTCTTAGCCCTCTGGTCCAGGCTCTTGACCAACCAGGTGGCATTGGCCAGGCAATCAGAGACAAACACCTTGTCGGCCTCGGACTTGGCCAGGCCTGAGATCTGGGCGTGATAGCGGCGATCGATCAAGAGCTTGGGCAGGGTGTCGCTATTGAGCTCGACATGCCAGCTAAAATCGCGGTTTTGCCGGACATAGACATCCGGAATCAGGGTCTGGGCCGTGCCCTGGTCATAACCGGCGCCAGGCCTGGGATTGAGGGCCCGGATCTCGGCGATCATATCGCGCAGGTCCTCGTCATTGACACCGCATAGCAGCCGCAGCCGCGCGTGATCTTGTCGGGCCAGAACACCTAAATGATCCAGCAGGCTGTCCATGGCTGGATCAAGGCGGTTCTTGTCCTTAAGCTGCAGGGCCAAGCATTCGCGCAGGTCGCGGGCAAAGACGCCGACGGGCTCAAACCCTTGCAGGGTCGCCAGGACCTGTTCGATCTCGGCAAGGCGGCAGTCTAGCCGCGTCGCCAACTCGGCGAGATCGAGCCTTAGGTATCCTGCCTCATCCAGCCCATCGATCAGGATATGGGCAAGGCTCTGGGCGCGGCCATCCAGGGGGCGAATGGCCAGCTGACTGCGCATGGCATCGGCGAGCGTGCCCTGAGCAGCGCGATCTTCAAAGCCTTCACTACCCTCATGGCGCTCAATGCGGCCAAGATCGGTTGGCGCGCCGGCATAGGCGATTTCGTTCATTTCGCCCGAATGCTGTTCGCCGAGCGAGGCATCGGCGAACAGGTCTTCGCTACCCATGTCCAGCGCCTCGGCCGCACCGTCTAGGCCGATCTCATCGGTTTGAACTTCGAGATCTTGGCGGTCTTGAACCGGTTCGGAGAGGCCCATGTCAGGCTCTTCGACGCCCTGGGCGACGAGCAGGGGATTGGCTTCGATTTCAGTTTGAACAAAGGCGTCGAGTTCCTGGGCCGACATTTGCAGAAGCTTGATAGCCTGCTGCAATTGCGGCGTTAGGGTCAGGGTCTGGCCCTGACGAAACTCCAGACGTGTGACGAGCGCCATAAGGGTGCTTAAGCTGATCCCAAACCAATCGAGATCGCATTAATCCGTGACTAACCCTAACAATGTGTTGATTCAGGAAGAGCTTAGGCCGATCGCTTAACCGAAACTGTCACCCAGATAGACCCGGCGCACTTCTGGATCGGCCAGGATCTGGTCGGGTGAGCCTTCAAACAGGACCTCGCCGGCATGAATAATTGAGGCCCGGTCAATGATTTCCAAGGTCTCGCGAACATTGTGGTCCGTAATTAAGATGCCGATGCCGCGTTCGCTCAAATAGCGGATCACTTCGCGAATATCGGCAATGGCCAGGGGGTCGATCCCGGCAAAGGGCTCATCCAGCAACATAAAGGCCGGCTCGCTGGCTAGGGCCCTGGCGATCTCAACCCGGCGTCGCTCACCGCCCGATAGGGCCACAGCCGGTGATTTGCGCAAATGATCGATCCGCAATTCGCCAAGCAGGTCCTTGACCACTTCCTTGGCCTTGAGGTCATCGGGCTCACGCATCTCGACCACGGCCATGACATTTTGCTCAACTGTCATACCGCGAAAGATGGACGCTTCCTGGGGCAGATAGCCAACCCCCATCCGCGCGCGCTGATACATGGGCAGGGGGGTAATGTCCTCGCCGTCCAGATAGATGGTGCCATAATCAGCCGGGATCAGGCCGGTAATCATGTAAAAACAGGTGGTCTTGCCCGCGCCATTGGGGCCCAAGAGCCCTGCGACCTCACCGCGCCGGAGTCGCAAAGACACGCTCTTGACCACGGGCCGACCGCGGAAGGACTTGCCGACGTGGTCGACCGTCAAACCATCATTGGCTTCAAGATTGGCCCGAGACTCTGATGGGGCGAGGTTTTCCATAAATCGGCCTAGGGCTTGGGGGTCGGGGCAGTGCGCGGGGCCGGGGCCTGAACAGCTGGGGCAGGGCTTGTCTTGTTCGGATAGAAGACGCCGCGCACCCGGCCGGGTTTGCCGCGGCCCTTGGCCCCGGTTTCCATCGTCGCCTGGCCGGTCTTGACGATAATGCTTAGACGGTCGCCGCGCAGAACATTGTCGCCTTGCGCGACCACAACCTGACCCGCCATGACCAAGGTGTCGCTGCTGGCGGTATAGATGGCCGAGTCGCTGCGAACCGTCTGTTGCGGCGTGACGTAAAAGACCTCACCGACCGCCTCCATCCGCTCAAGCACGCCGCAATTGCCAGCGCGTCCACCGATCTGTTGGTTATAGATGGTGATGGTATTGGCCCTAAGGCGGCTCTGGTCCTGCACGGCCTCGGCGCTGCCGCTCCAGATCGCGCTACAATTCTGGTTCTGCGCCTCGAGCCGGTCGGCCGTGACATCAACGGGGGCATTACTTGAGGCCGCAATCTGAGCCGAGGCGCTGCTCGCGGCCATGATCAGGGCCAGACCACTGGCAAGGCACCCTATAGTCAATCGCGTCATACCAAATTCACCCTTGCTTGCCGCCAACGCCTATTCGCGTTGCCCCGCGTCCTGTTCTAATTGCCTTTTATCCGGCCGTGAACATTACCTTCAAAGATAATGCGCGTACCCTTGTCATAGATTGCGTATTTTGCCGCTTGAATATCGCCAAATGGGCCAGTGCCAGACACCAGATTATTGCCCGTGACAATACCCGTCTGGGTATCTACCACGGCCGAGCCGGTATTGAAGACATAGCCCTGGGCACTGGTAAAGACGACATGGCCATCGAGATGCAACACCTTGTCAGCCTCATGAAATACGCCGCGATCGGCCTTGGCCGAGGTCGGGTTGGCGCCGTGCACATCGAGGGTCAGGACCGGCCCTATCAGGGCGATGCGCTTAATATCCTTATTGTCCCGCGCCGCCTCCTTGGCCGCCAGCATATAGGACCGACCCTCGCCGCTTTGGCCATAGAATTTGGCATTGATCATGCGGATCGAGGTTGGCGAGCTGCTGCGCACATCAATAATGCTCGACATCAAGGTCTTGATCACCACCCAGCCGATCAGGCCCAGCACAATCGCGGCCGCGGCGGCGGGCAGGGCCTTGCGCATCTGGTGGATCCGGCGCGAGCGCTTGCGCCAATCGGCCATGACGGCGCTGCGGTCGCTAAAGGCGAGGCCAGACTGCGGATAGGTTTGGGTCAAGGTCGCCATGATCAGGTCTGTCCGATCAGGTATGGGCAAAAATATCGTTGTCTTCCCAACCGGCCAGATCCAGGGCGGCGCGGTGAGGCAGGAAGTCAAAACAGGCCGATGCCAGGCCCATCCGGCCCTCGCGCACCAACATAGCGTTCAAACGCTCGCGCAGGGTATGAAGGTGCAAGACATCCGATGCCGCATAGGCCATCTGGTCGGTCGATAGGGTCTCTGCCCCCCAGTCCGAGCTCTGCTGGACCTTGGACAGCTCGACCTGCAACAGTTCGCGGGTCACGTCTTTGAGGCCGTGGCGGTCGGTATAGGTCCGAGCCAGCTTTGAGGCGATCTTGGTGCAATAGACCGGCGCGGTCAGGACGCCCAGATGCAGCAGGAACATGGCAATATCGAACCGGCCAAAATGAAACAGCTTTAAGACCTTTGGGTCGGTCAAGAGCCGCTTTAGGTTTGGCGCGTCATAGGTTTGGCGATCTAGCTGAACCAGATGCGCATGACCATCGCCGCTCGACAGCTGAACCACACATAAGGGATCACGGCGTAGGCGCAGGCCCATGGTCTCAGAATCAATGGCCACCACCGATCCGAGGTCCAGATCGGCTGGCAGGTCGCCCTTATGCAGAAAATGGGTCAAGTATGCTTTGCTCCGGCAGGAACCGCCGTCGAGCCCAGATGGACATGGCAGGCCTTGATCGCGCCGCTAGCCTGGCAAATCAGGCGAGCGGCGCGACGGCAGCAAACTAAACAGTCAGAGCCTAATCTGCAAGGTGATGCTGGGGTTTGGGCCTAGAGGCCCCGGCCTAGAACCAGCGGCGAAACTCAGCGCTTAGGCTGGACTGGGCGTCGGGGGTCACGGCCAGGCCAGCGGCCACACCCATACGCCAGCCCTTGGCGTCCTGGATCTGGTAGCGGGTCTCGATGCGGATCGGCTGGCCGGTGATTTGTTCAAGACCGACGGAGCGGTGAACCGTCTGCTGGCCAAGGCCATCGGGCGTGCGGGCCAGATAGTTCAGGTCTAGGGCGCCTGAAAAGGCTCTTGGGGCCATAACCAGGCTAAGGCCCAGTTGATCGGATTGGCCTGGCCGGCGCGCCAGAATCTGGTGGCGGCTCGCGCCAAATTCGGCTGAGATCAGATTGGCATCGGACACCTGGATAGGCCCGTTCTGATCATGGGTCTTGAGGCTGGAAAGCTCAGCCGTGCCATAAAGGCTCCAGGCCCCGGCCGCATGGCTGACCATGCCGCCAAGATTATAGACCTGCGTTGGCTTGGCGAAGGGGGCCAGGTTCGAGGTCAGGTCATAAAAGCCATTGCGCTGGTTCATGACTGAGGCTTGCAGGCCAATCACGGTCTGGGCACCTAACTTGTGCCAATAGCCTGCGCCAAGACTGGTCTGATGCCTAGGTGAGCGTTCCAGATCCAGGCGGGTCGGATCATTCAAGGCCAGGCGATAGGGCTGGCTGATATCGCCTTGGCCCAGCCCAATCTGCTGCGGCGAGGTGGCGGCCCCAAAGGCAGTGAGCTGGCTTGACGGGCTCAAGGGCCAGGACAGGCCCACCAGGCCAGACTGGTTTAACAGGGCACTCGAGGCAAAATAGCTCAAGGGGCGAAGGGCCGTATCGTTGGCCAGGTCGCGGCGGGTTTGACCAAGCCCAGTCAGGCGAAACTGAACCTCACCGGCGCCAACCGGCATATTGGCCCCTATCCGCAGGGCATGATCAAAATCATTCAGCCCGGCCATGGGCGCTTGATCGGGACCGAGGCTCGCCCAGGCCATGGCGGGGCGCTGGCCAAAAAAGGCCGCGCTCCAGGCCTTGTGATCGCCAAGACCAGTCAGGGGCGAGCCCAGGGCCTGACCACTGGTATAATAATTGCGGCCAAGCTTCATATTGCTGACCTCGGACAATTTATAGTCGCGGCCAAAGGCGTCATAGGCGGTGATGGAGCCCAGTATAGCCACCGTCTGGCCCATGACCGGCGAGCCGCTAGCGGTCCCGCCATTGACGGTGACGCTGATCCCGGCCGGGCTGATCACTGAGGTGGTGCCCGCATTCTGGAAGGCCTTGGTGATATTCAAAAGGCCCCAGCCATAGACACTGTCCACCCCTGGCGCCCCCAGATCAGTGGCGGTGGTAAACAGGATGGTGGCGACGGTAGCTGGCTTGGCCTTAAGCGTCGGCCATTTGGCCTGCAGCAGGGCGGCGGTGGCGGCAACAACCGGCGTCGCCATGCTGGTGCCCGACATATAGGCGTATTTGCCGCCCGGCATAGTCGATACGATCATTTCGCCGGGGGCATAGAGGAAATGGTACTTCCACTGCACATTGGTCGCGCAGGTGGCTGTCGTGATCGAGCGAAGGCAGCCATCGCCGGGGCGGTTGGAAAAGCTGCTGGGGGCTAGCGGCGTTGTCGCCGCATTGGGCGAATTGATACTGCCAACCAGGATCAGTCGGCTTAAGGCCGTTGCCGCGTTCGTCGCGCTAAGGCCAGTGACTTCACTGCCAAGTGCCACACCGTCATTGCCAGCTGCTTTGATGAATAAGGTGCTGGCCAGGGCGGTGCTGCCCATGGTCGTCAGCTCGGCGTCTGAGAAGCAAAGTGCCATCTTGGCACAGCCGAAGCTCATACTGGCAATGGTGGCGCCATTGGCGGCGGCCTGTTTCCATCCGTCGGCCAGGCGTCCGCCCGCGCCAATATAGCCCTTGGAGTCAAAGACCGCATAATTCAGGACGCTGGCCTTGGTCGCTACACCATAGCTCTTGCCGGCCAATATCCCCGCCGTATGGGTGCCGTGATTGTCGGAGACTGGATAGGTTCCAGCCGTGGATAAGACATTGGTACAGCGACCGACCAGGTCCGCATGGGTGCAGTCTGCGCGCCCGTCATAGAGGCCGATCTTGATGCCCGAACCGCCATTGGCGCTAGTGACTAGGGTCGGGGTCAATTTGATCTGGGCCCACTTGCCAGCATTGGGATTGGTCGAGGGATAGGCAGCCTGAGCCTGCGCGATCATGGGCAGGCCCATGGCGGTGATAAGAGCAAGGATCGAGGGTGTATAGGTTTTACGCATGCTGGCCTCCCAAAAGCCAGATTGCCCCATGCGCCCTGGCTCGGATACCAGTCGTTTAAAATTATCTATAACTATTTAAAAATTGGAGTTTGCGGAGTGTTCACCAAAAATACTTTCGCATTAAGGATTAATGCTTAGGGTAAACTTTATGGCGACCCATCAAGGGTTTCGGCTGCGGCGCAACAACTGGGTCTACATCGCAGCCAACTTCACCCCCGCATAATTTCCAAACCAACCGAACGGTCAGTTTGACGGCCTAAACAGCCCGAGCCCAGTCGCGACCAGCCAGACCGTCAGGCCCAGAAAGCCGGCGATAGTGAAGGTTGCAAAGGCGTCGCCGGACTGCCCAAGAGCGATCGCAACGCCTTCATTCGTCCCAACAGTAATCGCTGTGGCCGTTGCAAAGCCGATCAAGCCGGTAATACGCCTGGCTTCGCGCCATTGCAGGGTGCTGAGTAAAAGCACAAACAGCGCGGTAAGCAGTTGGCCAAGATGCTCACCAATGGCCATACCGCCGTACTGATTGATGAGGTCGAAGACCTGCTCCGCAGCGCGCCGATCTGGGTGATTTGCATTCGGGTCGGCATGAATGCGAGCCAGTCCGGGTACAACGAAAACCCATCGCCAAAGGCCGATGGCTTGTGCCAGTCCAGCAAGCGACCCGCAAATCGCGGCCCCGATGGCTAGCCCTGGTCTTTCGCGGACCGCGTTAGGGGTAAGCGTAAGCGCGAGCGCCAAAGGTGCTAAAAGCAGGGCTGAAAGCGCAAACGCATGCCAGGTTAGGATCAGACTTGCGCCGCCGGCGGCGAATAGGTCAAGTGCTTCACCCGCAGGCCTGCGCAGGACGTTTGGATAATCATAGGTCATAGCGAGAATCGCATAGGGAATGTTGAAGCCGATCGCGAGCAAGATCGTTAAGGCTCCGGTCAGGGGGCGCGTCTTTTCCATCACGCAGCCTCTCGTAGCGTTTCGGCATTTACCGCATCAGGCCAGTAGGCGACAAACTTGTCCTGAAGCCGAGTCAGACGCGCAAGGCCAGTCAAAGCACCAAGCATAACGGTTTGAGCGGCGCGCGGAATCGATGGGATGACCAGATCTGCATAGTGCAGCGTAAGCGCCAATGCGCGCGGATCGGTTGGCATGCCGTCTGAATTTGTGCCCCCATCCGCAGCAAGCCCATACATGGTGCGAAGAAACTTTTCAAACTGCGCACCTGGGGTAGCCGTGGAGATGAATACGGTCGGCTCATTCAGCGGATTGCGAAAACTGTGCGCCAGACCGGGCGCTAGATCGACAGTTTGGCCTTTTCCAAGGGATCGAACAGCGCCGGCAGAGCCGATTTCCATATCTAGCAAACCGCTCTCGACCTCAAATGTCTCGGTAATTGTACGGTGGAAGTGGAGCGGACTTCCTTTCGCATTCGGCGCAAGGTGGCAGCGAAAGATGAGTGGCCCTGGATCGCCATGAAGCGGCGAGGCTAGGAACTCGATCCGATCGCCCGTCAAAGGATTGTCGATGCGCCTCGGCGCACATTTCGAAAGCATGTCAAGTCCTCCAATAAAGTTTGTCACCAGCTGGTGATATACCAAATATCACCAGCTGGTGACTTATTGCAAGAACAAAGTCACTAGGTGGTGATAAATTATTGTGTAAGCTGGTTCTCCAAAGGGCTATGCCTAGAAAGCAAGCGAGGGTTTGAATTGACAAGAACCACAGGCAAGGACTCAGAACCCTTGCGCTCTCGGGATAGGGCCGCTACCGAGCGCTTGCTGGTGGAGGCGGCCACGTCGGTGCTGGCCGAGGACGGCTTTCAGAACTTTGGCGTGAACGCGATCGCCAGGCGAGCCGGTTGTGACAAGCAACTCATCTATCGGTACTTTGCCGGCCTAGATGGCCTTGCCGACGCGATCGGGATGGATCTAGCGCAAAAGCTTACGGGCGACCTTGAACCCTTGTCTGTGGCGCTGAAGCCAATAACCTATGGCGAGCTGGTTCAGGGTCTCGTCCTGGGTCTTCTTGACCTGCTGCGCAAGGACAGGATCATGCAGCAGATTATAGCTTGGGAGCTAGCCGCGCCGTGTCCGCTGGTTTTGCGTATGGTCGCAGCGCGCGGGCAGCGGCTCAGCGCCTGGATGCATACAATGCGCGGGGATTTGGCAGCTCCAAGCGGCGTTGATGCCCCTGCGGTGAATGCAATCCTTATTGCGAGTACGGAGCACCTTGTCTTGTCAGCATCGGCAACAGGCGCATTCACCTCGGTTTCGCTCAAAACCGAGGCAGACTGGGAACGCGTGCGCGGCACTTTAAAGTTAGTTGTTGGCGCTGTTTATGGTGTTCCAAAGGGCACTCGGTGATCTTACCAAGCCAGCAGCCTTCGCAGTCCAAAGCGCCCATTCACGTTTAAATCCGGCCGACGCCGCCTAGATCCGGTGGGCCGATCGCTGCCTTCAGGACGCTGCAAACCACGCTATGAATTTTCTAAGGGTAGAGACTTGACACAATGCACGATTAGATAGAACCATTATCACCGGTTGAATTTGCTTGGCGGATTCACCCGAAAAGTAGAAAAGTGGAGAACGTGTACTTATAGTTGGCGGCAACGGGACTGGGAAAACTACCCTTGCGAATATAATGAGCGGACTTCTAAGTCCAACCACAGGCAGTATATCTCTTCCGCCAAGGATAAATTTTGTCACCTTACCAATACATTTTCCGCCCATACCCTTGGGTGAACTGCCCATCGATTTTGATCTGTTAAAAAG
>JBILKO010000085.1:0-10712 GCA_044376615.1 Caulobacteraceae bacterium
CGATCCGGCATCGGGTATCACGTCAGAGATGCAATTGGACCAATTATCGGTAGGTCAACAGCAAAAAGTTGCGCTTGCCCTGGCATTAACAACGGATGCTGATCTCTATATATTTGATGAGCCTTTGGCGAATTTAGATATGTCAAGCCGAGCGATTGCAATGCAAGAAATATGGCGAAAAACTGACGGTCAGATGCTCGTCATGATCATGCATGATGTCGAAGACTATTTGTCTCTTTTTGATCGTGTTATCCGGCTTGGACAGACGTCAGGCGATGTTTCCGAGCATCCGCGCTGATCTAGTTTTTCGCGACCGACATGCAGGAGATATGGGGTGGTGAAGCCGATAGTTCTTAATGTGGAAGCGTTTTGGTTAGGGCTTTGTATCTTGTTGATCTCAACGGACCCTGTCTTGGCCCAGGAGCCGGGGCAGGTCCCGCAAGCTGATCAAGATCAGCTGACAGTCAATGAGATAACCATCACGGCGCGAAGGGGGGGATCGACGGTCAAGATTGATCGTACGGTTTATGATATTGTCACGCGAAAAGATGCGGCGAGCCTTTCGACGGTCGAAGTCCTAAAGCGTTTGCCGGGCGTTTTTGTTGACCCGTCTAAAAAGGTAACGATCCGCGGCGATGCCAATGTTGGGTTCTTGCTCGATGGTAAGCCGGTTCGACGGGATATTGCACTGGGGCTGTCAGCCGATCAGATCGCCGTAGTCGAGGTTATCACCAACCCTTCGGCTGAATTCGATGCGAGCCAAGGTGCCATAATTAATCTGGTATTGAAGGCGAGCGCGGCCTCGGACTGGAAAGGATCAATTAGCAGTAAAATTGATGCCCTCGGGGGGTATGAAGCGGGGGTCAGCCTAACGCGCGGCGGTCCTAAATGGACCCTTGTTGGTAGTGTGAGGTCGGAATTGGAGCCAGTACGCGATCGTACGGTGAGAGATACCTTGTTTGGTACGTCGCAGGCGGGTGGGTATTCGCGTCAACTGACCGATCAGCGTGATCGTGGTTATTTTTTGTCAAATTCTGTGAACGTCAAAACTGTCCGCACGTTTTCAGACACGACGAATCTAAGTCTTATAATGGGTGCGCGTCTAAATGAACTTCCGAACAAGGGGTCAAGTTCTGAGGTTTTCACCAGTAACGGGACAATTCTCAGAAAAGAATATCGATTGGACTCAAGCTTTCGTGGCCAGTATCCGTACTTTTACCTGACCTACGAATCGGAAAAGCAGAATAATTATAAATTTGCAGCGGAAATAAACGGTACTGCTGGTACTGATAGGGCAAGATTAGATATTATAGGGCCTGAAACTTCAAAAATCGTTACGCATTCGGTCTTTAATTATATTGAATCAAAAATAGATTACGAGAGAACTCTTGATAATTCTAGCACTATCGGTGCGGGGTTCGTTGCGTCAACCAATCATACGTCCGATCATAAATACTATACGGGATACAGATGGTCAGGTCAGGTGCCGCAGGATGATTTTGTTTTCAACCGAAAAGCCTATGCGACCTATGTGACTTATCAGGCGACCGTCGCTGGAATTGGGGTTAAGCCGGGTCTAAGGTTTGAGAGTTTCAATCAAGATTTGTTCGATGGGGCCAACGCTATTGAGAGTGTAAAAACTTTCAACAAGGTCTTCCCAAGCATACACCTATCTAAGGCGTTGAATGAGCATAATAAGTTAAAGGCTAGTCTAACCCTCCGCACCGAACTGGTTGATTCCCTTAAATTGGTTCCATCGGCGAAATACATTTCGCCCAACCTCGTCGAGCAGGGAAATCCAGGCCTTCGACCACCGACCAAGAGGCAGTTCGAAATCAGCCATGATTTCGAAAACAACTCGCTTTCGCTAACCCAGGCTATCTATGTTCGGGACACAAAGAACGAGGTCAGTGATCTTACGACCTTGCGGCCAGATGGTGTAACCGTAATATCGCACGCGAATCTTGGTTCATCATCTGCATACGGTTACTCCATTAGCGTCAAAAACACTTTCTCTTCTAAACTAACGGTGAGTTATGATTTTGAGCTATTCAATAAGAGGATTTCAGCGCCCCTTGCCTTACGTCAATTTCAGGACCAGAGCGGGACGGTTTTAAATTCAAAACTCAATTTGGAATACAGGCCGACTAAAGCTGATCTATTCGGGGTCGATGTCAGTTATAAGAGTAATGAAAAGGATCTCGGGATTGTTAATCCCGAAACATGGACTTCTGAGATCCAATATAGTCACAACTTCGCCAATGACGTGTCTTTGACCGTAAACCTGCTAAATCTCGGACTGCCTCAAACCTTGACGACCCAGTTTGAAGGTCCGGGATTTAGCGGATCGAAAAGGTTGCGCCATCCCAATGCGCTCCTGCGGATTGGAATATCCAGATCGTTCTAAATAGACTTAGGCTATTAGGACCATAGGTATGCTAAGGCGAGTGTCTCTGCAGGTATGACTTCGGACCTTATCCCAGTCCATTAATCCAGGCCCAACAGGGTTTCACCTTTGTTTTCCGGTTTACCAGGCCAAGAAGCGGTTCAATCCAAACCGGCCCAAGACGCCCATAACGATCACTGTGCCGCCGTGCCAGATGCCGATATGGATCAGGTCATTGCTGGGGCAGACCAGCGAGACTGCAAATATGCCAGCCGCGCCAGAGGCAACACCGGTCAAGAGACCAGCGCGCTCAGGGCGCGATGGTGCACCGCGCCTTAGCCAGAGCACCAAGGTGGTTGCCGTGATCAGGCCAATGCCGCAGCCCTGCAACAGGCACTCAATCCCGCCCCAATCTATATCCACCGTGTGGCCATGCATCAGGCTGGTGGCGATGACCCCCAGCGCTGCAACCGGCAAGACAGCGGCCATCAGGGCGGTCCAGCCCCAGCCGCTGCGCCGACTACCGACATAGGGCCTGGCCATATCCAAGGCCGCCCAGGCCGAGGCCAGGGCCAGGACCAGAAACAGGCCGCTTGAGGTCAGAAACATAGAATCGGGCTGGCCGGCCTTAATATCGGGCCGCAGCTGCAGCAGCATGGACAGGACCCCGACTCCGGTCAGCAAGGCAAACACGGCCAGGCGCAGACCAGCCTGTGGTCGCAGCGGCCGAACGGGCTTTAGGTCATTGACCAGGCTTTCGATAAAGATGTCAGGCTGTTGGGCCATGGGGTTAGCTTCTCTCAATCAATGTCGCGAGGCGTTTAAGGCCTCTATGGATATTCACCTTAATTAGGGATTCGCTCTGGCCCGTACTGGTCGAGGCCTCGCTAATCGACAGGCCCTCGATCCGTACCAGTTCAATCGCCTTTTGCTGAGCGTCCGGCAGGGCCTCGAACAGCCGATCTAGGCTCAAGCGGGCGACGGTTGCAGATTCTTCGTCCGTGGCCAGATCAGTGTCATTCTCGTCGATAGCTTCGGCGGCATGGCGATAGGCGGTGCGCAGATGATCGACAAAGCGGTAGCGGGCCACGGCGGCTAGCCAAGGCGTAAAGGGCCGGGCCGGGTCATAGCTGGCCAGCTTGCGATGCACGGTCAACAGTGTGTCTTGCGCCAGGTCTTCAATCTGTTCAGGCGGCAGTTTGCGCCGAAAATAGCGTAATAGCCAAAGGCGGGCGGCGGCCAGCAGGGCCCCATAGGCCTGCTGGTCGCCGTTTTGAGCGAGGCCCGCCAAGCGGGTTAGCGTGGCCTCGTCCGCTACCATTATCGTGTTCTCGCCACAGCAATCGTGTCGAGCGAGAAGAGCCCGCCGCCGCGCACGGCCAGGGTGGCCGCCAGGGCGATCCAGAGCGAATGCTCGGTCCACCAGGCATCGGGCTAGACAAAGATCTGAATGACCAGGGTCATACCGATCAGGCCCAGGGCTGAAAACCGCGTGAACAGGCCTGCGACCAATAGGATCGGCAAGATGTGCTCGGCCGCATTGGCCATGGGCGCGGCTAGCTCGGGCGGGATCGGCACACCGGAATATTCTGTCTGAAACAGCGCCTTGGCTGAGTCGGTCAGTTTAAACCAGGTGCCCGGCTCGACCTTGGTCTGGCCAGAGCGCCAGAATATGCCTGCCAGCACAACCCGCACAAACAGCAAGAGCAGGCCTTCTGGCAGGCGTCCGGCGATCCGGCGCGCTATGGCGTCATAGCGCTGGATCAGGGTATTTGCCAGGCTCACCCCTGGGGTTCCAGCGTGCCATGGCCCTTAGGCGTCTTGATGGTCAGGCAGGTCCCGGCCTTGACCAGCTTCCAGGCATCACCCTGATAATCGACCTTGGAGGTGCCCGCGCAGCTGGTGCCAGGCCCGGCCTTGCAATCATTTTGGCCGGCCTTGGCCACGCCATAGCATTTTTCCATGGCAGGCTTAGCGGCCTTGGAATCGGCGTGAACACCCGTGGCGAGGGCGGACAGGGCCATAGCGGCAACCGCTGAGGCGGCAAGACCAGAAGACATTTTGAAAGCGGACATGGAAAGGCTCCGAATGAAATCCAGGGCGCCACGGCGGCGGCCTGTTACTGGGTCATTCGCAGCACCCTTGCGAAAAGTTACAAGCCGTAATCAGAAAAATTAAATTGCTCGGCCCTGTAACCCCACGGCCCACCTTAGCGAACCCGGTAATGCCAGTTCGGCATAAATCATTTGCGGAGTGAAACCCATGTCCCCCTTAAAGACCGGAACCACGATTGCCTCAGCCGTTGCCGTATTTGCCCTATCGAGCCTCGCATATGCCGCCACCGCGCCAGCCGGCAGCAAGGGCGCAGCCATCAGCGCGACCGATACGGTCCATTGCTATGGCGTCAATAGCTGCAAGGGCACGGCCGATTGCAAGACCACGGCCCATGATTGCAAGGGCATGAATAGCTGTAAGGGTGAGGGCTTTAAGGCCTTGGCAGCGGGCGTTTGCCTGCAGCGCGGTGGCACAATCTGCGATATCGGCTAAGCCAACCGCCTATCTAGACCAAGGGGCCTGGCCGAGCATAAGTTGCGATCATCGGTCGGGCCCTTTCGATTCTTGGCCAAGGAAGTCCTGCATGTCGACTAAGGTCGCCCCCTTTACCGGCTTTGGCCTTGGCTTAAGGAAAGAGCATTACAGCGATTTCTTGAGCGCTCAGCAGCCGGTCGATTTTGTCGAGATTATTTCGGAAAACTTTATGGCCAGCGGTGGTCAGCCACTGCGCACCCTCGATGCGGTGCGCGAGCGTCACCCCATAGCCATGCATGGCGTCTCCATGTCGATCGGCACGTCGGGCGGTCTGGACCCGGATTATCTTAATGCCCTAAAGGCCCTGGCTGACCGGGTCGACCCGCTTTGGGTGTCGGATCATCTGTGCTGGACCTCAGTTGGCGGCTTTGCCACCTATGACCTCCTGCCGCTGCCCTATACGGACGAGGCCTTGAGCGTCTGTATTGCCAATATTGCCCAGGCCCAGGACGTGCTGGAACGGCCCATCCTGATCGAAAATCCGTCCAGCTATATGAGCTTTCGTCAGAACACGATGAGCGAATGGGAGTTTTTGGCGGCGCTGGCGGCCGAGACCGGCTGTTATCTCCTGCTCGATGTCAACAATATCTATGTCAGCGGCGTCAATCACGGCTTTGCGCCCAGCGATTTCCTAAACGGCCTGCCCACCGACCGGGTGCGGCAAATCCATCTGGCGGGCCATAGCCAGGGGCCAGAAGGCCTGTTGATCGATACCCATGACGCGCCCGTCTGCGATGCGGTCTGGCAGGTCTATCAGGCCGCGGTCGACCGGTTTGGCCCCTGTGCCACCATGATTGAGCGCGACGATGCCATCCCGCCTTTGAGCGAACTCTTAGACGAACTGGCCCAGGCCCGCCGCCTAGCCCAGGTTACGGCAGCGGTCGCATGAGCCTGCTAGCCCTGCAAACCGCTTTTCGCGATGAGATTGTTGCGCCCGATGATGGGGCCGCGCCCTCAAGCCTGGGAATGGCCATATACCGCAATGCCTATCGCGGCCGGCTCTTGGATACGCTGAAGAGCCGGTTTGAGCGGACCGTGCATTGGGTCGGCGAGGACAATTTCACCGCCGCTGCCTGCCATTATATCCTGGCCAGTCCGCCGACCAGCTGGACCCTGGATGCCTATGGCGATGCGTTTCCGGATTTGCTGGCCGAACTCTTTGCAGGCGATACGGAAGTGGCCGAACTGGCCTGGATGGAATGGGCCATGCAAGAGGCCTTTGCCGCCCCCGACCGCCCCAGCCTTGATCCGCAAGACCTCGCCACGGCGGGCCTCAGTGACGGCGACTGGGACCGGGTCTGTTTTGCCATGGCCCCGGGCTTTGCCAGCCGCGAGGTCCAGACCAATTGCACCGACCTATGGAGCGCCCTCGCCGACGGCCCCGACAACGACTTTATCACCAGCCAAGGCGGCACCGCCCACCTCTTGATCTGGCGCCAGGGCCTTTCGCCCCACTACCGCATCACCACCCCCGACGAAGCCAGCGCCTTGAGCCGCCTCGCCCAAGGCCAAAGCCTCGGCCAAATCGCCGCCGCGCAAGACCCCGAGCGGTTGGGACCTTGGTTTGCGGGTTGGCTAGCGGAGGGGCTGTTTTCGGGGTTTTGGTTAGCGGATATAGAGGTGGGCTTGTAGGTCGGTGAAGGATTTGCGCACCAAGGCGACTTCGCCCAACCTACCCTTGGCATCGGCCATGGTGCCATACCGAGCGTTTAGCAGGTTGGTGAGGCTTGCGAAGGTCAATTCTCCGACGCCGCCGCGCTCATAATTGGCCAGGACTTCAATCAAGAAGGCGCGCATCTCGCCCTCATACCCAGACAGACCAGACCTGCGCGCATCATTGGCGCGATCTTTCAGGCTTAGGGGTTCCAGACTGAAGCGGACATAGGCCAAGACGTCGAACAGGTCGCTATCGGCGGCGTCTACCAATTGGCGCATATCGGCGAGGCGCGCCTCATCATAGCCCTTATCCGCCAGCACGGCCAAAAGCCGCTCGCGGGTGTCTGGATTGCGCCATTGCGCGCGCAATTCGTCTTCATCCGAGATTATCCCGCTCAGATCGCCAAACAGCTTTTCGACGAATTCTTGGGCTGTGATCGGACGCCCATCAAACCAGTAAGACGTTGCCTGCAGGTACTGAATGGACCGCGCCTTTCCGTCCGCCAGCCTAATGACGATCTTTTCGACGGGCCGGTTGTCCTCGAATACAGACCCCTCTTCCCCAAGGCCAGGTGGGCCTTCTGGGGCCTCTGGCCGATCTGGCCGGGCCACAGGCGGTTCTGGATCCATGGGCTCACCGTCCCATTCCGGGTCCTGGAAGTTTTCATGCGCCCGCACAAAATCCCAGATCGTGAAAAAGTCCTTGCCGTCATAGGTCCGCGTGCCGCGGCCAATGATTTGCTTAAACTCAATCATGGAGCGGATCGGGCGCATGATCACAATATTGCGGACATTGCGCGCATCGACGCCGGTCGAGAGCTTTTGCGACGTGGTCAAGATGGTGGGAATGGTTTTGTCATTGTCTTGGAAGTCGCGCAGGTGCTGTTCCCCCGCCGCGCCGTCATTGGCCGTCACCCGAAGGCAATAGTCAGGATTGGCGCTGGACTTGACCTGATTGATCAGATCGCGAACCAGAGCGGCATGGTCCTGGGTGGCACAGAAGACCAGGGTTTTTTGCCTCTGATCAATCTGACCCATAAATTCCTGAACCCGGCTAAGCTCCCGCTCCTTGATAATGATGCGGGCATTGAATTGGCCTTCGTCAAAGGTCTCGCCCAGCGCGACCTCGCCGCTGACCACCTCGTCAGTGCCATCATAGACATATTCGTCAATCGTGCTGGCCATTTGCCGCACCTTGAACGGGGTGAGGAAGCCGTCCTCAATCCCGTCGCGCAGGGCATAGGTGTAAACCGGCTCGCCGAAATAGGCATAGGTATCGGCATTGTGTTTGCGCTTGGGCGTGGCGGTCAGGCCCAATTGGGTGGCGGGTTCAAAATAGCTCAGCAAGTCCCGCCATTCGCTTTCATCCTTGGCCCCGCCCCGGTGGCACTCGTCAATAATGATGAAATCAAAAAAGTCTGGCGCATATTGGGTATAGATCGGCCCAGCCTCGCCGGTCATAAAGGTCTGAAATATAGTAAAAAAGATGCTGGCATTACGCGGTGGCTTGCCATGGTTCTTGCGGATGGAGTCAGGGTCAATCCGGGTGATGGCATCATTGGGGAAGGCGGAAAAAGCGTTAAAGGCCTGATTGGCCAAGATATTGCGATCGGCCAGAAACAGGATGCGCGGACGGCGGCTTGGCTCGCCCGAAAGGTTCCATTTGGCCTGAAACAGTTTCCACGCAATCTGAAACGCGATCGAGGTCTTGCCCGTGCCGGTGGCCAGGGTCAGAAGGATGCGGCGCTTCCCGCCGGCCACGGCCTCCAGGGCGGCATTAATGGCCTTGTGCTGGTAATAGCGCGGCTCCCACTTGCCGCCATCGGTTTCAAACTCAACCGCGCCAAAGCGTTCGCGCCAGGCATTATGATCGGCAAAGGTCCGGGCCCACAGCGCGTCGGGCGAGGGGAAGGGCAGGGCCAGCTCGCCCTCCTGGCCCGTGACCATGTCAATGCCGTACCAGTTCAGGCCATTACTGGCATAGGCAAAGCGCGCGCCCAGGCGTGTGGCATAGGTCTTGGCCTGGCCGACGCCTTCGCGGTGGCTAATGCCGGCGCGCTTGGCCTCAATCACGGCCAGCTTTTGGCCCTTATAGATCAGGACATAGTCAGCGCTCAGGCCCTTGCCGCGCCGACCCCCGGCCTGGATACGGCCCGGACAAATCACTTCTCGCCGCACCTTGGCACTGCCCGCGCCCCATCCCGCCGCCGCCAAGACGGGGTCGATGCGGTCGGCGCGGGTATCCGCCTCGGTTTCAGCGGAAACACTCATGGTTGCATGTTAGTCAAAGCGTTTGCCCTTGCCAATAAGGCGTCAAAATCATCGGGCGGATTGCCGCTGTCCAGCATTTTGGCAAACATGGCATAGGCATCCGATTTGCTATGATAAGCGCGCTTGGTGCTGTCATCATTCACCCAAGCATAGACGATCACGCGTGCGTCGCTGTCGAAGCGATAAAATAGGCGGTACTGCTGATAAAACTTGGCCCGAAACCAGTGGCGGCGCGCTGGCCCTAACGTGTTGCCGAGGCGGAACATGTCTGCGCCCGGATCATTAGGAATAATTTCGCGCGCAAGCTCTTCAATGCGGGCAAGACGTTTCGTGGCGTTGTTGTCCAGATAGCCAGCCGGGTCTTTTGCTTGCAATCCACGCACAACATCTTGCAATGCGGACACTTGGTCCGAAAAACAGGGATGCGCCATCAACGTCCAGCCGTTGGCGATCACGAGCGATCAGTCATTTTCAGGAGAAAGTGGCGCATCGATATCACCAAGGTCAACGCCTTGCGTCAGTTCGCGAATTTGCGCCATCATTTCAGCGTCAAGTGGTCGCAATCTGCTGGGATTGGCTTCGATATCTTTTGCCAACAGGTCCAGAAATGGCACAAGCGCAGGGTCGCGATTGGCGGTCTCGGCATTCTCCAAATAGACCCGACCATCGTCATCAGAGCGATAGACCAGCTTGTCGCCCTTGTTCAGGCCCAGTTGCTTGCGCACGCTGGTCGGCACTGTAGTTTGATAGCGGTCGGTCAGGGTTGAGGTTTCGAAACGCGATATTGTCATGTCCGAACTCCATGCCGCCTAAATGCCCAGGCCGCCCAAGGTAATGCATTTGCATTACCCAATCAATATCGCGTCTGAGCCGATTGGTCGGCGCCTCTACATCATGCGTTTGGGCCTTGTGGGGTCAGATCAGGCCCTCAAGGCCCAGGCCCGGCGCACCGCCCTGACAGCTTGGGCATTTGCGCTGGTGAAAGTCAGATCCATTGGCCCCATAGCGATGGCCGCACAGGTCACCGGCCTCTGATCGCCGCGCACACACCAGAACCCAGACATATTGCAAATGGTCAGTGCCCGGCGCATCCGTGCGCGCAATCAAGACCTGATCATGGCGGTTGATATCGCCCAATTGCTGTTTCGAGGTACCGGGGTGTGGTTTGCTCATGTCAGTTCCCCAGCAAAGGCCTTTTGAAGCAGGGATTGGCGGAGGGCGTCGAGGCTTGCCAACGAAACCTGATAACGGTGTTTCAGTTCTTCCGTTTGTGAAGAAAAGTTATCCGCCTTTGCAACAATGTCGGCTCGTTTCTCAGCACAAGGAAATGGGATCGGAATTCGATTTAGCTGCGCTTGGTTTAGTTTGGGTTGCGCCATTCCGCTCACGTAAGGTTCAAGCGAGATCGAATTGAGATACAGGCGGACGTACTCTTGTGTAACGATATCGCAAAAGCGCAACACATGAGCATGATTGTTCACCCATGATTTGCCACTGATTGAAAAAGCTATTGGGTAAGTCCGTGCAAGCAGGTTCGCTCCATCTTCGGATACAAGAAGCAGGTCTTCGTCGAAGATGTGTTTCGCCACGTGGTCAACAACGCCAGATGCACCAAAATAGGGAACGTCGCCAGAAATCCTATCGCTTTTCGTTATCGGCACGCGAAGGCGGTCGAGGTTCTCCGAAAATTCGCTTAGAGTTCGGGTTTGCCAGTTCTCTTGGACAAATAAGTCAGCAAGGAAACTCTCAAAAAATTCCCGCGCGTTTTGGAGGTTGGCTTCGGCGTGGGCGCGGGCGCGGGCTAGACCTT
>JBILKO010000038.1:0-20732 GCA_044376615.1 Caulobacteraceae bacterium
TCGTCACGGGTTGGCCGCATAGTCGCGACCATAATTTCGAATGGGTGGACCATGATCCGGACCTTGAGCTTGATAGGACTGTTGTTGGCTAGCACCCCGTCGCTTGCTGAGGTGACGGTCAGCCGCCCAGTTGCTGCAAGCCTTCCCGCGCCGGCCAAGACCCTAACCAAGATCGCCTTTGGCTCCTGCATGAAGGAGACCCGCCCAATTCCCGCTTTGCAGGGCGTGATTGCCAATCATCCGGACCTGTTCCTGGCCATGGGCGACAATGTTTATGGCGATGACCTGGGTGCGGATCCGGCCTTGCCGATCTTGACCAAGGCCTATCGCGACCTGGCCCTAAACCCCGATTTTGCGGCCTTGAATGCTAGCGTGCCGATCCTGGCGACTTGGGATGATCATGATTTTGGCGCCAATGATGCGGGAGCGACCTATGGCGGCAAGCGGCGGGCCGAAGCGCTGTTCGAAGGGTTTTGGGGCAAGAGTGCGCTTGGCCGGGACCATGCGGGCATCTATGGCGCGCGCGTCTTTGGACCCAAGGGCCAAAGGGTTCAGATTATCCTGCTCGATACACGCAGTTTTCGCAGCGATCTAAAGCCAACCGACCGGCCAGGGGCCAAGGGCATGGAGCGCTATGTGCCCGATGCTTCGCCGGACAAGACCATGCTCGGCGCGGTGCAATGGGCCTGGTTGGAAAAGCAGCTCACGGTGCCAGCCGATATTCGCCTGATCGTCTCGTCGGTCCAGGTCCTGGCTGACGGCCATGGCTATGAGGCCTGGCACACCTTGCCGCTGGAGCGAGAACACCTGTTCAAGGTCATTAAAGCCAGCCAGGCCAAGGGGGTGGTGTTTCTGTCCGGCGACCGGCATATGGCCGCCCTATATCGGCAGCCCGGCCTGACAGACTATCCCTTAGTCGAGCTGACGGCCTCAGCGCTTAATCGCTCCATGCGAGCGACCAATGATGAGATTAGCAGTCAGCAGATTGGCCCTGCCTATGCCCCCAATAATTCCGGCCTGCTCGAGATCGATTGGGCTGGCCGCAAGCTTCGCCTGTCCATCCGAAACGAACAAGGCGAGGAGGTTCAGGGCCAGACCCTAGCCTTTGCTGAGCTGGGGCTAGGCAACCGCTAGGGCTTGGCTGGGCCTTCGCTTAGAACCGCCGCGCAATACCGATCGAGGTCACCCAAGGATCGAGCGTGACCTTGGAATTTAGAGTGCCGCCATTAATGCTGGCATCGGTCTTATAGAAGACCTTTTTGACATCAAAATTGGCGCTCCAGGGGCCGGACAGGGCGATATCGACGCCGGTCTGGACAGCATATCCGATGCCATTATCGAGCCTGACCTTAAAGCCGTTGGCGTCCTTGCCGCCATAAAACACCATGGCATTGAGGCCTGCACCAATATAGGGGCTGATCCGTGCACCAGGGGCAAAATGATACTGGGCGGCGATAACGGGGGGCAGGACCCAGGTCTCATGCACCTTTGTGCTGCCAGCCGGACCGACGGCCGAGATCTCGTGCTTGGTCGTGCCAAGTATGGCCTCGACCGCGAAATGGTCGCTCACAAAATAGGTAAAGCCAAGGGTTGGCATGACGTCGGATTTGACATCGACGCTCAAGCCGGTCGCGGCTCCAGCAGCCGTGCGGATCTGCCCAGAAGCGTCCGGGGCCACATCCGTTATGCGTCCAGCAACAATCCAGGTGCCCGCTGACTTGGGCGTGAAGTCATCTGCGACAGATTGTCCTGCGACACAAAGTACAGAAACAAGGGCGAGTCCAGCGAATAGACTTTTCATTTGGCTTTCTCCAATCATTATGATCACGAATTCTTATAATCATTCGCAATTTTGCAAATGAATACGCAGATCAAATTTGTTATGACTATGATTGACGCCGATAAATTAACATCGTCAAGATCATTTGCTGGGGTGCGCGGATTTGCGCAGGGCAAGACTTAAGCGTCTTAGCCCATCGCCGCTGTGCAGCTCAAAATCTGGATTATTTAGAGAAAATGGTGGACGCGACAGGGATTGAACCTGTGACCCCCTCGATGTCAACGAGGTGCTCTCCCGCTGAGCTACGCGTCCCACCGGTTCCGGTTAGGAACGGGAAGCGGGGATATATCGGTCTTGCGCGGCCAAGGCAAGCGACGTGCGCTAGGCCGCCATTAGTTTTTCGACTTCGGCGACAATGTCACGAAGGTGCACAGGCTTGGACAGGACCTTGGCCCCTTCCGGCGCGCCGCTGCCGGGTGCCAGGGCGACGGCGGCAAAGCCGGTAATAAAGACGATGCGGATATTGGGGTGACGGGCGGCCGCTTGGCGCGCCACTTCAATCCCGTCGGCACCAGGCATGACAATATCGGTCAAGAGCACATCATAACTGGGGTCGAGGGCCTCAAGGGCCTCATCGCCATCGGCGCAGGCACGGACCTCATAGCCCGCCCGTTCCAGGGCCCGCGTTAGGAAGCGCCGCAGGGCATCATCGTCTTCGGCAAGCAGTATACGGGTCATGGTTTCATCCTGTCCTCGCCCAACCTAGCTGAACGATGATTGACGATCAGTAAGCGCAATTCGTAAACCATAGGTAATTGAGTAACCTTACCGAGCGGAAGAAAATTATACAACTTTTGATCCAGTGCAATTTGTTTGACCCAAGGCGACATGGCCATGATGATGGTGCTAATGTTTGATGCGACTGATGCGCCACCGCCCTATCGAATCTGCCGCCCACAGGCGTGTGGACCAATCGTGTTCTCCTCGCCGCATTCGGGCCGGTATTACCCCCCATCCTTGATGCAGGCCTCGCGCCTGGATGCGCGATCCATCCGTCTGTCGGAGGATGCCTTTGTCGATGCCTTGATCGCCTCCGCCCCAGATCAGGGGATCGCCACCCTATGTGCCACCTATGGCCGGGCCTATGTCGATATCAATCGTTCCGCTGATGAGCTTGACCCGGCCATGTTCGAAGAGGCGTTTGAGCCGGTCAAGGGGGCTGGCGCAGCGCGGGTGGCGGCAGGTCTTGGCGCCATTGCCAAGATTGTTGCCGAGGGCCATGAAATCTATACCGGCAAGCTCAGTTTGCGTGAGGTCGCAGGACGGATTAATCGTGTGCACCGGCCTTATCACCAGGCCCTGGTGGAGCTGATCGACCGGGCAAGGGCTCAATATGGCTATGCCGTTTTGATCGACTGGCATTCCATGCCCTCGGTCTCCATCGGCCAAGCGCGCTGCGATTTTGTCCTAGGCGACCGGTTTGGTTCGGCCTGTGCGCCGGGCCTGACCCGGTTTATCGATCAAGCCCTGACGGGTATGGGGTATCTGGTTGCGCGCAACACGCCTTATGCTGGCGGCTATACGACCGAGCACTATGGCCGGCCGCTGGACGGGGTTCATGTTTTGCAGGTCGAGATTAATCGCGGCCTATATCTCAACGAGGCGCAGATTGAGATTGGGCCTGGCTTTGCCGCCTTGGAGCGCGCCTTGGGTCGTTTGGTAAGGGCGCTGGCTCAGGCCGACCTGGCGCATCTGACGGGTCAGGGTCAAAGGGCAGCGGGCTGAGGCCAAAAAAAAGCCACGCCCGAAGGCGTGGCAAGTCATTAGGGAGGAAACGCCCAGGAAGGGCAGAGGCATCAGGGATGCCTCACATCCCAATAGATACATTGCGGCGCACAATGTTCAAGGGTCACGCCTCGGAAATTCCTTGAAAAAAGAGCGGATGCTACCCAAGAAACTTAATTTATTCAATAATTTCATATAGATAGATCGAAAAATATTTTTGCTGCAATGCAATATTATTTCGCCACAGGCCGTCTCAACTGGGCGCAGAAAGCCTGATACTTCGGGCGAGCCAGCGTCAAGATATGGGTTTTGACGTTAGCGGGGTGGCTTTGTCAGTCACAGTCGCGTACAAGCCGACCGCCTCATCCATTTCGCACATGCACAAATCGGCCTCATATCATGTCCACCTCGATCCAATCCTTACGCAATATCGCGATCATCGCCCATGTTGACCATGGCAAGACCACCCTGGTTGACCAGTTATTGGCCCAGTCCGGGGTCTTCCGCGCTAATGAGGCGACGGTCGAGCGGGCCATGGACTCCAATGACCAGGAGCGCGAGCGCGGCATTACCATCCTGGCCAAGTGTACCAGCGTGCTTTGGAATGGCGAGGCAGGCGAGACTCGGATCAATATTATCGACACGCCTGGCCATGCCGATTTCGGTGGTGAGGTTGAGCGTATCCTGGGCATGGTCGATGGCTGCCTGCTGCTGGTCGATGCGGAAGAGGGCGTCATGCCCCAGACCAAGTTCGTGCTCGGCAAGGCGCTAAAGCTGGGCCTGCGGCCAATCTTGGTTCTGAATAAGGTTGACCGGCCGCACGCCGACCCTGATCGGGTATTGAACGAGACCTTTGACCTATTTGCCGCCCTAGGCGCGACCGACGATCAGCTAGATTTCCCGCACATCTATGCCTCGGGCAAAGAAGGCTGGGCGGCAATGGACATGACCGCGCCGCGCGACAGCCTGGCACCACTTTATGATTTGGTGGTCAAGCATGTGCCTGAGCCCAAGGCCGTGACCCGTATGGATGAGCCTGGCCAGATGCTGGCTGTGCTGATCGAAAACGACCCATTTTTGGGCCGTTTGCTTACTGGCCGGGTTGAGGCGGGCAAGATTAAGCCAGGCATGGCGATTAAGGCGCTGTCGCGTGATGGTGTTGAGATCGAACGTGGCCGTGTCACCAAGATCTTGGCCTTTCGCGGCCTGAAGCGCCAGCCGATCGACGAGGCTGAGGCCGGGGATATTATCGCGATTGCTGGCCTGTCTAAGGCGACCGTGGCCGATACCTTGTGTGATCTGAGCCTAACAGAAGCCCTGCCAGCCCAGCCGATTGACCCACCGACCATCTCAATCACCGTATCGGTGAATAACAGCCCCTTGGCTGGCCGCGAAGGCGATAAGGTGCAAAGCCGCGTCATTCGTGACCGTTTGCTGCGCGAGGCTGAGTCGAATGTCGCGATTAAGGTGCGCGAGACCTCGGACAAGGATGCCTATGAGGTTGCGGGCCGGGGGGAATTGCAGCTCGGTGTTTTGATTGAAAACATGCGTCGCGAAGGCTTTGAAGTCTCAATTTCACGTCCTCGCGTGGTCTATCGCCAAGACGAAGAGACCGGCAAGCGCATGGAGCCGATCGAAGAAGTGTTTATCGATGTTGATGAAGAACATTCCGGCATTGTCATCGAAAAGCTGTCCGCCCGTAAGGCCGAAATGACCGATATGCGCCCATCGGGTGCAGGCAAGACCCGTATCGCGCTTATGGCGCCGTCACGGTCCTTGATTGGGTATCAGGGCGAGTTCTTGACCGATACGCGCGGTTCGGGCGTTTTGAACCGGGTTTTCTCGCACTATGAGCCCCATAAGGGCGCGATTGAGGGCCGCCGTAACGGCGTTTTGATCTCCAATTCCGAGGGCGAGACGGCCAGCTATGCGCTTTGGAACCTCGAGGCGCGCGGCATCATGTTTGTTGGCGGCGGCGAAAAAACCTATCAAGGCATGATTATCGGCGAAAACAGCCGCTCCGACGACCTGGATGTCAATCCGCTCAAGGCCAAACAGCTGACCAATGTGCGCGCCTCTGGCAAGGATGAGGCCATTCGCCTAACGCCGCCGCGCCGCATGACCTTGGAACAAGCCATTGCCTATATCGAAGATGATGAGTTGGTAGAAGTGACGCCCAAATCCATCCGGTTGCGGAAGGAAGTGCTTAATCCATCCTTCCGCAAGAAGCGCATGCGCGAGGACTAGGCCAAGCACATCGGCGAACTGCCTGCCTGTGAAAACAAGATCATTGGCAGGTTTTGGCGCACGTCGAGACCTGTTTTGATTTGATTACACTAATTAGGGTGGCCGAATCTTGATTTCGGCCGCTTTTGTGTGTGGCATGTATTCATAATCGTATAGTTCGCTATTTATTTAGCGGTTTTGATTTTTCGCATTAATACGTTCCTGAATGATAGTTTTCATGTGCGAAATACGACTTACCGCGCTGTAAATAATATAGGTTATTTAAATTTTTCACTGCAAGTATACTTTAACGTGTAGATATTGTTTCATTTCAATCGCCCGGTCGGGCGCATATGCGGGAAGATTATTGGTTAATTGCGCCCATAAATAGTATTGTGCTTGATAACTCTAAAAGGCCCATTTTTTATTGGACAGCCCGTCATTTTTTTTGCATACGCTCTACACCGCAACGGGGGGTTGCCTAAAGGAAATGCTATGATTGCCGAGCATGTGTCACATCCGTTGGATATTGCCCTAGGTGCCCGGATCCGGATCCGCCGTAAATCATTGGGCCTGTCCCAAGACGACCTTGCTAGTCAGATTGGCCTGACTTTCCAGCAAATCCAAAAGTATGAGCGCGGTGCCAATCGGGTCAGTTTCTCCCGTCTGGTCGATATTGCGCGCACCCTGAAATGTCGGGTTCAGGACCTGATTGGTGATCTGGATGTTGAGGGCGAGGTGTCGGACCAGGTCGCGATTGAGGCGGTCCAGTTAAAGGAAACCGGTGCCGTTGAACTGATCAAGGCCTATTCCTCGATCCTGTCGGCGGGTCGTCGCCGCGTAATCGTCAATATTGCCCAGGAACTGGCGCGCGAAGACGAACTAGACCATAGCCGTATCGCTAGCTAGGTCGGCTAGTCTGATCTACAATTATGGCTAGAGGCTCGCTGAGACGCGGGCGACGTGCGCCTGGTTTTGATTTTTGTCATACCTCCACCTAAAGACGACTTGCGATTCATGCCTATTTAGGTAGTTATTCGTTAACTCTGGGGGTTTGTGATGGGTCAGTTTCAAGACGTACAGGCCTTTGTCCGCGAGGCCAATAAGGTTACCGCCTTGAGTGAGCTTGAGCCGCTCCTGGCTAATGTCATGCAGGAATTGGGCTTCGACCAGTACGCCTTTGTGCACCACGTGCCAGGGTCGGTCATTCCTGAGAACGTTATCCGTCTAAGCAACTACCCAGACACGTGGCTCGATTTGATGCGGGCGCGGCGATACTTCGCAGATAATCCAGTGATCATGGCGTGCCAACAGCGCTCCGTCGGATTTGTCTGGTCCCAGCTTCCCGACCTCCTTAGCCTAAGTGACCGCCAAATCGAAATATTAGCGGAATGGGAGCGGCGCGGGTTCGGCGAAGGATTTACGGTACCTATGCATGTTCCAGGTGAAACCATGGGATCGTGCTCCATGAGCGTGAGCCGTGGGTCCAACCTGCCTGAGGCCTCGCTTCCTGCGGCGCAGTATGTCGCTTGCTTTACTTTTGAAGCGGCGCGCCGGATCGCGCGCAAGGCTGTCGAAGACGCGGGACTCGAAACGACAGTCAAACGTTTGACCCCTAGGCAATTGGACTGCGTCGTGCTTGTTGGTCGTGGGAAGAGCGATTGGGACATTTCCAAAATGCTGGGGATCAGCAATCAGACCGTTCACCAACATGTCGAAGACGCAAAACGCCGCTATGGCGTTGCATCGCGGACCCAGCTGGTCATTAGGGCGCTCTATAACAGTCAGCTTACTTTTTCTGACATTATTGAGTGACACATATCCCCTCGTTGGGGGAATAGCATGTTTTAACGCAGACCCTTAGGCTCGACCCAGTTCAATCGAAAGGGGTATGAGATGATTAAGGTTGTGGGCGCAGAGAATCGTCAAGGCTTTACACCTGAGCTGGAGTCGATGCACCGGCATCGTAAGCAGGTGTTTGTTGATTT
Organism: Caulobacteraceae bacterium; assembly: GCA_044376615.1. GTDB lineage: Bacteria > Pseudomonadota > Alphaproteobacteria > Caulobacterales > Caulobacteraceae > CAISGS01. The sequence goes on from JBILKO010000038.1 coordinate 7,780, forward strand.
TCTGAAATGGGACGTTCCCGTTATTGATGGGAAGTTTGAGATTGATCAATTCGACAACGAAGACGCTGTATACCTCATGGTCACCGACCCAGAGACCCGCGCGCATATGGGCTCGGTGCGGCTAATTCCCACGACCCGCCCGCATCTCATGAGCGAGCTTTTTCCATTTTTGTGTGAAGGTGGGCCACCGCAGTCGGAAGATGTCTGGGAAATCACGCGCCTTTGCACCGCGCCTAAGGTCGCAGACCCATCCGTTGTTCGACGCCATCTGTGCACGGCCTTGATGGAATTTGGGCTGCTTTATGGAATCCGGCGATATGTCTCGGTAACCCACATGGCGTTTTTGCCACAGGTCTTGTCAGTCGGTTGGCAGTGTGAGCCGCTTGGCTTGCCACAAACTGTGAATGGCGAAGAAATCGGTGCCCTGGCGATTGAAGTTAGCGTTGAAGCGCTAAGCACTTTTCGCAAATCCCTTGGACTTAAGGCGCCTTTGATTGGATTGGCTGAGACCGCCAAGGCTGCGTAGTGCGTTTGTGCGACCTGGGACGCAACCTCCAAATAGCAAATAAGGAAGTCACAAATGAAAAAAGGCGAGCCTGACGTCATCAGTATTGCTGATCGTTACTCTAACGAATGTTCGGGCGAGGCTCGGATTACCTTTTATGATCGTGATCCCTTAACCCAGGCTAAGGACCACGCGGTTAGGGCGCTCGCTCTATTGGACTGTATTTCAACCGGCGAGCTTCTCTCGTCGCTGCCTAAGGATGAAGTCGCAAGGGCAAGCCATAAGAATGCTGTGACCCTGCTCGACATTATGCGTGACGAGGTGAGCACGGTCCTGGATTGCTTTACACGGCTGGGCGTGTCCGAAGACTAGGCAATGCCCTGATAGGCGGCGCTTATCAGGGCCATCGCCCTTGGGTCTGCAACCAAATAGGCGGATTGCCGCGTCATCACATAGGCCCCGGACAGGCCCGTATCCGGGTCCGCAAAGACACAGGATCCGCCCCAGCCATAATGGCCGACACTGTTTAGACCGGGGCCATATATTTCAGTAACATCATTGCGCATCAAGCCTGCACCCCAGCTCACATAGCGGGGTAGGACTAGATCATCGCCCTGGATGCGCTCGCGCATGACCGCTTGGGCAATAGTCTTCGACAAGATCATCCTGCCATACAATTGGCCGTCACATGCCAGAACACTCATTAGCCTTGCTAAGGCAGGGGCTGTGGCATGACCATTGGCCGAAGGGATTTCCATACTCCGCCAGGCAGCAGATTCCCGGCCTCCAGGGGCTGACCAAGGTGTGCCAAAGGCTAGCCGCCGCGCCTCGGTCATGGGGCCAAGATTGGGCAAGGATCGTGGCCTTTGCAACTGCGCACAGCGGTCATGCTCGGAACTGGGCAAGCCAATCCATAGATCGAGATCGAGCGGCTGGCAGAGGTCCTCGCGCAGGGCGGTGCCCAGGCTTCGGCCGTCAAGCCGCCTAAAAATCTCACCGACCAGATATCCGACTGTGATCGGGTGATAGCCACTGGCGCTGCCTGGCGGCCAAAGCGGGGCCATGGCGGCAAGCCGCGCACTTATGGTTTCAGGATCATACCAAAGCTGTGGGTCAAATGGGCCCTCAAGCCCGCAAAGGCCGGCCTGGTGAGACAGGACCTGTTCCAGGGTGATGTCCGCCTTCCCGGCGGCCCCAAACTCTGGCCAGATAGAAGACAGCGGCTGGTCATAGGCCATGAGGCCCAGGTCCACGAGCCGGGCAATCATCAGGCTCGCAATCGCCTTGGTGCAGGAAAAGATTGGAGTCAGGGTCTGGGCGTCAAACGGCTTGGTGCGGGCAAGATCACTATGCCCGGCATAGAGGTCGACGACAATCTGGCCGTGCTGGGCTAAGGCAAACCGCGCCCCGATCTCCTCGCCGGCCAGGAAATGCGCTTCAAACACGGGCCGAACCGCACCAAAACGTGGCGCGCAGGTGCCGTGGATCTCGATCGCCTGGCTCATGGCCCTAGTCCAATAGGATCAGGCTGACCTGATCGCTTTCGTCCGACAGCGTCCTGCCCATGGCCACGATGGGCAAATCGTCCTCGTCGCCAGCGGCCTTTAAGGTCTCAAACACGCCTCCAACCGCTTGGGTCAAGGCCTGGTGTGGGGTAAGCCCGCCGAGGCAGGCATAGGCCATGAGGACGCTTAACAGGTCACCTACACCATTGGGCGCACGCTCAAGCTTGGCATGACTAGCCAGCCAGGCTTCGCTGGGTGTCGCCAAAACCACCCCGATCTGATCGCCGCTCGGTATAGACGAGACGACGACGGTCGCTTTAAGCGCTCTTGCGGCCGTGCTGGCAGTTATGGGATCGGTTATCGCTATGCCGGTCAGAAAGCTGAGTTCCCAGGCATTGGGGGCCAGAATATCGGCGCGGGGCACAAGGTGGGCTTTAATCGCATCGGCGACAGCGGGTTGGGCATAAAGGCCCTTGCCCTCATCGCCAAGGATTGGATCGATAAAGATCAGGGGCGGGGCGGCAGCTGCCGCCTTTCGCGCCGCTCGCACCTGATTGATGGTTTCCGCAGCGGCGGCAACTTGATCAGGGTGGGAAAAATAGCCGGTCAGCACCAGGCTAAAGCGCGCAAATTCGCCCTTGGCCTCAATCCCCGACAGGATGGAGCGAAACACCTCGGGCGCGACCGCGCCGCCCCCGGGCGCGCCCAGGCCAGGGTGGCGGCCAAACAGCACTGTGGGTACCAACACTGGCTCAATACCAAGCACGCTAAGCGCAAGGCTTTGGGCCCCGCCGCCAACGCGGCTGGCGGCAACAAAACTCGACAAGATCAGGGCGCGGGACATGGCGTCTTTATGCCCCTGATCGCCCTGGCTTGGCTATGGTTTCTTAGTAGCGGTAATGCTCGGGCTTGAACGGTCCGGCCTGGGGCACATCGATATAATCGGCCTGGTCCTTGGTCAGGGTGGTCAGCTTGGCGCCCAGCTTGGCCAGGTGCAAAAGCGCAACCTTTTCGTCCAGGGCCTTGGGCAGGGTATAGACCTGGTTCTCATAGGCCTTGCCATTGGTCCAAAGCTCGATCTGGGCCAGGGTCTGGTTGGTAAAGCTGGCGCTCATCACAAAGGACGGGTGACCTGTGGCATTGCCGAGATTAACCAGGCGGCCTTCGGACAGAAGAATGATCTTCTTGCCATCTGGAAACTCGACATGATGCACCTGGGGCTTGATCTCGTCCCATTTGAAATTGCGCAGGCCAGCGACCTGAATCTCAGAGTCGAAATGGCCGATATTGCAGACAATGGCATTGTTTTTCATGGCCCGCATGTGATCGACCGTGATCACATCCTTATTGCCGGTCGCGGTGACAAAGATGTCGGCCTTGCCAGCCATCTCGTCCAGGGTCTGGACGTCATAGCCTTCCATGGCCGCTTGCAGGGCGCAGATCGGGTCGATCTCGGTGACAACAACGCGCGCGCCGCCATTGCGCAGGCTGGCGGCTGAGCCCTTGCCCACATCGCCATAACCGCAAACCACGGCGACCTTACCGGCTAACATGACGTCCGTACCGCGACGAATGGCATCGACCAGGCTTTCGCGGCAGCCATAGAGGTTGTCGAACTTGGACTTGGTGACGCTGTCATTCACATTAATGGCCGGGAAGGGCAGCTCGCCCTTGGTTGCCATTTGATAAAGGCGGTGCACGCCGGTCGTGGTTTCTTCCGACACACCCTTGATCGCGTCGCGAATGGCCGAGTAGAAGCCTGGCTTTTCCTTCAAATAGCGCTTCATCACCGAAAACAGGGCTTCTTCTTCCTCATTTTGCGGATTGTTCAGGACGCTAGGATCCTTTTCAGCCTTAGGCCCAAGCACGCAGAGCAAGGTGGCGTCGCCGCCATCATCAAGGATCAGATTGGGATAGCCACCGTCCGACCATTCAAAAATCTTGTGCGCATAGTCCCAATACTCAACCAGATTCTCGCCCTTAAAGGCAAAGACCGGGGTTCCCGCCGCAGCGATCGCCGCAGCGGCATGGTCTTGGGTCGAGAAGATATTGCACGAGGCCCAGCGCACATCGGCGCCGAGGGCCTGCAAGGTCTCGATCAGAACCGCCGTCTGGATGGTCATGTGCAAGGAGCCGGCGATCCGCGCGCCCTTGAGCGGCTGGGCCTTGCCATATTCCTCGCGCGTGGCCATCAGGCCCGGCATCTCGGTCTCGGCAATGGCGATTTCTTTGCGCCCGAAAGCGGCAAGGCTGATATCTTTGATAATGTAATCGGGCACGTCGGGCTCCTGACGGGAAATTTGTTGCCCGTCTATAGCGCCTTAGGCTTAACGCGACAATAAAGACATAAAGATATCTTTATATGAATTTGGTTGAGGTGTGATTAGAGATTCGATGGTCCGGCAGGCGTGGCGTATACGCTTTGCAGGCACATTCTAACGTCGAACGTCCAATTTCGGGAAGGTCGCAACCTTATAGTGATGATGCGACGACGTACCCACCGACCGCGATTACAATGATGGCGAACCCACGCTCCAGCAAGCCTTTGTGCGTACTAAGCACCTTGCTCAGCGTGATACCAATGATCGTACCCCCGACCCCGCCCGCGACAAGCAGTCCTGTCACGGCCCAATCCACCATCCCTGACGTGGCATAGGACGTCGCCGTGGTCAGCCCCAAGGCGGTGACGACCACCAGCGAAGTGCCGATTGCATATGGCAAGGGCATAGCGGTCGCGAAGATCAGTCCTGGTACGATCAAGAAGCCGCCCCCGATGCCGAAGAACCCGGCGGCGAGGCCGACGCCCAGTCCGATCGGAACCAACCGCGGCAGCAGGGCGGCGGCACTATCTAGGGTCAGCCGAACATTGGGTGCTTCCGCTGTCCGGCGCTCGCGAAGCATCGATAGGCCGACAACGATCATCAGCAGCCCAAATAAAACCAGCAGCCGTTTGCCATCGAACGCCTTGCCCAGCTCCGCGCCCAGTGCTGCGCCGATCATGCCCGATACCGAGAACACCCCAGCGCACCGCCACTTCACCCGCCCGGCACGCGCATGGCCAATCAGGCTACCGAACGCATTGACGGTGACCGCCACGGCAGCCGTACCGATCGCAGCATGGGGCGATCCAATCCCCACAACATAGATTAACAAAGGCACGGCAAGGATAGACCCGCCCCCGCCTATCAGGCCAAGGATGAGCCCAATCACGCCGCCCGAGGCGAGCGCGGCTATTATGGTCGCTGTGGTCATGATCATGTCAGCCCAGCACGCGCCGGTTCCACGGCATGATCCGGAGCAGGTTCGCCATGCCACACCAGCCCGTGATCCCTGCGAACATCAGTCCCGCACCGATGAATGCCGATAGACCGAAGAAGCCGGGGGCAACAAACAGACCCAGTAACACCCCGACGAGCACCAGCGCCCCGGCGGTGATCTGCACCTGCCGCATGATCTCTATTGGCTGAGACTGATCGGCAATGGTGGCGTGTCCTGCGTTGCGCCACGCATCGATCCCGCCCAGGAGGATATGGGCTTGGGAACCGTTTGAAGCGGCCGCCAGCGTTGCGGCATTGGCCGATGTGCGCATCCCGGACTTGCAGTGGAATATAATTGGCTGCTCGTCGCGCGGCAGATCGCCGATCTGGTCGAGCGGCACGTTCAGCGCGCCGGGGATTCGCTCGCGCGCATGTTCGTCGGCACTGCGAATATCGATTAGGCGAACACCGGCATCGAGCGCGACTCGCGTATCGGCAGGGGAAAGGGTCGCAAGCGTCATGGCGTTAATCCTTGCAATAGAGTTGATAGAGGGTAGCGAGCAGCGTTTCGACGCGGGGATCGGCGATCGCGTACCAGAGCGCCTGGCTTTCCCGCCTAAAGGTGACGAGGCCTTCGTCCCGCATTTTTCCCAAGTGCTGTGAACAGGCAGATTGGGATAGGCCGACCTCGCGCGCGAGGTCGCTGACCATCAACTCGCCATGTTCGACGAGCTTGCACAGCAGCATTAGCCGTCGCCTATTGGCGATCGCTTTCAGCGTATCGGCAACCTCGCCAGCCCTTGCTTCAAAAGTCACCAAGTCTATCGACGGTTTGAGCATTTGCGCCACTCCATTATATATTGCTAATTTAGCATTATCTGATATATATGCAAGCCATAACGGAGGATGATCATGACGCACCCTTTCATCGAGGCCTTTTTCGACGAGCCGACAAACACGATCAGCTATCTGGTCGGCGATCCGGTGACGCGCACTGCTGCAGTGATCGACCCGGTGCTTGACTTCGACATGGCCAGTGGGGTCGCTGACACGCGATCCGCCGAACGGATTATGGCCTTCGCGCACGACCATGACTGGCAGATCGCGATGGTTCTGGAGGCGCATGCTCATGCCGACCACCTGTCAGCCGCGCCGTTCATCAAGGCGCATACCGGGGGCTGGATTGGCATTGGCACGCACATCCGCGACGTGCAAAAGCTCTTCCGCCCGGTCTTCGCGTTAGACGATCTGAGGACGGACGGATCCGACTTCGACCGGTTGTTCGATGATGGCGAGCATTTTATGATCGGCGAGCTTGCTGTAGAGGTCCTGCACGTCCCGGGGCACACACCTGCCGACATCGCCTATCGGATCGGTGATGCCGTGTTTGTCGGGGATACGCTTTTCATGCCGGACTATGGCACCGCGCGCGCTGACTTTCCGGGCGGGGATGCGAGGACCCTTTATCGATCTATCCGCCGCCTATTAGCGCTACCAGACGAAACGCGGTTGTTTATGTGCCACGACTATAAAGCACCGGGCCGCGATGAATATCGCTGGGAGACGACGGTGGGTGAGCAACGTCGGTCAAGCGTGCACGTCCATGATGGCATTAGCGAAGACGATTTCGTCGCCTTGCGCGAGCAGCGGGACTCCAGCCTCTCGGTGCCCAAGCTGCTGCTACCCTCGATCCAAGTCAATATTCGTGCCGGCCATTTCGACCAGGCGCAATCGAACGGCGTCACCTATCTGCGCATCCCAGTGAAGTGGAAAAAGCATTAAGGATCACTAGGTTTGCCATGGCATTTGGCGGATTCACAGTCGAGGAAACAGAGGCAGCAACTTTGATACTGCGATGCGCCATTTGACGCGGATCTAGCGAGCTAGAATGCGAGTCACGTCACAATAGACTTTGGCGCCCTAACGCTCTTCGTCGAACCGAGCGGCGACCAGGGCTGACAGCGCGTCCAGGGCCTCGGCGGCCTGCGGGCCTTCGGCTGAGATATCAATGCTGGAGCCGATCCCGGCAGCTAACATCATCAGGCCCATGATTGAGCGGGCATCGACGCTCTGGCCGTCCCGGCTGACCGTGATTTCGGCGTCAAAGCTTGAAGCCAGCTTGACGAACTTGGCCGAGGCGCGGGCATGGAGGCCGCGCTCATTAATGATATCGACGGTACGGCTCAGGCTCACTTTTCCCCTGCCAGAACGTAAGAAGCGACGGATATGTATTTGCGCCCAGCTTCCTGGGCATGGGCCACGCAGGCCTCAAGGCTTTCGCGGCCGCGCACACTGGCTAGCTTGATCAGCATGGGTAGGTTCAAGCCCGCAATGACCTCGGCATGGGTCTGTTCCATCACCGAAATGGCCAGGTTTGACGGCGTGCCACCAAACATGTCAGTCAGAAGGATGACCCCATCGCCCGTATCGACCTGGGCGGCGGCCTGTAGAATATCACGCCGACGCTGTTCCATATCGTCATCGGGGCCAATACAGACCGCAGCCACCCCGACCTGGGGCCCGACCACGTGTTCCATAGCCTGGACAAATTCTAGCGCTAGTCGCCCGTGGGTGACGATTACCAGCCCAATCATGCCTTGCCTCTCACGGGACCCCTCCCGCGCGCGGCCATTTTTGCCGTCGCGACGAGCTTGATACGCTGCTTATTCGTCAACGGGAAGATGGTCCAGTGCCAAGCTGAGGATTGACAGCGAAACTTCTGAAAATGGATCGAGCCTAAGGGCCGGACTAGACAGGCCCGCAAGGGTCTCTTGGCTTGCCTCTGGGCAGCGCTCGATCGTGTCGGCGGACGCTAGATGCGCGACCATAACGATCTTCGAAAAGGCCAAGACGGGACTTGGGGCCTTCACGATGCCCAGGCCGCGTACCTCGATCAGACCGGCTAGGGTTTTCGGCGCCCGGCCAAAAACATGGCCATGGTCAGACCAGACAATGACCTGGTCATCGGCCACCAGCCGCCAGCCCGCCGAAATCGCCTTGAGCGCCAGATGGCTCTTCCCAGCCCCGGATGGCCCAAGGATCAGGACGCCTTGCCATTGGCGCTCGGCATACCGCGCGATCAGGCTGGCATGCAGGATCGGCATCATGCGGGCAGCAGCGGCAGTTGCAGGCAGAACCGGGCCCCGGCGCCATGGTTTTCGGCCCAGATCTTGCCGCCATGGGCCTCGATAATCTGGCGGGCGATTGATAGGCCAAGCCCGGAATTACCGCCAAAGGCCGCGCCCTTTGGCCTGGAGGTATAGAACCGCTCAAACACGGTCTCGAGATTTTCCGGCGGTATGCCTGGCCCATCATCCTCGACCGTAACTAGGATCTGCGGGCCGTTCTTGATCGTCTGGACCCGTACCTGGCCGCCCTCGCCCAGCTTGCCCAGCCGCGCAAAGGAACGGGCATTATCGACCAGATTGCGCAGAACCTGGCTTAAGGGGCCCTCGCGGCCACTGATCAGCAAGGGATCAAGGCTTTCGGGGGCCTGATAGCTGACGGCAACCTCATCGGGCCCAGAGGCCTCGACATAGAGCCGGATAATGTCGCTGATCAGGAGGTTGAGATCGATTGGCCGGGGCGCATCGCGCGATAGTTCGGCATCTAGCCTTGAGGCATTGGAAATATCGGTGATCAGGCGGTCAAGGCGGCTGACATCTTGTTTCAAGATGGTCATCAATCGCTCGCGCGCCTTGGGATCGGAGACGAGATCTAGGGTTTCGGTGGCAGAGCGGATTGAGGTTAGGGGGTTGCGGATCTCATGCGCCACATCGGCGGCAAATCGCTCGATCGCGTCCATGCGCACCGACTGGGCCGCCGTCATGGCCTCCAGTGCGCGGCTAAGATCGCCCAGCTCGTCATCGCGGTCCGACAGGTCAGGTAAGGATATGGCCCGCGCCCGCGATAACCTAACCCGGTCGGCGGCCCTAGCCAGGCGCCGCACGGGCTGGGCAATCATGCGGATCAGGAAGAAGGATGAGGCCAAGGATACGCCTATGGCCATCAGGATAAAGGGCATCAGGGCCTTGCGCTCGGCGGCAATGATCGCGTCGACATCCCCGGCCTCGAGCGTTAGGACGCCCAAGACCGCCTCGACATGGCGCAGCGGAATCGAGACCGAGACCAGGCGCTGGCCATTATCACCCATCCGCATACCGGCGACTGATTGCCCTTGTAAGGCCATGGCGATTTCGCGGTTCAGGGCCTGGCGCGCCGCCGCTTCACCGGCGGGCTTGGCATTGGGATTAGCGGTCTTTGGCTCTGGCTCGCCGGGCTTGCGGGCGGGCGGCAGGATGCGGCGCTCCACCCGGTCGGCGGCAATATAGCTATCGGCAATCAGCTGGCCCTGGGCATCGAACAGGCGTGCGCGCTGGGAGTGGGGGATAAACAGAAGCTGCAAGGTCTCGGCGGCGCGGTCGGTCTCGAGCATGGGCACAGGCTCGCCCTGGGTGGCGGCCCGGTCGATCACATTAGCGATAAATTCGCCCTGGGTGGTCAGGCTATCGATGCGCGCATTGACCAGGCCCCGGCGCAGCTCGTTCAGAACCAGGGCCCCGCCAATCAATATGGCCAGGCCCAAAAGGTTTAGGGCAATGATCAGCTGGCCTAGCCGGGAGCCGGGCAGGAAGCGCTGTCCCCGCCGTCGCCAGCGCTTCAGCCGATCAGGATTCGCGGTATCGGTAGCCAACGCCATACAGGGTTTCTATTGCATCAAACTGGTCGTCCACCTGACGAAACTTGCGCCGCATGCGTTTGATATGGCTGTCTATGGTGCGGTCATCGACATAGACCTGATCCTCGTAGGCCGCATCCATCAGATTGTCGCGGCTTTTGACAAAGCCTGGGCGCTGGGCCAAGGCCTGGAGCAGCAAGAACTCGGTCACGGTCAATTTGACCGCATGGCCATCCCAGTGGCAATCGTGCCGGGCTGTATCGAGCGTTAGGCGGCCGCGCTTGATCAGGCGAGACGCATTATTGGCGGCTGGACCCTCGTCTTGATCCTCGCTGGTCCGGCGCAAAATCGCCTTGACCCGTTCGATTAAGAGCCTCTGGCTAAAGGGCTTATGGATATAATCGTCGGCCCCGAGATTAAAGCCGAGGATCTCGTCAATCTCCTCGTCCTTGGAGGTCAAGATGATCACCGGCAGGTTTGAGGATTGGCGCAGGCGCCTTAAGACCTCCATCCCGTCCAGACGCGGCATCTTGACGTCCAATATGGCCAGATCCGGCGGATCATTTTCCAGCGCCGCCAGACCGGCTGCGCCGTCATAATAGGCCTTGATCACATGGCCATGGCTTTCCAGGGCCAGGGAGACCGAGGTCACAATGTTTTCGTCATCATCAACAAGCGTAATCTTAGCCATGTGTCACCTGGAATAGCGGGTCGTTTGCGCCGACCCGCCGGGATAGAACCCTAGTGTTTAAACCCAAGGCCTTCAATCTCAGGCCTATGCGGCAAAATCTTGTCCCTAGTGCGCGGCGTCCCAATTGCTGGCGGCCCTGGCCGCGACAATCAGGGGCACACTGATCTGGGCGGCGGGCTCGGCAGCCTTTTCCATAACCGACTTGGCCAGGGCGCAGACGGCGTCGGCCTCGTCCAGCGGCGCCTCAAACACCAATTCGTCATGGACCTGTAACAGCATACGGCTTTTAAGCCCGGCCTTCGCAAGCGCTACGGGCATGCGGGCCATGGCGCGGCGGATAATATCGGCGGCCGTGCCTTGCAAAGGCGCATTGATCGCCGCGCGTTCAGCAAATTGGCGCATGCCGGCGGCCTTGGCGCGGATATCGGGAATATTGATCTTGCGGCCAAACAGGCTGGTCACATAGCCCTGGGCATGCACCTCGGCCTTAGTCTTGTCCATATAGGCGCGGATGCCGGGAAAGCGGTCAAAATAGGTGCGGATATAGGCCGAGGCCTGGTCCTGCGGGATGGATAACTGATTGGCCAGGCCAAAGCCGGATATGCCATAGATTATGCCAAAATTGATCGCCTTGGCCTGACGCCGGATCATGGGGTCCATGCCGTCAATCGGCACGCCAAACATTTCTGACGCCGTCATGGCGTGAATATCCAGCCCCTCCGCAAAGGCCTTTTTTAGCTGCGGAATATCGCCCATATGGGCCAGCAGCCGCAGCTCAATCTGGCTATAATCGGCGCTGATCAGGACATGGCCGGGCTCAGCAATAAAGGCCTGACGGATCTTTCGCCCTTCCTCGGTGCGCACCGGAATGTTTTGCAAATTGGGGTCGGATGAGGACAGGCGCCCTGTCGTGGTCGCCGCCAGCGAGAACGAGGTATGCACCCGCCCCGTCCTTGGCGATATGGCCGCGCCAAGGGCCTCTGTATAGGTGCCGCGCAGCTTGGCCAATTGCCGCCAATCCAGCAAGACCTTGGGCAGGGCATGGCCAGTCAGGGCCAGGTCTTCCAGAACGGCGGCATCGGTGCTCCAGGCCCCTGTCGCGGTCTTTTTGCCGCCGGGCAGGCCCAGTTCGCCAAACAAGATATCACCAATCTGTTTGGGGCTGGCCAGATTGAACGGGTGGCCGACAAGCTCTTGCGCCTGGGTTTCCAGATCGCTCATGCGCAGGGCAAATTCGTGCGACAGCTGGCGCAGGCGCTCTTGATCGACCTTGATGCCTGCACATTCCATCCCAGCCAGGACGGCGGGCAGGGGCCGTTCTAGGGTCTCATAGACACTCAGCAAGCCCTCGGCTGCCAGACGTGGGCGCAAGATGTTATAGAGGCGAAGGGTAATATCGGCGTCTTCAGCGGCATAGGCGGTGGCGGCGACCAGATCGACCTGGTCAAAGCTCTTCTGCGCCTTGCCGGTCCCGGTTACGGTCTTGAAACTGATCGGACTATGGCCCAGCCATAATTGCGATAACTCATCCATGCCATGACCATGCAGGCCCGCCTCCAGCACATAGGAGATCAGCATGGTGTCATCGATTGGCCCGACAGTGATGCCATAGCGCGACATGACGCCCAGATCATATTTGATATTCTGCCCGACCTTGAGCACGGCGGGATTTTCCAAGAGCGGCTTTAGCCGCGCAATGGCCGCCTCCAGCGGGATCTGGTCCAGAGCCGCTGGGCCATCCAGCAAGAGGCCATCAGCCTGACGGTGGGCGAGCGGGATATAACAGGCCTCACCCGCCGCGACGGCGAGCGATATGCCGACCAGGCCCGCATTGGCTGAGGACAGGGCATCGGTCTCGGTATCAAAGGCGACGACGCCAACCTCAGTCGCGCGCTTAATCCAGGCCTCGAGTGTTTCCAGATCGCGCACACAGGCATAGGCGCTGGTATCCACGCTGTGAGCAATGACCGGTTCGGCCGCCGTCTCTTGCGGCGAATAGGGGCGCGGGGCCAGGGTCGGGGCCTTGGCCTCCGATACCGGATTGCCAGCAGGCCGGGTCATGGCGCTGGAGGCGGCGCGGGCACCCGCCCCGCCATCGCCAACCCGCCGGGCCAGGGTGCGAAACTCCATCTCGTCCAAAAACGCGGTCAGGGAGGGGCCGTGCGGGTCCTCAACCACCAGCTCAGCCATGGGCACCGGCATGGGTGTCTTGACATCCAGCCTTACCAGCTCGCGCGACAGGCGGATCTGGTCGGCAAAATCGATCAGGGTCTGGCGGCGCTTGTCCTGCTTGATCTCGCCAGCCCTGGCCAGGACC
>JBILKO010000003.1:0-57850 GCA_044376615.1 Caulobacteraceae bacterium
AAGTCTTTGAGCGACAGGGTGCTGGCATCGACCGCGCTGGTGGCGGTAGCCTCTGGCAAAGGCAGGCCCAATCCAACCCCTGGGGCCAGCAAATGCACCATCAAGAGACCGATCGTGAGCGAGACGATCGAGGCCCCGATAAACCAGGCCATGGTCTTGGCCCCGACCCGGCCAATGGTGGCCGCATCCTCCATATGGGCAATACCAACCACCAGGGTGGAGAAGACCAGGGGCGCGATAATCATCTTGATCAGGCGCAAAAAGATGTCGGTGACAATATTGAGGCCGCCGGCCGCCGCCTTAACCTGGGCTGGATCGGTTAGGGTCTTGTTCAAGACAAAGCCCACCAGAATGCCGAGCACCATGGCGCCCATGACAAAATAGGTAAAACGCCGATTCATCTTTACTGCCCCCTAGACTGATAGGGATGGAAGTTTGGCATGGTTTCAGGGCGCTTGTCGCGCATCTCAGGCTTTTTTGACAAATTCAGTGCGCAGGACCAGGCCCTTGACCTTTAGGTCTTTGATCAGGGTTACATTATCGCCGTCGGCCAAGAGGGCGCCATTGCTGTCACGGGTTTCCATGCATTGCTCCTAACTTGGGCCTTGGGGTCTTAGCCGTTCGGCTTTCCTTTTTTGGATTTTGGCTTTTTGGGAAAGAAAGGCTTGCCCTCGCCCGGCGTGGCCCGCTTTCCATAAGACGCCTTTTTCTCAAAGACGGGCTTGGACCCAGGGCCCGGTGGCTTGTCAAAGCTGGGCTTCTTATTCGGATTCAACGGCTTTGACGGACGCCGGCTAGCGCCTTCGGCGGCGCCGTCTATCGGGTTCCATTCGCGGGCAGGCTTAACATAGGCCTTGCGCGCCGGCGCTTCGCCTTCAGCCCTGGGATTGGCCTCGCGGGGCACGAAGTCGCGCTTTGGAGCCGGGCGCGGGGCATATTGGCGCTGGACAAGGTCTCGTGATCCAGCGTCGCGGGGGCTAGAGTCTCTTGGCCCGGCGCTGCGAGGGCCAGAACCCCCGTGGCCATCACCCCTAGGGCCAGCGCCGCGTGGGCCATGTTCTCGGCGACCATCACCGCGCGCACCTGCGGGTGCCACAGCCGGTTCAATCCGCATGTCCTGGTCCTGACCGCTCTCAGCCGCCGCCTTAACCGCCGCCGTAAAGCGCGCTTCAGCCGCCTTGCTGATTTCGAACTTGGTTTCGCGATCGAAAATCTTGATCTGGCCAATATCCTTCTTGGTGACATGGCCAGCGCGGCAAATCAGGGGGATCAGCCATTTCGGATCAGCATTGTTCTGACGGCCGGTCGATAGGCGAAACCAGACCACGTCTTCGGGGGCCAAACGTTCCGGACGGCCGCCCTCGCGGTCCCGGTCAAATCCGCGGTCACGATCCATACCCCTGTCCGGCCCGCGCTCCTTTGCGGTGCGAGACGGCGGGGCCAGGCTGGCGCGGGGATCGTCAAACATGTCCTCTGGCGCTGGCAAGGCGGCCTGGCGCATGCGGATCAGGGCGGTCGCGATCTCCATCGGCGTGCGCGTCGCCAAAATAGCCGTCGCCAAGGCGACCTCCTCCTCGGTTCCGGTCTCGGTCAGGCTGGCATCCTCAAGCAGGCGCTTCATATCGCCCTCGCGGATTTCCTCGGCCGTTGGCGGCCCGCTCCAAACCGCCTCAATATTGGCCGAAGACAGAATCTGCTCAACCCGGCGACGACGGGGATAGGGGGCCAAGAGCACAGACACCCCCTTGCGCCCAGCCCGGCCGGTACGGCCAGAGCGGTGCAAGAGTCCGGCGCGATTAACGGGCAGATCGGCATGAATCACTAGGCCAAGATCGGGGAGGTCAAGACCGCGCGCCGCGACATCAGTGGCGACACAGACCCGCGCCCGGCCATCGCGCAGGGCCTGCAAGGCATCGGAACGCTCCCGCTGGGACAATTCGCCCGACAAGGTGACCACGTCAAAGCCGCGCTCTCTCAAGCTAGAATACAGCCGCCGCACCGTCTCGCGTGTCGAGCAGAACACCAAGGCACCCGGCGCATCAATGTGGCGCAGCACATTGACCACAGCCCGCTCAACCTCATTGGGCGCAACACTGATGACGCGATACTCAATATCGCCATGCGGTTCATTCAAGCTGGTCGTGTCAATGCGCACGGCATCGCGCTGGAACCGGCGAGCCAAGGCGGCAATATCCTTGGCAATGGTCGCCGAGAACAAGAGCGTCCGCCGCTCGGTTGGCGCTGCATCCAGGATGAATTCAAGATCTTCGCGAAAGCCAAGATCCAGCATTTCGTCCGCCTCGTCGAGCACCGCCACCTTTAGGCCCGACAGGTCCAGATGTCCGCGCTCAATATGGTCGCGAAGGCGCCCAGGCGTGCCGACGACAATATGGCAGCCATTGGCCAAAAGTCTTTGCTCGCGCCGCGCATCCATGCCGCCGACGCAAGACACCACCACCGCACCCGCCTTGCCATAGAGCCAGGTCAATTCACGGCTGACCTGGATGGCCAATTCGCGGGTCGGGGCAATCACCAGGGCCAAGGGCGGGCCAGCCCGGCCCACCCGCTCTTCATCGCCGAGCAGGGTAGAGGCCGCCGCGAGGCCAAAGGCGACTGTCTTGCCCGAACCGGTCTGGGCCGACACCAAAAGGTCCTGGTCCAGGGCCCGCGCCTCCATGACCGCAGCCTGGACAGGGGTGGGTTCCAGATAGCCCTGCGCCTGGAGCGCGAGTTTGAGGGCGGGGTGGCTAACAGAAAAGGGCATAAAGGTCCTGACAGGGCGCGGGGCGCACAAAGGCGGCGAAGTTGGGGGCTGCTTTAGGCCAGAAGACCAAGAAAAGCTAAGCTGAATTGTGTTTTAACCCTCCTGGCCCCACGTTTTGCTCGCTTTTGCCGCGCCAAAGCCAAGCAATCTATCTTGACGTTGACGTAAAGGGCAGTATCATCCATCGAAACAATAAAGGGAGAAGTCAGATGTCACTGGACCTAAGGCGGCCCGAACGCACCTTTACGATCCGCAATCTTTGCGTTGAATTTAAGGTCACCCCGCGCGCCCTGCGCTTTTACGAAGACAAGGGTCTGCTGTACCCGGCCCGCGACGGCATGAACCGGGTCTATAATCACCGCGACCGGGCACGGCTGCAGCTGATCCTGCGCGGTAAGCGCGTGGGCCTGAGCCTCGCTGAAATCCGCGAAATTCTGGACCTGTATGACGAGAATGATGGCGGTGCCGCCCAGATGGCCAAGTCGCTGAAAAAGTTTCGCGAACGGATCGCAGCGCTGGAAGCCCAGCGCGAAGACATTGACGGGGCGATCGAACAATTGCGCGGTGGCTGCGAGCGGATGGAGCGACAACTGGCCCAGATCCGGCCAGACCTTTTGCCCCAAGCCGACGATTATGATCAGGTCTTACGCGCTCGGCTTGACGGCAACCAGGACGCTGCGCATACGGCTTAGATTGACGCAAACTCTCACGGACCAGGACCCAAATGACCTATCGAGCCCCCGTTCGCGATCAGATGTTCATTTTAAAAGATGTTCTAAAGATTGACCAATATGGCGATCTTCCCGGCTTTGCTGAGGCATCGCTTGATCTGGTCGAACAGGTCCTAACCGAAGGGGCCAAGTTCTGTGAAGAGGTCTTGGCGCCTTTGAATAAGGTTGGTGATACCCAGGGCTGCGTCCTGTCCGCCGATCATAAGGTCACCACGCCCGAAGGTTTTAAGGCCGCCTACCAGGCCATGGTCGAGGCTGGATGGCCCGCCATTGGCTCCGAGCCCGAATTTGGTGGCCAAGGCCTGCCCGCCGTTGTGACCCTGGCCTATAGCGAGATGTCCTCCTCGGCCAATATGGCCTTTTCCATGTATCCAGGCCTGACCCATGGCTGTTACTCGGCCATCCTGGCCGGTGGGTCGGACGACCAAAAGGCGCTTTACCTGCCAAAGCTGGCCACAGGCCAGTGGGGCGGGACCATGAACCTGACAGAGCCCCATTGCGGCACTGATCTTGGCCTCCTTCGCACCAAGGCTGTGCCCCAGGCCGACGGTACCTATCGCATTACCGGCCAGAAGATCTGGATCAGCGGCGGCGAACACGACATGGCCGAAAACATCGTCCATCTGGTCTTGGCCCGGATTGAGGGCGCACCCGGCGGCGTTAAGGGCATATCCCTGTTCATCGTGCCCAAGCACTTACCCGATGCCAACGGCAATCCTGGCGAACGCAACAGTGCCAATTGTGTCGGCCTGGAAGAAAAAATGGGCATTCACGGCAATGCCACCTGCGTCATGGCCTATGAGGAGGCCAAGGGCTGGCTGATCGGCGAAGAAAACAATGGCCTGAAAATCATGTTCGTCATGATGAATGAGGCGCGCCTGGGCGTTGGTCTGCAAGGCCTGTCGCAAGGCGAGGCCGCCTATCAGGGCGCCGTTGCCTTTGCCAAGGACCGCCTACAGGGCCGCAGCCTGACCGGGCCCAAAAATGCGGACGGCCCGGCCGACCCGATCATTGTACATCCCGATGTACGGCGCATGCTGCTGGAGTCCAAATGCCTGCTCGAAGGCGGACGCGCCTTTTTGCTCTGGACCGCCCTGCATGGCGATCTGGCCCATAAGAGCCCCGATGCGGAAGTCCGGCAAAAGGCCAGCGACTATATGGGCCTTATGACGCCGGTCCTGAAGGGCTTTTTCACTGATAAGGGCTTCAAGATCGCCTCGGACTCACTCCAGGTTCATGGTGGCTCGGGCTTTACTGA
The DNA here is from genome assembly GCA_044376615.1 of Caulobacteraceae bacterium. Classification (GTDB taxonomy): domain Bacteria; phylum Pseudomonadota; class Alphaproteobacteria; order Caulobacterales; family Caulobacteraceae; genus CAISGS01. Next base: position 4,754 of record JBILKO010000003.1, read on the forward strand.
GCACTATGCTGCCTCCCAGTATCTACGCGATGTGCGCATTACCCTTATCTATGAGGGCACTAATGGCATCCAGGCGCTCGACCTGGTCGGTCGCAAGCTAGCAGCGAATGGCGGCCGGGCGGTCATGAGCTTCTTTACCGAGGTCGATGGCTTCCTTGCCGAGAACGAGGCCAATACTGACCTTAAGGTCTATCTCGACGGCTTGAGAGACGCCAAGGCCCTGCTGCAAGACGCCACGCTTTGGCTGATGCAAAACGGCCTACAGAACCCAGACAATGCTGGCGCGGCTTCAAGCGATTACCTGCATCTGTTTGGCCTAACGGGTACGGCCTATATGTGGGCCCTGATGGCCAAGGCCGCCTTGGCTAAGATCGCCGAGGGCTCAACCGATCCCCTCTATGCCGACAAGCTGATCACCGGCCGGTTCTTTGTTGAGCGCCTCTTGCCGGACGCGCCCGCGCACCTAGCCAAACTTAAGACTGGGTCTGAAACCATGATGGCCCTAAGCGCCGACTCCTTCTAATCCATAACAAAAGCAAAACCTAAAGGGACGAGACCATGGGCATATTGAGCGTTGAAAAGCCGGACTTTATGGCCGTCGAAGAGCTGAACATTTTTGAGGGTGCCGTCGGCCGCTTCTTTGATCAGCATGCGAGCACCGCCGATGTCCAGCGCTGGCGCGATAATGGCGTGGTTGACCGCAAGCTCTGGACGACTGCGGGTGAGGCCGGGCTGCTCGGCGTGTCACTGCCCGAAGCCTATGGCGGCGCAGGCGGGGATTTTCGCCATGAAGTCGTGATCATGGAGCAGATGGGCCTAAAGGGCGTCGAAGGCTTTGGCATAACCCTGCACAATGCCATTGTTGCCCCCTATATCGCCCATTACGCCTCTGAAGAGCAGAAGCAAAAATGGCTGCCGCGGATCATATCTGGGGAGCTGGTCACCGCCATAGCCATGACCGAGCCGGGTACCGGGTCTGACCTGCAAGGCATAAAGACGACCGCCCGCAAGGACGGAAATCATTATGTCATTAGCGGCCAAAAGACCTTTATAACCAATGGCCAGACCGCCAACCTGATCTGTGTCGTCTGCAAGACGGACCCGAGCCTCGGTTCCAAGGGCACCTCCTTGATCTTTGTTGAGACCGAGGAGGTTGAAGGCTTTGAGCGCGGCCGCAACCTACACAAGGTCGGCCAGGAAAGTCAGGACACGTCTGAACTGTTCTTCAATGATGTGCGTGTGCCGACGGCCAACCTGCTCGGTGCTGAAGAAGGGCGCGGCTTTATCCAGCTCATGCAGCAATTGCCGCAAGAACGCCTCATCATCGCCATCCAGGGCATGGCCATGATCGAGCGCGCCCTTGCCGTGACCATTGACTATGTCAAGGATCGCAAAGCCTTCGGTCAGCGCCTGATCGATTTCCAGAACACCCAGTTCAAACTGGCCGAGTGCAAGACCGAGGCGACCGTCGCCAAGGTGTTCGTCAATCACTGCACAGACTTATTGCTCAATGGCAAACTCGATGCGGCAACCGCCTCCATGGCCAAATACTGGGTCAGTGATTTGCAGTGCAAGATTGTTGACGAATGCCTGCAACTGTTCGGCGGCTATGGCTATATGACCGAGTATCCGATCGGCCAGATGTTCAAAGATGCGCGGGTCCAGAGAATCTATGGCGGCGCTAACGAAATCATGAAGGTCTTAATCGCCCGAACGCTGTAGGAACAGAGAGTTTTGTGGCATGTAATTCAAGCGCAGGCGAGACAAAGACCGTACTTGGTTTGGAATGGTTTATTCAACGTGCGCGTTCATGACACCGTTAATGAGACTGTGGTGAAGATATTGACTCAACTAGGTCATTCCAGGCTATAGTTTCAAAAAGTGAGACTGGCCTAAGCAGTTTAAGAATATCTTCGGACTTTATCGTCGCGCCGTACTTGCATTAGGTGTCGTATTGACAAAAAAGGACTCACTACACGGCAAGATTGTGCCGGTGCAAGATTCGTCAGCCCAGATAACTCGCGGTCTCGGCGATGTCTCGGCAGCGATCATGGCCAATACTCTCGCCAAGGTTGGCTATTGGCGCATGCATATGCCGCACTATGACGCGGCCTGGTCTGAGGCCATGTATGAGATGTTCGGCATTGAGGCAACTGAGCCAAATAACCGCTTTGTCGTTATTGCCGCCTACCATCCCGATGATCGCCATGTGGTCGGCAAGGCCATTTTTGCCGCCCTGGAAAGCGATGATCCGGTCACTGTGGAGTATCGCATTATCCGCCCGAATGGCGAGACCCGCCATATCTGGACGAGGATGGTCAAGGAGGCAACTGCGCCTGGCGCGCAGCTCAGCATATTTGGAGTCAATATCGACATTACCGAGGTAAGAGCGGGCGATGATGACTTGATCGCCAGCGAGCGCAATCTCCGCTTTCTGATGAACTATTCTCGTGACATGATCTGCCGCTTTGACGGTGATGGACGTATCACCTATGTCTCACCGGCAGCGGTTACCGTGACTGGGTACGAGACCAAAGAGCTGATCGGACGCAAACCTTGGCATTTCACCCATGCGGACGATTGGCCTGCCATTTCCGAAACCATGAACCAGATGGTACTGGACTCAGCTCGGACACCGCCCAAGCCCATCGAATACAGGTTCTTGCATAAGACCCGCGGTTGGATTTGGCTGGCAGGAAATCCGCGTCTGATCCTGGACCAGAATGGTAAGATCATTGAATGGATTGATGTTCTTCGTGACATCAGTGACCGCAAGCTGGCCGAACAGGAGGCCGCGCGCGCGAGGGCTGCTGCCGAGGCCGCAGTCGCGGCCAAGGCCGAGTTTTTGGCAACCCTTAGCCACGAGCTCCGCACGCCACTGACCGGTATTATTGGCCTTAGCCAATTGATCGGCGCGAAGAGCAATCTCGTTCCAGAAGACCAAAAATATGTCGATATGGTTCAGATCGCCAGTCGGCAACTCATCACCATCATTAACAATGTAATGGATATTTCGCGCTTGGAAGCGGGCGCCGTCGAGATCGACCAAGAAGCCTTCCGGCTTGCCGATACCGTCAATATGGTCCTGACCTTGGTGAGACCAGAGGCAGAAAAAAAGCGCCTTACGCTAGTCAGCCAGCTGCCCGACGCCATGCCGGTCTTGATCGGGGACACAGGGCGGATAACCCAGGTTTTGTACAATCTTATCGGCAATGCGGTCAAATACACGGCCGCGGGCCAGATCAGCGTCTCAGCGGAACTTTCCCAGAGCAACGGGATTGCCAAGGTAGTCTTGCGCATTGTCGATTCTGGCTCGGGCCTAAAGCCAGAACAGATTCCGCACCTTTTCGAAAGATTTTCACGCGGTGATCAAGAGTCCGGGGCAGAAACCTCAGGTGCCGGCCTTGGTCTGGCGATTAGTCGGCAATTGGTCGAATTGATGGGCGGCACGATTGGCGCGAAGAACCTAACCTCTGGTGGCAGTGAGTTCTGGTTCGCGCTAGACTTCCCTTGCCTAGATGCCCTTCCAGAGCTCCACCCCCCCAAAGACCCGTCGGCGCCCAGCTATTCTACCCTCAAGGTCTTATTGGCCGAGGATAACGCATTTAGCCAGGAGCTCATTCGCACCTGCCTCAAACCGCTCGGCTTTGAGCTGGACACGGTGGTCAATGGCCAAGAAGCGGTCCTGGCCTCACAACGCAAGGCCTATGACCTGATCTTAATGGATATTCGCATGCCAGGCATGGACGGCCATGCCGCGACACGGGCCATCCGGGCAATGGGAGAGCCCTGGAGCCGGATCCCGATCATTGCCCTGTCAGGCAATACCTTGCCCGCAGAGGTCGATGCCTGCCTGGCGGCCGGGATGAATGACCATGTGGGCAAGCCCATATTGCCATCGGCCCTATTTGCCGCCATTGGCAGGCACGCCAAGATAAGCCGCTAAAGCCCATCAAACAGGGCAGTTGATAAGTAACGCTCAGCAAAGCTTGGGATAATCGCCACCACCTGCTTGCCGACATAATCGTCACGGCTGGCAATCCGGAAGGCAGCCGTCAGGGCCGCGCCGGAGGAAATGCCAACCGGAATGCCCTCAATCCGCGCCGCCATGCGGGCCATGGCAAAGGCATCATCGTTCGAGACCTGGACGACCTCATCAATAATACTGCGATCGAGAATGCCTGGGACAAAACCAGCCCCAATGCCTTGAATCTTATGCGGGCCTGGCTGACCACCGGACAAGATGGGTGAGGCTTCAGGTTCTAGCGCAATCATTTTCAGTGACGGCTTGCGCGCCTTAAGCACCTGGCCCACGCCGCTGATCGTGCCGCCCGTGCCAACGCCTGAGACAATGGCGTCAACCTTGCCTTGGGTATCGTTCCAGATTTCCTCAGCCGTCGAGACCCGGTGGATCAGGGGATTGGCGGCATTTTCAAATTGCTGCGGCATGACCGAACCAGGGATTTCGCTAAGGAGCTCTTGAGCGCGGTTCACGGCCCCGCGCATACCTTTTTCTGCTGGCGTGAGCTCCAGCCGCGCGCCAAGCAGGGCCAGCATCTTGCGCCGTTCGATCGACATGCTTTCGGGCATAACCAGGATCAAGGGATAGCCCTTGGCGGCGCAAACAAAGGCCAGGGCAATGCCCGTATTGCCAGAGGTTGGCTCAACAATCGTCGTGCCAGGCTTGATCAGGTCCTGATGCTCGAGTGAGGCAATCATCGAGGCCCCAATCCGGTCCTTAACGCTGGAGATCGGATTGAAAAACTCAAGCTTGGCCAGGACCTCGCCCTTGGGCTTGAGCTCGGCGGTGAGCCTCGGCAGGCGCACAAGCGGCGTATCGCCGATCGTATCAATTATAGAGTCATAAATGCGGCCGCGACCCGCACGCTTATACTGGGCGGCGTCATAGGCGGTATCATTGGCAGGTGAGGTGATCTCTTTGATTGTATCAGGGCCCTATAGGCAAACTTTATCACGCCTGGCGCACATGTCTTGTCGATTTGCGCGTCTTTGCGGCAAGCCACAAAAAAGGCGGCCGGACTGGGTCCAGGCCGCCCGATTTTTGCCGAGACTTAAGGTCTAGACGACTTCAAACAAGCCGGCTGCGCCCATGCCGCCGCCAATACACATGGTCACAACGGCCAGCTTGGCACCGCGACGCTTGCCTTCCATCAACACATGGCCGGTACAGCGTGCGCCGGTCATGCCGAAGGGGTGGCCAATGGCGATCGAGCCACCATTGACATTGTATTTCTCAGGATCAATGCCCAGGCGGTCACGGCTATAGAGGCACTGCGAAGCAAAGGCCTCATTCAGCTCCCAAATATCAATATCCGACACCTTCAGGCCATGACGGCCAAGTAGGCGCGGCACGGCAAAGACCGGGCCAATACCCATTTCATCTGGCTCACAGCCGACAATAGCAAAACCGCGGAAAACGCCCAAGGGCTCAAGACCGCGCTTTTCGGCCTCCTTGGCATCCATCAGAACCACGGCGGCGGCACCATCGGACAATTGCGAGGCATTGCCAGCGGTAATGAACTTGCCTGGGCCCTTGACCGGCTGCAGCGAGGACAGGCCCTCAAGCGTCGTATCGGCGCGGTTGCACTCGTCCTTATCGACCACATAATCGACCACAGATTCTTCGCCGGTGGCCTTATCGACCTTCTTCATCTTGGTCGCCATGGGCACAATTTCGTCCTTGAACAGGCCCTTGGCCTGGGCGGCAGCGATACGCTGCTGCGAACGCAGAGCATATTCGTCCTGATATTCGCGGCTGACGCCATAACGCTCGGCGACAATATCGGCCGTATCAATCATGGCCATCCAGAGCGCGGGATGCTCGGCCAGGAGCTTTTCCTCAGTCATGCGATAAGTGTTCATCTTGCCGCTCATCTGGACCAGCGAGATGGACTCAACGCCGCCGCCAACGGCAACGGTCGCGCCCTCATTCTTGATATAATGCGCTGCCGAAGCGATCGCCTGCAGGCCTGATGAACAGAACCGGTTGATGGTCGTGCCCGACGTCGTGATGGGCAGGCCCGCCCACAGGGCCGCATTACGCGCGATATTGCCGCCGGTTGCGCCTTCAGGGCCGCCGCAGCCTAGGATCACATCTTCTACCTCGGCCGGATCAATCTTAGAGCGCGCGACGGCGTGCTGGATGGCATGCCCAGCCATGGCAGCGCCATGGGTATTGTTGAAACCCCCGCGGCCCGACTTGGCCAGACCAGTACGGGCATAAGATACAACGACAACATCACCCATGGACGATTTCCCTCTCTTTAGGTTGTTATAAACCTTGCTTGAAACAGACCTCTACCCTAGGCGAGACCGGCGCTAACCGCCAGATGCCGTTTACGTAAAAGTCAGCCTATTCACCAAAGCCTTCGCCCGGCTCAAGCGGGGCCATACGGATCAGGCGGGAATCCAAGACTGCGGCAGTACGGTGCTGAACCACAACGCGGTAGACCGGGTCGGTGACCATGGCCAAAAACGCACCGCCCCCTGGATAGGCCGCAATAAAGGCCAGGTCCCAGGCCTCAGCCTCCGGGCCAGTCACGACAAGATCTGGCCGCCCGGCCCAGACCTGAACACCGCCAACGCGCTTGAATATGGGCGCGCTGTCCCGGCCATAGGCACGGTAGGCCTCGAGCCCCGTCATGCCCTTATCCTTGTTCGGATGACCATCTGGATAGTCCGCCAAAGACTTCAGCCGGATCAGGTTAAGCATATGGATGGGTTGGTCGCGCGGAAGGGCCTTGAACTGGTCAAATTGACTGCGCATTGGATCAATGGATCCAGGCGTTTGATCGGACATGACGGAACCTCTGCAAAGGATCTAGCCAGATTACAGAACAATCCCCTGCAATCTAGTCCCGCTAATCAGCGACGCGGATCACGGCTCCGGCCACGGGTCCTGGATCCCGCCCTTACGGTTCAGCATATGGGTCACCCGCTTGATCACAGTCAGCAAATGGTCGCTCCGTTCAGCGGCATCATAGGTCAGGCTTCCCTTGGCCAAGCCCTCCAGCATAAACCTGGCCAGGTCACGGCTGGCCTGAAAGCGGGGACCAGAGCCAGCCTGGGCCATGGCAGCAAATTGGTCGCCGACTTGCAACAGGTCAAAGGCCGCCTGGGCTGTCGCCAGGCGCGCGCAGACGCTGGCATCGGTGCGGGCCACAGCCTCAAGCTCCGCAAAGGCAATAAAGGGCGGAGTGTGGAGTAGGCGCCAATAGGCATCAATGGCGTGTTCGCTGACATCTTCGCCATGGGCCAGGTTGTTGGCCGCGGCCTTAAACAGGGCCGTGCGCTCGGCCTGGATATGGTCAATCGCGGCCTCGACCAGGGCCTCACGGGTGTCAAAATGATAGAGCATTGCGCCGCGCGTCAGGCCTGCAGCCTCTGCAATCCTTGCATTGGTAGCGGCGTGATATCCGATCTCGACAAATAGGCTCAGGGCGGCGTCCAATATCCGGGCGCGGGTCCGCATGGATTTGGGGGTGTCCTTAGCGCCGTGCGCCTCATTCATCCGATTGTCGCCCATAGGCCGAACCTAGCACAAACCCAGGCGCTGTCCCAGATCGCCGCCCTCGCCCCCATCCTGCCGCACACGGAATATCTGTGCCGATTTCACAAAACCGACATGCAATCACCCTATGGCAGGGCTTATTGCCCAGTCTCTGGGCGGTTGTTCAGCTTAGTGGGGGCAGGATGGACGACAAGCCAATCTATAGTTTTCGAACCGTGTTTATCTCCGACGTGCATCTGGGCACGCGCGGATGCCAGGCCGAGATCCTGCTCGATTTCATTCGCAGCATTGAGTGCGAACACCTTTATCTGATTGGCGACATCATAGATGGCTGGAAGCTAAAGGGCGGATGGCACTGGCCACAGTCCCATAATGATGTTGTGCAAAAGGTCCTGCGGATGGCCCGCAAAGGGGTCAAGATCACCTATGTGCCCGGCAATCATGACGAGGTCGCCAGAGACTATTGCGGCATTCATTTTGGCGGCGTGGTCGTGGCCCGAGACGCCATCCATACGACCGTGGACGGCAAACGGTTCCTAATCACCCATGGCGACGAGTTTGACGGCGTGGTTCAGCATGCCCGCTGGCTCGCCTTTTTAGGGGACTGGGCCTATCGCACCATCTTGGCGCTCAATACCCTGTTCAATCTTGCCCGGCGCCGCTTGGGCTTTGGCTATTGGAGCCTATCGGCGTTTTTAAAGTCGCGGGTCAAGAATGCCCTGCAATTTATCGAGAATTTTGAAAGCGCCGTGGCCGAAGAAGCAAGGCGGCGCGGGGTCGATGGCGTTATCTGCGGCCATATCCATAAGGCAGAGATGCGTGACATTGACGGTATCGCCTATATAAATGACGGCGATTGGGTAGAAAGCTGTACAGCGCTTGTCGAGCACAAGGATGGACGGCTTGAGATTTTGGAGTGGGCGAAAATGCGATCCTGGTCGGTGATAGATCGCAAACACAGCCAGCCTGAGGCCTTGGCCTTGGGTGAGGGCGTCGCAGCCTAATGCGAATCCTTTTGGCCACAGATGCTTGGGAGCCGCAGGTCAATGGCGTGGTTCGCACCCTAGTTCGCACGATTGCCGAGTGCCGCGCCCTTGGCCATCAGGTCGAGATCATTTCCCCGGACCAATTTAAGACCTTTCCTCTACCCACCTATCCCGAGATCAAGCTTGCGGTCGGGGCCTATGAACCTATTCAAGACCGGTTCAAGTCTTTCGAGCCTGAGGCGATCCATATCGCAACTGAAGGTCCAATCGGCCTGGCGGCGCGGCGAATATGTTTAGAATGGAAGCTGCCCTTTACGACTAGCTATCACACCCGGTTTCCCGAATACATCTCGGCCCGCCTGCCGCTGCCACTCGCGGCCGGGTATGCGTATATGCGTTGGTTTCATGACCCGTCCGGACGGCTGATGGTCGCAACCCCGACCATGCGCGATGAGCTGTTAAAGCGCGGCTTTCGCAATATCTCGCCCTGGACCCGCGGCGTCGATACCGAGCTGTTCCGCCCTCTGGGCGTCGACGGACGCGAGGGCGTGTTTGGCGACCTGCCAAGGCCGATATGGCTCAATGTCGGCCGTATTGCCGTTGAGAAAAACATTGAGACTTTTTTGCAAATGGACCTGCCCGGCACCAAGGTGGTGGTGGGGGACGGGCCGCAAAAAGAAGAGCTGATGGCCAAATATCCTAGCGCTGTCTTTGCCGGAGCCCGGTTTGGCGATGATCTGGCGGCGCATTTCGCCGATGCCGACGTCTTTGTGTTTCCATCGCTCACCGACACATTTGGCCTGGTCATATTAGAAGCCATGGGCTGTGGCACGCCCGTAGCTGCCTTTAAGGCCCCCGGCCCGATCGATATTATCCCAGGCTCTGGCGCAGGCATACTGGCCGAGTCTGAGCGGGTTGAGGACCTGGCCCAGGCCTGCCTGGACTGCCTAAAGCTTGATCGCAAAGCGGTACGGGCCTTTGCCGAGACCTATTCCTGGCGCGCCTCGACCGAGGAATTTATCCGCAATCTGCAACCCTATCCTGAACCGGAAAAGGCTAGATTCTGGAGGCGCTTAAGGCGGCTAACCCGCCTTCGCAAACGCACCCCGCAGCTCGACTAGAGCCACCGTCCACCCACCAAACAAAAACCCCCGCAGCCGACCTGGCTACGGGGGTTTCTTATGCTTAAGCGTCAAGCCTTACGAGGCTGGACGACCCATGGCTGGCAGGTTGTCTGCCAAGGCCTTGTTGGCATTGTGCTGGCCAGCAGGCAGTGGGATCAGACCGCGGCTCTGAAGATAGCCACCACGGCCTGTCGCTGCATCCGAGACAAACTCTTCAACAAACTCACGCAGGCCAGGCGTCACGCCGATCATCGACTTCTTCACATAAATGTAAAGCGAGCGTGCCAGGGGATAGGAGCCATCAGCAATCGCCGTTGGGGTCGGACGAACACCATTGATGGTCGCGCCCTTAACCTTGTCCGCGTTTTCTTCGAGGAAGGAATAGCCGAACACGCCCATGGCCCCTGGGGTCTTGGTCAAGGTGGCGACAATCGCATTATCGTTTTCACCTGCATCGATCCAGGCACCGTCTTCACGCAGCTTGTCAACCTTTTGCTTGAACAGCTTCTCATTGTCCGAGCGGATTGCATCCAAGGTCGGGAACTTGCGAGCACCGGCTTCAATCGCTAGCTCAACAAAGGCATCGCGTGTGCCCGAGGTCGGGGGCGGGCCATAGACTAGGATGCGGTTGCCAGGCAGGCCCGCGCCGATTTCGTCCCAGGTCTTGTATGGGTTCTTTACAAATTCGCCATTGCGCAGGGCATTGGCGGCTAGGCCCAGATAGAGGTGCTCGGTCTTGAAATTATAGTCGCCACCGTCCTTGTCGATGGCGATGATAATGCCATCAAAGCCGATCTTGATCTGGACAATGTCCTTAACGCCCTTTTGCTGGCAGGCGTCAAACTCGCTACGCTTCATCGGGCGCGATGCATTGGCAATATCGGGGAAGCCTTCGCCCGAACCACTACAAAACAGCTTTATGCCGCCGCCGGTGCCCAAGGATTCAATCTTTGGTGCCTTGCGGCCGGTCTTTTTGGCGAAGTTTTCAGCCACGCGGGTGGAGAAGGGGAATACGGTCGAAGAGCCGGCGGCCCAGATATAATCGCGGGCAGCCTGGGCACCATTGGCCGAGGCCAGCATGGCCACAGCAGCGGCGAGAGCGAGGTACTTTTTCATGACAAGGTCATCCCTGACAGTGGTTGGTAGACAATGACGACAGCATGGGCTGCAGCCTTAAGAAAATTGGCCCGCTAGCGAAACTAGCGGGCCAAGCTGTTTAGAAATCAACCTGGGCCCGCAATTGCAGCTGCTTCAGGTTAACGTCTGTATTGACAGCAGGATTGTCGAACTTCGCGTCCGTGTAATTGAGCATAAAGCGAACATACGAAATCGGGTAATAGGTCACACCCGCCGTAACACCCTTATACTTGCCGGCCAGGTTGGTACCGGCCTTGCCGACGGTGTAGGCATCGCTGACATCGGCATAATCATAGCGAAGGCCAAGGACAAAGCCGCCCGTGCCGCCCGCCGTGATCGGATTAAGGATCTTGGTGCGGCCAAATTCGCCCTTAGCGGCATCATAATTGCGGGTCTCGCCAGTGGGTGCCCAGGTGGCGAAGATATAGCCAACCTTGGCGTGACCGTCCGGAATGCCCGCGCCAGCAATCGTGCTGTACTGGATGTCGGAATATTCCCCCTGGACCGAGAAAGGCCCGTGAACCCAAGCGGCTTCACCAGCGATCGTCGTATCCTTATCGGCAATGCCGCTCGATGTCAGATAAGCGCCAGTGGTGCCAAAACTGGTGCTAGGGCGCAGGGCATAGGCAAAGGCGCCCTGGTTTCCGCGTTCGCGATAACGCACCGAGGCCGCGATATGGACCTTGTCCTCATCGGTCATGATCGGGGCCCAGCTCGCCCGGCTCGTATAGACCATTTGCTCCTTGCTGCTGCAAGTCGTGCCTTGACCAGCGACAGCGGTGCCGCCTTGAGCATTTGCAACGCAGGCCTGGTTCACGTCGCCCGAGTTCAGGCCGTTGCCTTGAACTGCGGCCGTCAGGGTCCAGTCGGGGCCATTGGTCTTAACCACAGCGCCAAGCAGATAAGAGTCAACCCCGAAATCGCCGTAAGGCCCCCGATCCAAAAACTCGGTGAAGCGAGTCGAGGTCAGGTTCTCAAGACCAGCGACCTTCACGTTCCCAATCAGCAGCGAGGTGGTTTCCGTCGCCTTATATTCGATTACGGCGTCATCCCAGGACGAGGCGCCGCCATTCACAAACCCGCCTTCAAACTTGTAGGCAAACCTAGAATTCAGCTTACCTTCAACGCCGATAAAGGCCTGGCGGCCACGGATATTGCGGGTCTTAAAGTCGGTCAGGGTACCGGCGCGGTCCACATCCTGGAACACAGCGTCAACCAAAAGACGTCCACGCACCTTGAAGCTAACATCATCATTCGAAAACTCAGGCGCGCCCTTCCACTTGGTGGTCAGATCTTGGGCCTGGGCCGAAACCCCAAGGCCGAGCGCGAGGCTCAAGGCTGCTCCCCCGAGCAGTATGGACTTAATCCGCATATGTTTGTTCCCTTTGAATTTCACACAGACTCGTATCTGAGTCAGTACGAGGGACTGGTTACAGGGCGGGCATGACGCTTGTTTAACAGTTGAATGACAGATTCATGACGATGAGACCTGCCGCTAACTTGTGTAAAAGTTGCGACTTTTTTAACACATGGCCGAGGTGCGAAGACCTAGAGTAGGCGCGAGCGAATGACCTGGCTGAGCAGGTCAATCAGTGACACGGCACTTACAATCACGATCACAATGGCGGCCACACGACTGGTCTCAAAACTATTGAGACTATCAAACAAGACCTGACCAATCCCGCCGGCCCCGATCAGGCCCAAAACCGTCGCTGACCGCGAACTCGATTCAAACCGGTAGAGCGCATAAGAGGTCCAAAGCGGTGCAACCTGGGGCATGACCCCCCAGACGATTTCTTGCAAAGGCGCAGCGCCAGTAGCCCGAACGCCCTCGACCGGGCCGCGGTCAATCGCCTCGACGGCCTCGGAAAATAGCTTGCCCAAGACACCCGCAGTGCCGAGCGCAAGGGCCATGACCCCTGCAAACGGGCCAAGCCCAACGGCGACAATAAACAGTGTGCCCATAACCAGGTCCGGCACGGACCGCAAAAGGTCGAGCACACGCCGCAGGGGCTGGGACACCCAGGCCGGACTAATATTCTTAGCCGCGGCGAGGCCAAGCGGAATGGCCAACATGACCGCTAAAAACGTACCCCAAAGCGCCATCTGCACCGTGAGCCACATCTGGCTGACATAGAGCTTCCAGTCCGAAAAATCTGGGTGCAGGAAGTCCTTGCCGAACTGGCGCATGTTTTCGGAATTCGAGAACAGCAGCGGTAATTTGTGAATCTCCGCTGCGCCAAACCCGACCACCAATAGGACCGCCAGCCCGCCCCAGAGCAGGAGATCAAACACCTGATCGCCCAAGGCCCGCTTAGGCGGCGCTGGGATGGAACCAGTCCGGCTCATTTTGGTTTGCGCCCAGCCAAGGCCTTACGCTCGGCCTGAATTAGGGTAAGCGCCTTTTGCGCCGCCGCGATCTTGACTGCATCGCCATCGTCTTTGGCCAGAAGGAAGGCTTCTGTCGCCTCCATTTCACGCACAGGCAAGAGATGGGTATTGTCGGCCGCCTTAAACCCGCCAATGCTCATCCTGGCGATTTTCGCCCGTTCTTGCGCAGCCTGGGGACTGGTGCCCCTACCGTAATTCATGAAGAATTTTAGGAGCTTGGCCTTGATTTTGGGGTCGAGATCCTTGCGCCAAACCATTGGGTCTTCCGGCAGGGTCGGCGAGGACCAGATGATCCGTACCGAGCTATAAAGCGTTGAATCACGATCCCTTTGCAGGCCCAGATTGGTCGTATTATTGGTCGCGACGTCCAAAACCCCGCGCGAGACCGCGATTAGATTGGCCTGGTGATTGGCAGACCTAACCGTCTTGAAACACTCGGTCGGTTTGATGCCGCGCGGCGCGAACAGATAGGTCATCGGTGCCAAGGTACCCGACGTCGATTTCGCGTCGCCGATGCCGAAATTCAGGCTCTTGTCGCATTTCAAAATCGCATCGAGCGTCAATTTACTCTTGGCGGGCACAACCAAGATCGAGCGATACCCGTCAATGCCGGAGGGATCCATCGTGCGTGCAAAAACCTCACCGCCTGCCCGACGCACGGCTTCAAGACCCGACTGGTTCGAAAACCAGCCCATATCCGTCTGTTTAAACCGCATGGCCTCAATCAGGGCCGTGTAATTTGAGGCATAAAAGGGCTTAATCCCCAAGCCCGTCTGCTTTTCCATATCGGCAATGATTGGCGTCCAGATCGACTGCAGGCTGGACGAGGTTTCGGTCGCCAGGATCGAGAAATTGACGGTCTGGGCTATGGCCGCTGCCGGTGCCAGCCAAAGGCTTACCGCCACCCAGGCCGCGGCAAAAGGTCTGATCAGGGTCATTGAGGCGCGCCCTCCCAAAAGGCATCTTCGAATTCAGGACCATAAATATCGACGAGGACTGGGCGTTTCAGGCCCGAGGCTGGGCCGTCATAAACCACCTGACCGGCCTTAAGCGCAATGACCCGGCCACAATAGCGCAGGGCATAATCAACCTGGTGTAAGGTCACCAATACCGTAATCCCGCCTTTCCGGTTCAGGCCCAGCAAAAGGTCCATCACCTTGCGCGCCGAAACCGGATCAAGCGAGGCGACTGGCTCATCGGCGAGCACAAGGTCGGCGCCCTGAACCATGGCCCGGGCGATCGCGCCGCGTTGTTGCTGGCCGCCGGACAAGGTATTGGCCCTTTGGGCGGCATAGTCGGCGACACCGACATGATAGAGGCTGGCCATCACCCTTTGCTTTTCTTGGGCAGGCCAAGCCCCAAGAAGCCCGCGCCAAAATTCAAGGCGGCCGAGCGATCCCAGGGCGACATTGGTAAAGAGCGACAGTCGCCCAACCAAATTAAATTGCTGGAAGACAAAACCAATCCGACTACGAATCTTGCGGATGCCGTCACTGACTCGGCCGTCTTGCTGAACCGTTTGGCCAAAGGCCTTGATTGCGCCCGGCCCCGCATCGATTGGCGACAAGCCATTTAGGGACCGCAAAAGGGTCGACTTGCCTGAGCCTGACGGGCCAATCAAGGCCACCATTTCGCCGGACCGTACCTGAATCGAGACGCTATCCAGCGCCTTTCGCGTGCCAAAGGTCTTGGAAACCTTGTCGGCAACTATGACTAAAGACTCCGTCATACTGGGCTTTGCGTTCCACTAAATCATTGGCGCCAGGATGAAGCGCATTTGCAAACCTTATGTGACATTCGGATGCCGCCAAATGGAGTAATCTTTTTGCCACTAGACCTGCTCTAGGGCGTTTGCCAAGTGGAAAACCGTTGAGTAGGGCGGCTTGTATGAACACAAGACGCCAGCGCCAAAACTGATCAACGATAATTCGGCTCAAACATATCAAATCCCTATCATTTTTCGCTTTACAAGGGGGTCGGTTTTCAATAGATGCCTGCGCTCCGGCGGACCCCGAAGTTCGAAAACGCTGCTAACGCCGGATTGGGTCAACAATTAGCAGGGGGTTACGTGAATTGCACACGTACCATACGCCCCTGGACCTGGTCCGTGAGCGGTCTCCGGAGCGTCCTGTCGCCCTTGTGCGGCCGGGCGTTGTGGCCGTAGCGGCCCGCTGGTTCCAGGACAAGCTTAACGCAGACGTTTTGTATGCCGTAAAGGCAAACCCGTCGCCATGGGTCATCGAGACCTTACTGGCCAACGGGGTGCGGTCGTTTGATGTCGCCTCGATCCCAGAGATCGCGCTGGTGCATGCCCTTGCGCCCGAGGTACGGCTGGCCTTTATGCATCCGGTCAAGAGCCGGGCGGCGATCCGCCAGGCCTATTTTGACTATGGCGTGCGGATCTTTTCACTCGATAGCCATGAAGAACTGGCCAAGATCCTAGACGCCACCGACGGTGCCAAGGACCTGACCTTGATCGTGCGCATGGCTGTGGCCAGCCATGGCTCGGCCTATGACCTGTCGGGCAAGTTCGGGATTGATGCCGATGCGGCCCCGGCCCTGCTCCTGGCCGCGCGCCGGGCCACCGATGGCCTGATGGGCATCAGCTTCCATGTCGGCAGCCAATGCATGCGCCCGACCGCCTATCAAGGCGCCATGAGCGCGGCCTCAAGAGCCCTGGTTCGCGCCGGGGTTTTTGCCGATATTGTCGATATTGGCGGCGGCTTTCCGTCCGTCTATCCCGGCATGGCCCCGCCAGCCTTGGAAGACTATGCCGACTCCATCCATCGCGGCTTTGCTGACATGATGGTGCATGAGACGACCGAACTTTGGTGCGAGCCTGGCCGCGCCTTGGTGGCCGAATCCACCTCCATCCTGGCCAAGGTCGAGGCCCGCAAGGGTGATGCGCTTTATTTGAATGATGGTGCCTATGGCAATCTGTTCGATGCCGCCCATTCCAAATGGCCCTTCCCGGTCAAGTTGGTGCGGGACGGCGCGGCCGATCCTAGCCTCAAGGCCTTTAAGTTCTATGGCCCAACCTGCGATTCCATCGATGTCATGCCCGGTCCGTTCTGGCTGCCTGAAGATGTGGTCGAGGGCGATTATGTCGAGATCGGCATGATGGGGGCCTATGGCACGGCCATGGCGACCCGGTTTAACGGCTATGGCGATACGGAGACGGTGGTGGTAGAGGAAGCGCCCATGGCCTCCATGTACGGCCTGGCTAGGCGGTCGATCCCGACGCCAAGGCCAGAGACCGGGGCTGTGGTGCGTTTGTCTCGGGCACGGGGCAAGAAGCGCCGCCGCAGATAGGTCAATCGGTTTGCACCGCACCCGTCGCTCCGTCCGGGGCGGTGCCCAATTGCCTGACGGGCGTAACCAGCTTGAGGGAAACCTTTGAGATGAACGCCATTACCAACCGCAAGGCCGAACTCTTATCCAATACGGTCGAGCATGTGGACATTACGTCCTATGACGCCCGGCCCATCATCGATTCCATGCGCAAGATGAGCTTTACCTCGCGCGATACCGCCAGGGCCGCCGATATTCTCGACATGGCCATTGCCGACAAGGCCTGCTCGCCCTGGCTCATCCTGGCCGGATCGACCTCGGCGGGCGGCTGCATGCATGTTTATCGCGACATGGTAAAGTTCGGCATGATTGATGCCGTCGTCGCCACCGGTGCCTCGATCGTCGATATGGATTTCTTTGAGGCCCTAGGCTTCAAGCACTATCAGGCCGATGGCCAGGTCGATGATAATGAGCTGCGCGCCAATTATATTGATCGCATTTATGACACCTATATTGATGAGGAGCAGTTGCAGAACTGCGACCACACTATCCTCGAGATAGCCAACCGGCTCGAGCCGCGCGGCTATTCCAGCCGTGAATTCATCTGGGAAATGGGCAAATGGCTGTCTGAGGGCAATGCCAAAAAGCCCGGTAGCCTGATCCAGACCGCCTATGAAGAAGGCGTGCCAATCTTTTGCCCGGCCTTTGTCGATTCCTCGGCTGGCTTTGGCCTGGTCAAACACCAGAAGGAACGCGCCGCGGCAGGCAAGCCCTATCTGATGCTGGATGCGATTGCTGATTTTCGCGAGCTGACCGACATCAAGATTGCGGCAGGCACGACGGGCCTGTTCATGGTCGGCGGCGGCGTGCCGAAAAACTTTGCTCAGGATACGGTGGTTTGCGCTGAAATCCTCGGGGTCGAGGCCGATATGCACAAATATGCGGTCCAGATCACGGTCGCCGATGTCCGCGACGGCGCCTGTTCGTCCTCGACCCTGAAAGAGGCCGCCAGCTGGGGCAAGGTCAATACCACCTTCGAACAGATGGTATTTGCCGAGGCGACCACGGTTGTGCCCCTGATTGCCTCCGACGCCTATCACCGCGGCACCTGGAAGGACCGCGAAAAGCGCCGCTGGGCCAAGCTGTTCGCTTAAAGCAAGCCCAAGGCCAAACTTGCATCTGGCCGCCATCCTCGTTACCTCTTGGGCATGAGCCAAGCCTGTCATCATGGTCACGAGGATGGTCGCAGATTGCATGGCGGCGCTTTGGCCGATGAATTGACCGCGGCGGCCCAGCTCTGTCGTCAGCGCGATCAAAAACTGACCGAGCCGAGGCGGCGGGTGCTTGAGCTCCTATTGGCTGAAGGCCAGCCGATGAAGGCCTATGACCTGATGGCCGCCTTTGGCGCAGATGGCGTTTCGGCCAAGCCGCCCACCGTCTATCGCGCCCTAGATTTTCTGGAAAAACAGGGCCTGGCCCACCGGATTGAAAGCCTCAATGCCTTTGTCGCCTGTCGGCGCGGTCCAGCCTCGCATTCGGCGGCGTTCTTGATCTGTGACTGCTGCGGCCTAACCACCGAGATTGAACCCGTGACCGGCCAAGAGGTCATAAGCCTAGGCCATCAAAACGGCTTCAAAGTCCAGTCCCTGACCCTCGAGGCCCATGGCCTTTGCGAGGCCTGCCAATCATGACCGTTGCCCCCAACCAAGACATCGGCGTTGAGATCTGGCGCGGCGGGGTCAATACTTGGGACTGTGACGAGATGGGCCACATGAATGTGCGCTTCTATGTCACCCGATCGGTCGAGGCCTTGGCCGGGATGGCGGCGGAAATGGGCATGCCCTTTGCCTATGCGCCCTATGCCAATTCCACCCTATTGATCCGCGAGCAGCATATCCGGTTCCTGCGCGAAGCCCATGCCGGGGCCGCCCTGCACATGACCGGCGGAATTGTCTCGATCGATGAGACTGAGGCCTGGGTGCTGCAGATCCTTTATCATTCCGATACGGGCCAGCCTGCCGCCACGATCCAGAGCCGGATTGCCCATGTGACAGCTAGAGACGGCACCGCCTTTGGCTGGCCCTCCATTGTCCGCGAACGGGCAAAGGCCTTGATGGTCGCGGTGCCAGGCTTTGCTGCCGCTCGCTCGGTTGACCTTATCCCGGTCGTATCAGAGGCCAGCCTTGAGCGGGCCAATGCCCTGAACCTCACCCAGATCGGCCTGGGCGCACTTTTGCCGCAAGACTGCGACATATTTGGCCGAATGCGGCCGGAGCAATTCATTGGCCGGATCTCAGACGGGATTGGCCGCCTGATCATACCGTTTCGGGACCAGGTCGCCAGCCTGGCTGAAGTGGCACATGGCAAGATTGGCGGCGCGGTGTTGGAATACAGGCTAGTTCAGCTCGATTGGCCAAGGGCGGGCGAGCGGATTGCCATCCGATCAGGCCTCAGGGACGTCGATGAGCGCACCATGCGGGTCGTGCACTGGATGATTGATCCCGATACTGGCAAGGCCTGGGGGTCCTCGGAGGGCATCGCCATTACCTTTGACCTCGATGCCCGCAAGATTGTCCCGATCAGTCCTGCGGCACAAGCGGCCCTACAATCCCAAAGGATTGTAGGCCTAGGCCTCTAGCCAATCGCCTCGGTTAGGGCCGCGCGCACCAGGTCTGGCCGCTCCATGGGCAGGAAATGGGTTGTGCCCGGCACCTCGGTCACCCGGACCAGGCCCTTGCGGTTTCGGCGGCAAAACTTAGCGGCATCACCAATGCGGCAGGTCGAGGCATGTTCGGCGCGAAACATCTGAACCGAACAACTGGCCCGCGCCGCCGCCGTCCAGGGATCATTGGCCATGGCCGTGAAATTGGAGGCTTCCCAAACGGGTGCACAGGCCAATTCCACCTTGCCATCAGCCCGGTCCTTAAACCCGCCGGCAATATAATCGGCCAGGG
The DNA here is from genome assembly GCA_044376615.1 of Caulobacteraceae bacterium. Lineage (GTDB taxonomy): Bacteria > Pseudomonadota > Alphaproteobacteria > Caulobacterales > Caulobacteraceae > CAISGS01. The sequence goes on from JBILKO010000003.1 coordinate 24,168, forward strand.
CCTCATCGGGCCAGGTCTTGAAAGCCCCGCGCCCCTTATAGGCGGCCATAACACTGGCGCGGTCCTCAAACACGAATTTGCGCCGCATAGCGCCTTGCGCAATGGGTGCCGCCTTCCAGACCTTGTGATCGGCCCAAGGCAGATTGGCCATCAGGCTTACCGCCCAGGGCATAATGACCGGATCAAACATGACGAGGCCCCCCACCCGGCCTGGCCGCAGCCGCGAGGCCAGAAGCGAGACCGTACCGCCCATCGAATGCCCGGCCAGAACCACAGGCCTTGCCCCCGGCTCCCGCTCAAACACATCCAAAAGGGCAACCAAGTCATCGCGCATATCGCCCCAGGAGCGGCGGCCCTCTGGATTGGCTTTCAGGGTTGAGCGACCATGGCCGCGTTGATCAATCGCCAAGATACGGTAATCCTTGGCCAAGGGGGTCAGGATCGAGGCATAGGTCTGGGCGTTAAAGCCATTGGCATGAACAAAGATCAGGTCGATCGCGCGGGTCTTGTCACCAAATTCAAGCGCAGCCATTTCACCGGCGTCTACGGCATTCGAAAGCTTGATCAGGCGCTGGCGCGGCGCGGCGTTTGGGGTCGAGGTCATAGGAATCGAAACAGGCTCCGCCTTGGATCAAACTTTTGGTCACGCAGTCGCAATTTGCTTGGGCCATTTGCGCGCTTGAGTCTAGGTTATCTGCAATAAGGGAGAGATGCCATGACCGAGAGCCATACCTGTTTTGACGTCGAGATTGCCGACGGGGTTGCCCATATCCGCTTGAGCCGACCAGAAGCCTTTAACACTATGAGCCGGGCCTTTTGGAACGAATTGCCTGCCATTGTCCGCAATATCAATGACCAGGCCCTGGCCCGCTGTATCGTCATTTCCTCAACCGGCAAGCATTTCTCGGCCGGGATGGAACTGTCGGTTTTCGACAATAATGACAGCCTGACCGGCGCGGGCGTTGACCGCCACACGGCCATGGAATCTTTCCGCCACCATGTGCATCACTTGCAAGACACGTTTAGCTGTCTGGATCAGGCACGCATGCCGGTCCTGGTCGCCATCCAGGGCGGCTGTATTGGCGGGGCAGTTGATATGGTCTCGGCCTGCGATATTCGCTATGCGACCAAGGATGCCTTTTTCTGCATTATGGAGATCAATATCGGCATGACCGCCGATGTCGGCACCTTCCCGCGTCTGTGTAAGCTGATCCCCGAAGGCTGGGTGCGGGAGTTGGCCTATACGGGCCGCCGCCTGCCCGCCCATAAGGCCAAGGAGCTTGGCCTGGTCAATGAGGTGTTCGACAGCCATGAAGACCTGGTCGCCCATGTGCTGGAAACCGCGCGCGAGATCGCCTCAAAAGCGCCCCTGGCCGTGGCCGGGTCCAAGGTTATGATCAATTATGCCCGCGATCATACGATCAAGGACAGTCTCGACTATATTGCCACCTGGCAGACGGGCATGTTCTCCGGCGCGCATATGCAAGAAGCCTTCAAGGCCAAGAGCGAAAACCGCCCAGCCCAGTTCCAGGACCTGCTGCCGCTGAGGAAGTCGATGTAGGAGGGACAGCCCTTAAGGCTTGGGCTGCTCTTCGGTGGTTGCGCTGCTGCCACCGGTCACTTGCGCAATCAAGGCCGCGATCTTGTCGGTGGAGTCCGCCGCCTGGTTCAGCAATTGGGCCGGGCCAGAGCCGGGGGTCGGTACGGTGGCGGCGACCTGGCTCATAGCGTTTTGCGCCACCGTGCGCACGGCATTCTCTGCGGCCGCAAAGGCGGTATTTTGCGGCGAGGAATAGATAAAGCCATAGGTCGGATAGACGGTGGTGCCGAGATCGCGCGCAGGATCATACCAGACCTTGACTGCGCTCCAGTCGCCCCTAGACGAGACATCAACCACGGTGACGTCCTTTTCCACCTTACCTCGGCGGCCCGACAGGACCGACCAATTGGCATGGGTGACCTGGATAACCCGGTCAGTCAGGACCTGGCTGACCACAGCGACATGGCCAACCCGCATGCTGCCTGTAGGCTTAAAAACCAGAACGGCGCCGGACTTGGGCACAAAGCCCTTATTGTATCGGCCAGATGCCTGCTGCCACCAGGTATAGGCATCGCCAAAGATTTGAATGCCGGAAAAGGTCCGCGCAAAAGGAACGCACTGAATATAGGGCTCGGCACGAACCGAGGCCAGGGGCACCAGGGCAAGCCCTAGAACAAGGGCGCATACCCGAAGGACGCTTCTCGTCCAGTCTTGCATTCAAACAGCCCCTTTTGGTGCAACTGGGCTGCCTATTAAACCAAAATTGAGGTTAAGGGAATGAAAGAATTTCGCATCGCCCTATTTCAAGGCCGTATGGTAAATAAAATTAACGAATTAAAACAAAGACCTTAGACGCCTTCAATCTGCCAAACCCCCGATGCGGTCGCCAAAATGACGCGGTCGGATTGGCGCAAGACCCGCGATTGGGCAAACAGGAGTGAGCGAGTCTGTCGGTCGATCCAGGCCTGGCAAACCACCGGCTCGTCCGGCTTGATTGCCTGGCCAAGCTCAAGGTTTAGCGAAACACACCGCAAGCGACCCGGTCCGGAAAACACCGCCTTTTGCGCGGTTTCCATCAGGCCAGCGAGCGCGCCAGCGGCGTCGGATAAGGGCATGGGACCAAGGTCCGTTGCAGCCTGAGGCTCAAGAAGGGCATTGTGGGTCATGCTGGGCCGTTTACGGATGGGGCCTGACCTTGATCAAGCCCATTGCAACAAAAAAGGGCGGCCCAAGAATGAGCCGCCCCATAACTTGGCTTAAGACATCAATTAGCGCGCACGGGCGGCCGTATTACACTTGGCCAGGGTATCGGCGTCAAACACCTTGTCACCATTGCCGTAAGCGCTGACCGCGCCAACCGCCTTGGCCAGCTCGCGGCAAGCCGCAACCGTAGCCGTCCGCTCAACAGCGGAGGTAGCCACGCAGCTGGTGCCTTCGCAGGCCCAGATGGCACCGCCGGCAACAACGCGGCTCTTAGACGCCAAGGGCGACTGCAAGGTCGCGGAAATAGGACCGGCAGCATAAGCCGAGCTGGCAACCAAAAGGCCCGCCAGAGCGGCGGCTAGAAACTTGATAGACATGTGAAACTCCTAAGGGTTCGGGGAGGAAACCACACATTGGGCCATGAAAACCTATCCCCAGGCTGCCCCAACGTGAACTAAACAGTGCTAAGATATCAGGCGGATTTCATTCCGCCAAGTGAATTTTTGTTAAACTTGGCTGCGACGATACGGCCAAGGTGCCTTCCCCAAGGTGAGTATTGCTCGCCAGCGCCAAGGGGGGTCATACTCAAGCCAAATTCAAAAAAGGTGAGGAAAGACCATGGATTTTGCCCTGCCCCAGGCTTTGACCGACTATTTGGCGGTCCTGGACGCCTTTATCGAAAAGGAAATCAAGCCCTTACAGGCCAAGGACGATAATGAGCGGTTTTTCGACCACCGCCGCGAACATGCTCGCACCGATTGGGACAATCAGGGCTTGCCGCGCCATGAGTGGGAAGATCTGCTCGGTCAGGCCCGGGCTCTGGCCGACAAGGCAGGCCATTACCGGTTTGCCCTGCCCAAGGAATTTGGTGGCCAGGACGGCTCCAACCTTTGGATGGCCGTGATTCGTGAGCATTTGGCGGCCAAGGGTCTTGGCCTGCACAATGATTTGCAAAACGAGCATTCGATCGTCGGCAATAATCCCTTTGTCTTGATGCTGCGCGATTTTGGCACGCCGCAGCAGCGCGACACCCTGATCCCCCTGATGATGGCCGGAAAGTTTCGCCCAACCTTTGGCCTGACCGAGCCAGACCATGGCTCTGATGCCACCTTTATGGAGACCCGGGCTGTGCGCGAGACGCGCGACGGCGTCGAGGGCTGGCTGATCAATGGCGAAAAGATGTGGACGACCGGCATGCATAAGGCCAGCCACTGCGCCCTGTTCTGCCGCACCTCGGGCAATGACGGCGATGCGCGCGGCATAACCTGCTTCTTAGTCCCCGCTGATGATCCCGGCGTCAAGATTGAGGAATATTTGTGGACCTTTAACATGCCCACTGATCACCCGCGCGTCAGCTTTACCGATTGCTGGGTCCCCGATAGCGCCATGTTTGCGCCCGAAGGCCAGGGCCTGGCCCTGGCTCAGCATTTTGTCCATGAAAACCGCATCCGACAGGCCGCCTCTTCGCTCGGCGCCGCCACCTATTGCGTGGAACAAAGCGTGCGCTATGCCCGGGTACGCAAACCCTTTGGCAAGCCGCTGGCCGATAACCAGGCCATCCAGTTTCCCCTGGTCGAGCTGGCCACCCAGTGTGAAATGCTGAGGCTCCTGATCCGCAAAACAGCCTGGGAAATGGACCAGATGCCCAAGCCTGAGGTCGAAAAGCGCCTGTCAGACAAGGTGTCCATGTGCAATTACTGGGCTAACCGGCTGGTCTGTGAGGCCGCCGACCGGGCCATGCAGGTTCATGGCGGCATTGGCTATTCGCGCCATAAGCCGTTTGAGCATATTTATCGTCACCACCGCCGCTATCGGATCACCGAAGGCTCTGAAGAGATCCAGATGCGCAAGGTCGGGGCCTATTTGTTCGGCTATATTGGCCCGCGCAAAAAGGACTTTGCGGACCTTTAAGGCCAGCCAAGCCTGATCTAGATATTGCGAAAACGGCTGGAGCTGCGTGCCATCAAGGCCAGGCCCCAATTGTCTGGCAAGATCTTGGCCAGGACAGCTATGGCCTTATTGGGTGCGCCTGTGACACAGACGGCACGGTTGGCCTCGACGGCCTCATAGCCTTCGGCGGCCACCTCATCGGCCCCAAGCCATAGCCAGCTTGGGGTCGATTTCGTCACCGTATCGCGGGTGGCATTCACATCGTGAAATTCGGAATAGGTAAAGCCTGGGCACAGGGCGCTGACATGCACGCCAGTGCCAGCGGTCTCGAGGTGAAGGCTCTGCGAAAACTTGACCAAAAAGCTCTTGGTCGCCCCGTAAAGGGTGTGACCCGCAGAACCAGGCACGAGTCCCGCTAGAGAAGCGACATTGATGATCCGGCCAAAACGGCGATCCAGCATGCCAGGCAAAACCTTATGGCTCAGCTCAGCAACGGCAACCAATAGAACCTGCAAAAACGCGGCCTGATCGGCCCAATTGGTATTGGCATAGGTACCCGGCAGGCCATAACCAGCATTATTGACCAGGGCATCAATGACCCGGCCTTCATTGGTCAAGGTTGCAAGAATCTGGTCGGCAGCGCCGGGCTGAACCAGGTCAGCTGTAATCACATAGGTTTCGACGCCAAACCGCATGCGGATCTCATCGGCCAAGGTCTCAAGCTTTTCGGTCCGCCGCGCCGTCAAGGCCACATCATAGCCCGCCTTAGCAAACACCCGGGCCATGGCCGCGCCAATGCCCGCCGAAGCCCCCGTGATCAAACATAAGCGACGCGTCATAAGATGCCTTTCAAGGAAAGCAGGGATTTAGCTGATCTTGGCCCTAGCCGAACCCCGGATCAAGACCGCGAAAAGTCCATTTCCCTGCCAAGGTTTTGCCATGATCTATCCATGGACGATTGAACAGGCGCTTGAAAGGGTCTATCGGGCGATCGCTTGATTGAAATTTCGAATGGCGCGGCAGGCGAGCTGGGCGTTCGAGGGGACCCCATGGCGTCAGATTCCGCAGCCGATTGTAACGAGCCCGCACCCGCATCTGGCCATGGCGAACCCAAGGCTCAGGGTCACGGCTTTTGGCCCATGGTCCTTGGCTCTATCGGGGTCGTGTTCGGCGATATTGGGACCAGTCCCCTTTATGCCATGAAGGAGGCCCTGCATCATTCGCGGGCGACGACCTCGCATGAACATGCTGTGCTTGGCGTGGTGTCCTTGGTCTTATGGGCCCTATTGCTGATCGTTACCGTCAAGTATGTGATCTTTTTAATGCGGGCCGACAATAAGGGCGAGGGCGGGACCTTGGCCCTCATGGCCCTGGCTCAGAGGTCGATCGGAAAACGCTCGACCACGGTCTTTATCCTGGGTGTGATTGGCGCGGCGCTGTTTTATGGCGACGGGATTATCACCCCGGCCATCTCGGTCCTTTCAGCGATTGAAGGGATGAAGGCCGCGCCGCACCTGGGCGCAAGCCTACACCCTTATGTCCTGCCCCTATCCGCTTGCATATTGGTTGGGTTATTTTTGGTTCAGGCCAAGGGCACCCAAAGCGTCGCAACCTTTTTTGGGCCCATCACCCTGGCCTGGTTTTTGGTCCTGGCAGCCCTTGGCGTCTATCACATCTCGGATAACTGGACGATTTTGCGGGCCTTTAGCCCGTTTTATGGCGTGCGGTTCTTGTTCGAGAACGGTTTTGTTGGGTTTGTCATTCTGGGCAGTGTCTTCTTGGCCGTTACCGGGGCTGAGGCCCTTTATGCCGATATGGGCCATTTTGGAAAAAAGCCGATCCAGACTGCCTGGCTGGTTCTCGTCTTGCCGTGCCTGGCATTGAATTATCTAGGTCAAGGCGCTTTGGTCCTCAGCCACCCAGCGGCTCGGGCCAATCCGTTTTGGCAGATGGTGCCCGATTTTGCCTATTGGCCGATCTTAGGCCTGGCGACCGCCGCAGCGGTGATCGCCAGCCAGGCTGTGATTACGGGGGCCTTTTCCTTGACTCAGCAGGCCGTTCAGCTTGGCCTTCTGCCCAGGATCGATATCAAGCGCACATCTGAGACCCAGTCGGGCCAGATCTATGTGCCCGCAGTCAATACGATCTTGATGATCGGGGTCTTGCTACTCTTGTTTGTGTTCCAGACCTCCAGCGCCCTGGCCTCGGCCTATGGGATTGCCGTTACGGGGGCCATGTTTGTCGATACGCTTTTGGCCTATGTCATTATGCGCAATATGTGGAAGTGGAACCGCTGGCAGAGCCTTGGGCTTTTGGTTCCGCTCGGCATTTTGGATGTTGTCTTCATCTCGTCCAACCTCTTGAAGATTCCAGACGGCGCTTGGCTGCCGCTCGTCTTGGGCAGCGCCTTGGTCACGATCATGTGGACCTGGTCGCGAGGCTCGCAAATCCTGACCGACAAGACAAGGCGCGACAGCGTTCCCCTGGCCGACCTGATCGATATCTTGCATGCCCGCGCGCCGCACCGCGCGCCTGGAACAGCCATATTCTTGACTTCTGACCCGGACGTGGCGCCCGTCGCCCTGATGCACAATCTCAAGCACAATAAGGTCCTGCACGAAAAGAATGTGATCTTGACCGTGCGCACCACCGAAACACCAAGGGTGCGCGAAGAGGACCGGATCACGATCGAACAGGTCAATGACGACTTCAAAAAGGTCTTTATCAATTACGGCTTTATGGAAAGCCCCAATGTACCCAAGGCCCTGGGCCGCAGCCGCAAGCTGGGCCTGAAATTCGACATTATGGCCACCAGCTTCTTCCTCGGCCGCCGCTCGGTTGTGCCATCGGCTCAATCGGGCATGCCACTGTGGCAAGACAAGATCTTTATCTTCCTGATGCGCAATGCTGCCAATCCGACGGACTTCTTCAAGATCCCGCCGGGGCGTGTGGTGGAACTGGGCGCGCAGGTGACGGTCTAGGGGACAGGCAGATGGACTGGCTGACCCTTATTGTCGACGGCCTATGGATCGCCGCCCTCGCGGTTATGAGCAGTGTCTCGCGCCAGGCCTATCGCCGCATCCTACCCACCGCCAAGGTACCAATACAACTTGACTTAAAGGGTGCCCTGACCTGGCGCGCGCCTAGACTGGTCGCTGTCACATTTGCCCCGGTCATCGCCTGCGCTGTTTGGCTAATCCTTGTCACCGCCAGTCAGTTGGCACCGGTAGAGCCGTCTGAAAAGGCGATCTTGCTGGGATTGCGCCTCTTCATCGCGCCCGTATTCTGCTTGGCCCACCTTTGGCAAATGCGCCGAGCCTTAAGTGTCTTGGGCACCGAGGGTCAGCTAAGGTCTTGACCTTGCCGCCAAGGTGGCCTTGAACCCCAGCGCAATCGAAATACTATCGCTCAGGATCGCTCACCATGTCTGCCGTCAAACCTGCCGTGAAAAAAGTCGTGCTTGCCTATAGCGGTGGGCTCGATACCTCGATCATCTTGAAATGGCTGCAGACCGAGTATGGCGCGGAGGTCGTGACCTTTACCGCTGACCTTGGCCAGGGCGAAGAGATCGAACCGGCGCGGGCCAAGGCCTTGGCGGCGGGGGTCAAACCCGAAAACATCTTTATCGAGGATGTGCGCGAGGAATTTGTCCGCGACTATGTCTTCCCCATGTTCCGGGCTAATACGGTCTATGAGGGCCAATACCTGCTCGGCACCTCCATCGCCCGGCCCCTGATCGCCAAAAAGCAGATCGAGATTGCGCGCAAGGTCGGGGCCGATGCCGTCAGCCATGGCGCGACCGGCAAGGGCAATGATCAGGTCCGGTTTGAGCTCGGCTATTATGCCCTAGAGCCCGACATCCATGTCATCGCCCCTTGGCGGGAATGGGATTTCAAATCGCGCGAATCCCTGCTCGAATTTGCCGAAAAGCACCAGATCCAGATCGCCAAGGACAAGCGCGGCGAGGCCCCGTTCAGCGTCGATGCTAATCTTTTGCACTCCTCCTCAGAGGGCAAGGTCTTGGAAGACCCGGCCATCGAGGCCCCTGAATTTGTCCATATGCGCACCCTTGCGCCCGAAGACGCGCCCGACACACCGCACGTCTTTACGATGGATTTTGATAAAGGTGACCCGGTTGCGATTGATGGCATCGCCATGTCACCCGCCACCTTGCTGACCAAGCTCAATCAATTGGGCCATGACAATGGTATTGGCCGGCTGGACCTGGTCGAGAACCGTTTTGTCGGCATGAAGTCTCGCGGTGTTTACGAGACCCCAGGCGGCACCATTCTGTTGGCGGCGCATCGGGGCATAGAAAGCATCACGCTTGATCGCGGCGCGATGCATCTAAAGGACGAGCTGATGCCGAAATATGCATCCCTGGTCTATAATGGCTTTTGGTTCGCGCCCGAGCGCGAAATGCTGCAGGCGGCGATCGATTATTCGCAAAAGCAGGTCACCGGCCAGGTGCGGCTCAAGCTCTATAAGGGCAATGTCTCAATCATTGGCCGCACCAGCCCCTATAGCCTGTATGATCAGGACCTGGTAACCTTCGAAGAAGGCAAGGTGGCCTATGATCACCGCGATGCGGGCGGCTTTATCAAGCTCAATGCCCTGCGCCTAAGGGTCTTGGCCAAGCGCAATAAGCGCTAAGGTCGGCCTGACATGAATTTTTGATGAACCCCTAGACCTTAAGGCCTGGGCTGACCTAGACACTTGGGCTTAACCGCAAGGAGTTGCCCATGGCCCGTCCGCACCTAACACTGATGGCCCTGGCCTTGCTAGCGGCCGGTGGACTGGCAAGTCCAGGGCTGGCCAAGGAACCAAGTTCGGTCCCTTCGGCTCAGCAGGCCAATAGTTATTACACAGACGGCCTTACGAAGTTAAAAGCTGCCTTGGCTTTGCAACCCAATACGGGCAAGGCCAAGAATGTCATCCTGTTTATCGGCGATGGCATGGGCATTAGCACCATTACCGCCACGCGCATCTATGCAGGCCAGCAGGCCGGGCGCGACGGTCCGTCCAATAGCCTGGCCTTTGAAGCCCTGCCCTATCTGGCCCTCTCCAAAACCTATAGCCACGACTCGCTTGTCACCGACAGTGCGCCCAGTGCCTCAGCAATGATGACCGGGGTTAAGACCAAGAACGGTTCCATTGGCGTGGACGGATCGGTTATTGAAGAAGACTGCAACTCTCTTATGACCTCAAAGGTGACCAACCTTGCTGAATTGGCCAAGGCCGCTGGGCGGTCAACGGGCGCGGTCACGACGACACGTATAACCGATGCGACCCCCGCCTCAACCTATGGCCATACGCCGTTTCGGCGCTGGGAAGGCGACCAAGACATGCCGCCTGAGGCCAAGGCTGCGGGTTGTATCGATTTGGCCCGGCAACTGGTCGAGGCCCCCTTTGGCGGACCGCTTGATGTGGTCATGGGCGGCGGTCGGTCGCGGTTTCGTCCCGAAGACCAGGGTGGTGGCCGCACCGATGGGCTGGATCTGATCGAGGCCTGGCAAACCAAGGCTGGCTCTGACGGGGTCTATGTCAGCACGGCGGCGGAACTGGCTGCCCTAAAGCCTGGCCAGGCAAAAAAGATCCTCGGCCTATTTGCCGAAGATAGCCTGCCCTACGAGGCCGAACGCGCCATGCTTGGCCGGGACAAGCCGACCTTAACCGCCATGACTGTCGCCGCAATTGACGCCCTATCGGCCAATCCTAAGGGCTATTTCCTCATGGTCGAGGGCGGTCGCATTGATCACGGCAACCATGCCAATAATGCCTATCGTACCCTAACGGAGACCATAGAGCTATCCAAAGCCGTGGCGGCGGCCATGGCCAAGGTCAACCTGCAAGAGACCTTGATCATAGTCACCGCCGACCACAGCCATGGACTGGTCCTATCTGGATATCCAAGTCGCACGGCACCCATTCTTGGCCTCGCTGATGACTCCAATTCGCCGTTGCACGAACCGGCCAAGGCCCGGGATGGCAAGCCCTATACCATCTTGTCTTTTGCCACCGGCCCAGGCGGTCCAGAAGGTAACGATCCGCGCGACGATCTAAGCCAAACCAACACCCAAGACCCCGACTATCGCCAGCAGGCCGGTATTCCGGCGAGCTCCGCTGCGCACAGCGGCGAAGATGTCGCGATTTTTGCTGGCGGGCCACAAGCGCACCTGTTCCACGGCGTGGTTGAAGAAAGCTATATTTTTCAAGTTATGCGCCACGCGCTTGGGCTTTAGGACCGCGGCCTTTGACCCCAAATTGATCACAGGGCTTGCACCTTGATCAGAATGGCGTATTTCCCTCTCGCAATCGTGATTTGCGAGATGAGGCGACTATGACGGTGGACCTGAAGCGTTCGGCGGTAACGGCCCCTGCGGGCGATGCGGCAGCCCTTGAGCTGACCATATTGATGCCCTGCCTGAACGAGGCTGAGACCATTGAGGTCTGTGTGCGCAAGGCGCTGGGCTTCTTGAAGCGCTCAGGCGTGTCCGGCGAGGTCCTGATCGCCGATAATGGCTCCACCGATGGCTCGCAAGGCCTGGCCGAATCCCAAGGCGCTCGCGTTGTGGCCGTGCCGGAACGCGGTTATGGCGCAGCCCTGTTGGGCGGCATCAAGGCGGCTAAGGGCCGCTATGTGATCATGGGCGACGCTGATGACAGCTATGATTTTGAAAATCTCGACACCATGATTGCGCGCCTGCGGGCGGGTGCAGACCTGGTCATGGGTAACCGTTTCCTAGGCGGGATTGAAATGGGTGCCATGCCCTTCCTGCACCGTTATCTGGGCAATCCGGTCCTGTCCTTTATCGGCAAGCTGTTCTTCAAGATCCCAGTCAGCGATTTTCATTGCGGTCTGCGCGGCTTTAACCGCGAAAGCATGCTCAGCCTTGGCCTGCAAAGCCCAGGCATGGAATTTGCCAGCGAAATGGTGGTCAAGTCCGCCCTGCATGAGCGCCGGATTGAGGAAGTCCCCACCACCTTGCGTCCCGATGGCCGCTCACGCCCGCCGCACCTAAAGACCTGGCGCGATGGCTGGCGTCATCTGCGCTTCTTGTTGCTCCATAGCCCTGAGTGGCTGTTCCTGTTCCCTGGCCTGATCATGATCGGCCTAGGTGTTGCTGGGGTCAGTATGCTGGCCCATGGCGCCGTCCAGATCACGCCGCATATTGAGCTGGATATCCATACGCTGGTTGCGGCCTGCTTCTCCTTCCTGATCGGCACCCAATTGGTGATGTTCAGCGCCCTAGCGCGGCGTTATGCCATGATTGAGGGTGTGCTGCCGCCATCCGGCAGCATGAAGAAATTCCTGCTCGGCATGACCCTGGAACCCATCTTGCAAGGGGCTCTTGTTCTATTCATCGCCGGCAGCATTGGCACCGTCTTTGCGCTTGGCCATTGGGCCAGCGTCGGATTTGGCCCGATTGTTTATAATGGCGTGGTGCGGGTCCTCGTCATTTCGCTAACCGCCGTGACCGCCAGTGTTCAGATTGCAGCGTCTGGCTTCCTCGCATCGGTCTTTACACTGCGCCGTTAAACCGGGTACGGCTCGGCATGGGTCGCATTTGGAACACTTGGCCAATCTTTAAGGCCTGGCCTGTGCTGTTGGGCACGCTTCTGGTCATGGCCGTAATCTGGGTCAATGGACGGCCCTCGGTCTTTACCGACACAGATGATTATTATGATCAGGGGCGCACCGTGGTGCGCGACCTGTCGGCTCATTTCATCAAGCCTGCGCCCTTAACCGATCCCGATGACATAGCCGAGGCCGCCGAAAAAAAGGCCGATGAACGGTTTGCCCTAACCTCGATGGGGGCCAGATCAGCCTATTATGGCGTGTTCTTATATGTCGGCACGGTCCTAGGCAGTCTTTGGCTTGTGGCCGCCATCCAGGCCTTGTTAGCCGTCTGGCCGATGTGGCGCCTATCCCAGGCTGTGGCCCCCAAGGCCAAGCCCTGGACCTTTGGTCTGGTCTGCGCAGGGGTTGCAGCAGGAACGGCCCTGCCCATGTTTGCAGGCTTTGCCATGCCCGATGTGTTTGCGGGCATAGCCATTCTCTGCGCGGCCTTGATTTTGATCTATCGCCATACCCTGCGCCGCCGCGAACAGGCCCTGATCTGGGCGCTTATGGCCGTATGTCTCAGTTTTCATGGCTCCCACACCATGACCGCCCTATGCCTTGCGGTCCTGGCGGCGATCTTGATGTTGCTGCTTAAGGCGCCCCTGCGCGAAACCGTGTTTCGCTCCAGTCTGATCGTTGCGGCCGTCATTGTCGGGTTTGCGGCCAATGCCCTTTATGCCCAAAGCATCAAGGCCAAATGGGGTGAGGATCTTCGCAGACCCCCGTTCCTGACGGCGCGTGTCTTGGCCGATGGGCCAGGCCGATCCTATCTTCGCGATGCCTGCCGGTCCGGGACGCCCTATGTCCTTTGCCGCTTCCGTCACCAGATGCTCGATGAAAGCGACCATATTCTCTGGTCCGACGCCGCAGGCATAGGCGTGTTTAACCGCCTATCCTATGACGACCGGGTCGCGCTAGAAAAGGAAGAGTTTCGCTTTGCCATCGGCACGGTCCTGCATGACCCACTTGGCCAATTTGCCGCCTCCATGCAGAACTGGTGGTGGCAATTGAACCTGATCTATGTCGAGGATCCGCTACGCAACCCATATGTCTATTTAAACGATGGCTATTGGGGCGAGACCAACCTGCCCTTGCTGATCCCCGATGCCGCCTATTGCAAACAAGACCGCGCCAATTGCCGCTTCCGCCTGCGTATGGACCCCTTAAGGGCCTGGCATACGAGCGTGATCTTTCTAGCCCTCGGGTTTTTGGCCTGGCGGCTCGTGCGCGGCGAGGCGGCCACAGCTCTGCGGCAAAAACAACTTGTGTTTGACAATGAGGTGATGAAGGCCACCGCCGCTTTGAGCCTGCTGCTCGCGGGGTTCATCATCAATGCTGCAGTTTGCGGCATCTTGTCGGGTCCGTTTCCGCGCTATCAGGCCCGTGTCGCCTGGCTGATCCCATTGGCCGCGGGACTGGTCGCGCAAAGGCTAGCCAGGCCTACACCTAAAGAGACCTGGCAGGTCATGGTGCAATATGGCCAGGCTCAGTTTCTGGCCCTAATTGCCTGGCTTAGGCAATGGCCCCTGCTCGACGCCGTGTTCAAGCGCATTGATCCAGCCTTTATCCGGTTTTGCGTCGTCGGCGGGATCGGCTTTGTCGTCGATGCAGGCGTTCTCTACGGCCTGGTGGGCCTTGGGCATCTTGAGCCCGTCCCAGCCAGGTTCGGGTCATTTGTCATTGCCATGTCGACCACCTGGGCGCTTAATCGGCTTTGGACCTTCCGTTCCGCGCAAGGCCATGCCCATCCGGCCAAGCAGGCCGGTCTTTATTTCCTGGTCCAGATCACAGGCGGTGCCGTCAATATTGCAACCTATTCGGCCGCCTTGGCGGTGTTTCCTGGCCTTGTAAACTGGCTGTTTATACCCCTGGCCATGGGCACCGCTCTTGGCCTGGTGATCAATTTTCTCGGCTCTAAGCACATCGCCTTTTCGAAGCCAAAGCGCGAGGTGACAAGCCACAGGATTGTCAAATGAACGCGCCAATTGAGCACATTTATGCCGACCGCCAGGCCCTGACGCTTGGTATGGTCGATGCGATTGAAGCCACCTTATTGGCCGCCATTGCCGCGCGCGGCACGGCCTGCATCGCCTTGAGCGGCGGCACAACCCCGATTGAGGTTTATAAGGCCTTGAGCCAACGAGACCTGCCCTGGTCACAAGTGCAACTGACCCTGACCGATGAGCGCTGGGTTGAGGTTTCTGATCCGGCCAGCAACGAGGCCATGATCCGCGCCACCTTGCTTCAAGGCCCTGCTGCCAAGGCTCGCCTGACCGGCTTTAAGACTCCGGCGGCCACCCCCAACCAGGCTGAGGCCCAGATCGATGCTGCGCTGGCCACATTAATTCAGCCCTTTGACCTGGTGTTGCTGGGCATGGGGGAAGATGCCCATACGGCCTCGCTGTTTCCAGGCGGCGCGGGCCTAGATGCGGCCATGGACTTGGCTGGTCGCTTGCGGGTGCGCGCGGTTCAGCCTACGGGCGGCGGCGTTGCGCGCCTGTCCTTGACCCTGCCCAGCCTGGTCTCTGCCCGGCGCATTGCGCTATTGATCACGGGCGAGACCAAATGGACGGTCTATAAAAAGGCTTGTGAGCTAGGCCCCCTTTTGGAGGCCCCAGTTCGCGGTGTCCTGCACCAAACCTCAAGACCGACGGAAGTTTTCTGGGCCGCTTAGCCCGGGTCACACCCCTTAGAGACCCACGCCCAGGGCGTGAAAATGGCAGTTTTTGCAACCCTACCTGAATTTGCACCATTAAATAACTAGTTTTGACTATATATACCCGTGTTGGGCCACCCAATCGTGATTCAAAACGAAGCTTGCAGGTCAAATACGCCATGAACGCACGAACCCTCGCCGCAGACGCACTGCCCCACCCCCTCGATATCGCCCTAGGGCAAAGCGTGCGTTTGCGCCGCAAAGACCTGCGTATGTCGCAGCAGGTCTTGGCCGACGCCATTGGGGTCAGTTTCCAACAGGTGCAAAAATATGAGCGCGGCACCAACCGCATCAGCTTTTCGCGCTTGGTTGAAATTGCTCATACACTGGACTGTCGAGTGGGCGACCTGATCCAGAATCTGGATGACCCAGGCACCGGGGCACAAAAGCGAATGGAGGACCTGTCAAAGCTACAGATCCCAGGCGCGATAGAGCTGCTGGATGCCTATGCCGCAATCAAGTCTATCAGGCTTCGCCAAACCGTACTCGAGCTGGCTCATTCCATGGTGGATAAGGGCCCGGCATCTGCGGTTGCAAACTAGGCGTTAGCCTTGATCAGGGTGTTCTAAGGCTTTTACTGCAGCAAAACTCGCTCTAAGAACGCTAAAACGCGTCCCAAGAAGCGAAACCTGCCCATGAACCCGACCTTTCGTGACATGCCCGTGACCGTGTTCGAGGTCATGTCGGGCTTGGCGCGGAAACACGGCGCGGTCAATTTGGGTCAGGGGTTTCCCGAAAGCCCAGGTCCGCTCGATATCCGCCAATGCGCCGCCGATGCCGTGCTCAACGGCTATAACCAATACCCGTCCATGAGCGGCCTGCCTGAACTTCGTCAAGCGGTATGTGAGCACTATGGCCGGCTGCAAGGCATTAATCTGGACCCAGGCACGGAAGTGACGGTGACCTCTGGCGCAACCGAGGCCCTGGCCGCCGCGCTTTTTGGCCTGATAACGCCCGGTGATGAGGTCATCCTGTTTCAACCCCTCTATGATGCCTATCTGCCGCTGGTGCTGCGCGCAGGCGGGGTACCGCGCCTGGTTTCGCTCAAGCCGCCGCATTGGGCCTTGTCGAAATCCGACCTTGAGGCCGCCATAACGCCCAAGACCCGGCTTGTGGTCTTGAACAATCCGCTCAATCCGTCTGGTTCGGTCTTTAGCCAGGACGATCTAGCCACCCTGGCCGAGGTCTGTGTCGCGCATGACCTGATTGTGGTCTCAGACGAGGTCTGGGAGCACATTGTCTTTGATGGCCTGTCCCACATCCCCTTGATGGCCCTGCCGGGCATGCGTGAACGCACGGTCAAGATCGGCTCGGCGGGCAAGATGTTTGGCCTGACCGGTTGGAAGGTGGGCTTTGTCTGCGCCGCGCCAGCCCTGAATGCCATTGTCGCCAAGGCCCATCAGTTCCTAGCCTTTACCACTCCGCCCAATCTGCAAACCGCTTGCGCTTTTGGCCTAGGCAAGCCTGCAGAGTTTTTCACGGCTCAAGCACGTGACCTCGCCCGCAGCCGCGATCGACTGGCGGCTGGCCTTGGACAAGCGGGCTATGTCGCCCTGCCCTGCCAAGGGACCTATTTTCTAAACATCGATCTGGCCGCTTCGGGTCTAGGCACCGACGACGAGACCTTTTGCAAAAGGGCAGTCAGCGAGGCGGGCGTCGCGGCCATTCCGGTTTCGGCCTTTTTCGCCAAGGACCCCGTGCGCCATGTCGTGCGGCTATGCTTTGCCAAGTCTGATCATACACTGGATGCCGGCCTTGAGGCCCTCAAGCGCGTGCGGGCCCTGTTTTAGACACCAGCACACCAAGGCTTGACGCCCGTAGGGTCAAGCGTCTCAACTCACCCCAAACAGACTAGAGGGCGCGGCCAGACCCTGCCCCATCATGGGAGATGAAGCATGCAAGCCGTTATCCGCCGGGGCCAAAAACTCGTCTGTGAAGCTGTCGCTGATCTAACACCACAAGCGGGCCAGACCCTGGTCAAGACCTTGTGTTGCGGCATTTGCGGCTCTGACCTGCATGCCCTGCCCTATCTGGACCTGATGGTCGAGGCCGGGGCCCGGTCCGGCGGCGCCTCAAATCTAGACCCGCAAAAAGACGTCGTATTCGGCCATGAATTCTGCGCAGAGGTTATTGAGCATGGTCCAGGCACCGAAGGCCGGTTCAAGCCCGGAACCCGGGTGGTCTCCATGCCGTTTTTGGTGACCGCGACGGGCCTGGAGCTGGTCGGTTATTCCAACACCATGCCCGGCGGCTTTGCGCAAAACATGCTGCTGAATGAAAATATGCTGATTGAGGTCCCCAATGGCCTGGCCACAGACCTTGCTGCCCTAACCGAGCCGTTTGCGGTTGGGGCCCACGCCGCCGCGGCGGCCGCCCTCGAGCCCGGCTCGCCCTGCCTGGTCCTAGGCTGCGGCCCGGTTGGCCTGGCCGTGATTGCGGCCCTGAAGGCCAAGGGCCATGGCCCAGTGATCGCCGTGGATTTTTCCAGTGCCCGCCGCGCGACGGCCGAGCGCATGGGCGCCGACATCATTATCGATCCGGCCAAAGAAAGCCCCTATGGCCGCTGGAGCGATCTGGGCATTCCCAATTCCATGGGCGAACAAATGCTGGCCCAAGCCTTGGGCAAGGCCTGGCCAAGGCCAATCATTTTCGAATGTGTCGGCGCGCCTGGCATGTTGCAAAAGGTCATGGAGGGCGCCCCGCCCCAGGCCCAGATCATTGTCGCTGGGGTCTGTATGCAGAAGGATACGATCGAGCCCTCGATCGCGATCAATAAGCAGCTCGATCTACGCTTTGTGCTGGGCTATTCGGCCGAAGAATTTGCCGCGACCTTGTTTGATATTGCCGAGGGCCGCATCGGTGCTGGCCAAATCATTACTGGCAAGGTGGGCTTGAGCGAGGTTGCTGGGGCCTTTGAGGCGCTTGGCAATCCCGAGCGCCATGTCAAAATCTTGGTCGAGCCGCAAAGGCTTTAGGCAGCCCTGGGCCACAAATCTAATTTTTGCGCTGCGCGATATCATTTTTTAGGCATTGCCTCTGATCAGAAGGGCTATATCTGGCTGTTGGTACCCAAAGGATGATCCTTGCCCATGCAGTCCTATTCGGCCCTAAACCTGTTTCGCCGTGGGCTAGGCGGGCATAAGTCCTGGACCCGCGCCTGGCGCGATCCAGCGCCGAAATCGCATTATGACGTGATCATTATTGGCGGCGGCGGCCATGGTCTGGCCACGGCCTATTATCTGGCCAAGGTGCATGGCATCAAGAATGTCGCCGTGCTGGAGCGCAGCTGGATTGGCGGTGGCAATACTGGCCGCAATACCACCATTGTCCGCTCCAATTATCGCCAAAGCGCCCTGCACAATCTGTTCGAGTTTTCGCTCAAGCTCTGGGAGGGGATGAGCGACGATCTCAATTACAATGTCATGTTCAGCCAGCGTGGTGCCCTGTTTCTCGGCCATTCCGACAGCGACATGATCCGGCTGGCCGAGCGCGGCGATGCCATGCGCTGCATGGGCATTGATGCCGAGCTGATGACCAAGACCCAATTGCGCAAATTGATCCCGCTTTTGGACCTGTCAGAGGAGGCGCGGTTTCCAATCATTGGCGGCCTGATTCAGCCGCGCGGCGGCACGGCCCGCCATGATGCTGTGGCCTGGGGCTATGCCCGCGCCGCGGATGCGCTTGGCGTCGATGTGATCCAGAACTGCGAAGTCACGGGCATGGATATTCGCAGCGGCAAGATTGTCGGGGTCAAGACCACCAAGGGCGACATCGGCGCTGACCGGGTCGGTATCTGCGTGGCGGGCAATTCCGGTCAGGTTGCGGCCATGGCTGACCTGCGCCTTCCGATCGAGTCTCATCTGTTGCAGGCCTTTGTCTCCGAGCCGGTTAAGCCCATGATCGATACAGTGATCATGTCGCAATCGATCCATTGCTATATCAGCCAGTCGGACAAGGGCGAGATCGTGCTAGGCGGCGATCCGGACATGTATCCGACCTATTCGCAGCGCGGCCGCCCCGACCGGATTGAGGAAGTCGCTGGCCAGGCCATTGCCCTGGTGCCCGCCCTATCGCGCCTGCGCATGCTGCGGTGCTGGGCCGGTACCACGGATATGAGCTTTGATGGCTCACCGATTATTGGCAAGACGCCGGTTGATGAGCTCTATCTCAATGGCGGCTGGTGCTATGGCGGCTTTAAGGCCACGCCCGGCTCGGGTTGGCTCTATGCCCATACCCTGGCCAAGGGTGAGCCGCATGACCTAAACGCCCCGTTCCGGCTCGACCGGTTCGAGACCGGCGCGACGATTGACGAAACGGGCGCAGGCCCCATGCCGCATCACCGGTGAGGTCCCCATGCTCCTAATCACCTGCCCCCATTGCGGCCCGCGCGCCCAGGCCGAATTTGTGTTTGAGCGGCCCCTAGAGTCCATCATCCAGATTGACGAGGCCCTGCCCGATCTGGTCCATAAGCTCTATAGCCGGGTCAATCCCAAGGGCCCATCTTGGGAATTATGGCGTCATACCTATGGCTGCCAGTCCTGGCTAAAGCTGCAGCGCGATACCCATAACCATACCATCCATGCCGTCCTTGAGATGAGCCAGGCCATAGACGGCGGTGCTGCATGAGCAAGTCCTTACGCCAACCGGGGGCCGGCCGGATTGATCACAGCCGCAAGGTCCAGTTTCAGTTCGATGGCAAGACCTATACCGGCTTTGAGGGCGACAGCCTGGCCTCGGCCCTGCTGGCCAGCGGCGTCAAGCTGTTTGGCCGCAGCTTTAAGTATCACCGCCCGCGTGGGGTTATAGCCGCCGGTATCGAGGAGCCAAGCGCCCTGGTCGGCGCGGGCACCGGTGGGCGATATGAGCCCAATACCCGGGCGACGGACCTCTTCATCTATCCCGGCCTAAAGGCGATCAGCCAAAACCGCTGGCCCAGCCTTGGCCTTGACCTGATGGCCGTCAATAGCCTGATCGCGCCCTTCATTCCGGCGGGCTTTTACTACAAGACCTTTTTCGGGCCGCCCAAGCTCTGGATGGTCTATGAGCATTTTATCCGCATGGCGGCGGGCCTGGGCAAGGCGCCGACCCAAACCGATAAGGACGCCTATGAGCACCGGGCGGCGTTTTGCGATGTCTTGGTGGTTGGATCTGGGCCTGCGGGCCTCGCCGCTGCCCTGGCCGCCACCGCTGCCGGGGCCAAGGTCATATTGGCCGAGCAGGACCGGGTCCTTGGCGGCTCGCTCCTGACCGACCCGGCCACGATTGATGGCCAGGCCAGCGATGACTGGATTACCAAGGCTAAAGCGACCCTCTTGGCCAAGGGCGGCAAGATCCTGACCCGCACCACCGCGGCTGGGTTTTATGACCATGGCCTTTTGAACCTGATCGAGCGGATCACCGAACCTGGCCAAGCCCCGGGGGCCGATAACCTGGCCCAAAGACTTTGGCGCGTGCGGGCGGGCCAAGTGATCTTGGCCACCGGCGCGCTTGAGCGGCCGCGTCTGTTTGAGGGCAATGATCTGCCCGGCGTCATGTTGTCGGGCGCCGTGCGGACCTATCTGAACCGCTATGGCGTGCGTACCGGCCAAAAGGTGGTGGTCACCACCGATAATGATGATGCCTATCGCACCGCCCTGGCCTTGGCCGATGCCGGGGCCGAGATTGTCGCGATTCTCGATAGCCGCAGCGCCCGTGATGCGGGGATCAGCCTACCCGTCCGCCGCGCCCAGACCCGCCTGCCGGTGCATTTTGAGGCCAAGCTGATTGCGGCCAAGGGCTCGGCAAAGGGCGTCAAGACCGCCAAGGTCTTGATCGATAAGCAGGTCGTTAGCCTGAACTGCGACCTGATTGCCGTCTCAGGCGGGTTTTCGCCGGTCGTCCATCTGCATATGCAAGCCGGAGGCAGCCTGGCCTGGAACGAAACCACCGGGGCCTTTAGCCCCGATGCCAGCCGCCAGAACCAGACAACAGTCGGAGCTGCGGCAGGCCAAGATGGCCTGGCCCAGACGCTGGCCAGTGGCTGGAGCGGGGGCGCAACCGCCGCCAAGGCCCTTGGCCGCAAGGGCCCGGTAGCTAAGGCGGGCCCCACCTGCGCGGAGACCGATGATCAGGCCAGCCGCAGCCTGGCCGACTGGCTGCCCGCACCGCAAACCAATCTGAAAAAAGCCTTTGTTGATTATCAGAACGATGTGACCGCCGCTGACCTCGACCTGGCCTGGCGTGAGGGCTATCGCTCGGTTGAGCATATGAAGCGCTATACGACCCTGGGTATGGCCACCGATCAGGGCAAGACCAGCAATCTGGTCGGGCTCGCCCGGCTGGCCAAGGCAGAAGGTCGGCCCGTGCCGTCGGTTGGCCTGACCACCTTCCGCCCGCCCTATACGCCGGTCACATTGGGTGCCCTGGCCGGTGAACATACGGGCGCGCATTTGAGCCCGCGCCGCCGTCCTGTGCTCTATCCCGTTCACGCTGCCGAAAAGCCGATCTGGCAGCCGGTTGGCTATTGGCACCGGCCAAGGGCCTATCCGCAGGGGCGCGAAGACCTGCACCAGGCCGCGCACCGCGAGTCCCTCGCTGTCCGGACCAAGGTCGGGGTCACTGATGTCTCGACCCTAGGCAAGTTTGATGTGGTCGGCCCCGATGCGGCGGCGTTTTTGGAACTGGTCTGTGCCACCACGGTCGGCAAGCTGGCGGTCGGGCGCGGGCGCTATACACTCATGCTGCGTGAAGACGGCATGGTCATGGATGATGGCACAGTCTGGCGCGTCGCGGATAACCGCTATTTCCTGACCAGCTCAACCGGCGGCGCAGACCGCATGTCGGCGCATCTGTCCTATGTCCGCAAGGTCCTGGCCCCTCAGCTCCAGGTGACCGTGGCCAATGTCCAGGAACACTGGGCCGCCGCCGCCGTCGCTGGTCCCTTGGCCAAAACCCTGGTTGAGACCCTGATGGGCGAGGGCTCAGCGCCCCGCCATATGTCCCTCGGCTTTGGTCCCTTAGCGGGCGTGCCGACCATGATCCTGGCCGCCAGTTATAGCGGCGAGCGGGCCTTTGAAATCTATGCGCCTTCGCACCAGATCGGTCCGGTCTGGTCAGCGATTGTGGATCAGGCGCGGCAGATCGGCGGCTGTCTCTATGGTCTCGAGGCCTTAGAAATTCTGCGCATCGAGAAGGGCCATATCGTCGTCGGCGGCGAGATTGATGGCCGGGCCACGGCCGATGATCTGGGCCTTGGCAAGATGCTGCGCCCGGCGGGCGGCTTTGTTGGGGCAACCGCGCTGGCGCGTCCAGCCCTGTCTGACCCAAATCGCCTGCAACTCATTGGTCTGGAAGCCATCAGCGGCACCATCCCTGAAGGCTCCATGCTGATCACGGCCAAGGGCGCAGTGCCGTGCGGGCATGTTACGGCGGCGGGCATGAATGTTGTTCAGGGTGGATCCATCGCCCTGGGCTTTTTGCAAGGTGGACGGGCGCGGATGGGCGAGGTCCTGACCGCGACCTCGCCAACGCGCAAACAGGACGCCAAGGTCAGGGTCGTTTCCCCTGTATTTTATGACCAGGCCGGAGAACGCTATCGTGACTAATCATCAAGCCCTCACCCTGGCCAAACCCGAAGCCTCAAGCCTGATCCGGTTTGAGATCTGGTCCGATCCCATCAAATGCCAGGCGCGTCTGGCCAAGGCGCTTGGTACAGACCTGCCCTTGACCGGCAAGTCCAAAGACGCAGGCTCCTTGCGCCTGGTCTGGCTTGAGCCCCTAACCTGGCTGGTCCGCGCGCCGCAGGCCGATGGGTCAAAGACGCTAGCGGCGATCGAGAAGGCGCTTAATCAAGATGGCGGTGCCTGTGACATTAGCGGCGCCCTAGTGCGCACCCGGGTTACGGGCACGGCCTGGCGCATGCTCTTGACCATTAATGGGGTATTTGACGCTGAGTCCGAGGCCTTTGGCCCCGGCTGTATGGCGGCGACCGTGATTGCTCACGCGCCAGTGCGGATTGATGTGATTTCTGAAAACGAGTTCGACGCCTATACGCCACCCAGCTACGCGCCAGACCTATTTCAATTCTGGGACCACGCCGCCGCGCGGCTGAACCTCCAGGCCGAGGCGGTTTAGGCGGGTTGGACGCCCGCCTCTTGTAGCCATTCCAAGATCTTTTGCTTGGGCAGGGCCCCAACCTTCATGGAGGCCATTTGACCATTGCGAAACAGCATCATGGTCGGAATGCCGCGCACGCCATATTTGCCCGGCGTGACGGGGCTGTCTTCAATATTGAGCTTGGCCACGGTCATAACCCCGGCCAATTCGTCTGAGATCTGCTCCAGGGCTGGGGCAATCTGCTTACAAGGGCCGCACCATTCGGCCCAAAAATCGACCAGGACTGGACGGTCGGATTTCAGGACCGATTGTTCAAACATCTCGTCGGTAACATTGACCGTGCTCATTTGCCTTACTCCATCCAAGGTCCACGCCGAGCGGCGGGCCCGAGTCGCTATGCCCTTTGGCCTTATCTAGGCATTGTTGCCCGGCTTATCAATGCGGCGACAGCTCAGCCAAGGTCTTATCGATCAAATCAGCGGGCACCGGCATCAGGCGGGGCCCATCGGTCCAGACCAGGGCCGCCTCAACCCTTCGCCCGGGAAACACAGTGCGCAGGACGGCAACATAGACCGCCATCTGGATCAAGTAGGCCCGGTCGGCGTCTTTGATATCGGAAGGCGCGGGCCGGTTGGTCTTATAATCGACCACCAAGACCCGATCCTTAGTGATCACCAGTCGGTCGACCCGGCCAGACACAGCCAAACCCTTAGGCAGTCCAGGCGCGGTCCCGGCCACGGCCACCTCAGGCCGCGAGCCCGGGCCAAACACCTCGGCAAACACAGGATCGGTCAAGACACCCAGGGCCGCTGCCGTCATTTCCTCACATTGAGCGGGGGTTAGGTCAGGCTCACGCGCCAAGATGGACAGGGCCTTGGCCTCAAAACTGGCCGGATCAAGATCAGGCAAGACCTGCAACAGCTTATGGATCAGATCGCCGCGCCGATAGCGGCCAAGCCCGCCTAGGCTGGCCAGCGGTGAGGGCGCAGGCCCGCGCTCTTGTTCAGCCAAGGTCGAGGGCGAAGCATAGCGGCTACCAGCCCCTTCAGCTGGAGCCATGGTCCTAGCCCAGCCTGGCAGGTCATGGGTCAGCAAGGCTGAGGGCTTTGCTGCCTCAACCAAGACCGGATCGGCCCCAAATCGGCGCAAGGTCCCGTCCCCAAACGGCAATTCGCGCACGCCGCCAAGGGCCGCCAAACTGTCCTGCGATAGGCCGCGCTCGACATAATCGTACCAGCTCCTGACCTGACTCGATGGCCTGTAGGGCTTAACGCCGCATATGATCAATTGATCCCGGGCACGTGTCATGGCGACATATAGGAGCCTTAGGCTTTCGGCGTCGGATGCAGCGACGGCTTGCTCGCGTCCCTCGCGGCTAAGGGCAATATCGCTGGCCTTGGAGGGTGCCCAGACCAAGGCCCCATTGGCTAGCGCCATCAGACCCTTAGTCTTAGTTTCCGCCCTGGTGGCTGTATCGGGCAGATAGACAATGGGCGCTTCCAGGCCCTTGGCCCCGTGCGCGGTCATGACCCGCACCTCGCCCTTACCATCCTCCTGCTCGCGCTTGACCTCGATCTTTAGGCTGGCCATGGCATCGACAAATTGTTCCAGGTCCAAAAGACCGCGCGCCTCCGCCGCCAGGGCCTGGGCCAGAAAGGCATCCAGGGCGTCCTCTGCCTCGCGCCCCAGCCGGCTCAAGAGGCGCTGACGCATGGACCGACCCTCATGGTCCAGCCGGCTCAAGACCTTGGCGTAAAAATCAAACGGCGAAGTGATGGTCGCAATCGACCGGGCCCAGCCGAGAAGCTTGCGCGCACCCAGCCAGGACGGGCGTTCCTCAGCCCGGCGCGACAAGGCCGCCCAAAGACTGCCGCGCCGCTCAAAGGCTAGGTCATACAGGTCATGTTCGCTCAGTTCGCAAAGCGGCGACCGCAGCAGGGCCGCCAGAGCCAGATCATCATCCGTATAGAGACAAAACTGCGCCAGGCTGACCAGGTCCATAAAGGCAATATGCTCGGACAAGGGCAAGCGATCGGCGCCGCCGACCGGCACTTTTAGCCGCTTTAGCGCCCGGATAATTTCTTCAAACAGGCCCTTGCGACGGCGCACCAGGATCAGAAAGTCGCCATATTGGGCAGGGCGCTGGGCTCTCAACGCCTTGTCAAACACCGCCTCCCCGGTCTGGACGCGGCGTTGAATATCCTGAGCAATCTTCAGGGCCAGGGCCTTATTGGCGCCAGGCGCTGCGTTCTGACTATCCACCGGTGCCCAGGGATCGATCTCGGTCTTTGGCGGCGCGATCTCGAGGGGCCAGACTTCGACTGTCCCCAGGCCGGGCGGCCGCAAGGCAATGTGCTTGATAAGGCTGCGCGTGCCGTCGCTGTCATCCCTTGGCGGGCTCAGCGCCGCATTGGCCGCCGGATCGTTAAACACCGCATCAACAAAGGCCAGCACTTCGGGCGTGGAGCGCCAGCTATCGGTCAGGGACACGCCGCGAAACGGCTTTTGCGCCCCATCGGCAAGCTTGGCGAAAGACTGGGCCTCTTCCAACAACCGCTTAGGGTCAGCGCCTTGAAACGAAAAGATCGACTGTTTTTCGTCGCCCACAGCAAACAGGGTACGGACCTGATCACGAACATCCGAAGCCGCGCCCGAGCCTGCGAAAAACTCACCCGTCAGGGCACGGATAATGTCCCACTGCTCTGGCGCCGTATCCTGGGCCTCATCGACCAGGACATGATCAATCCCGCCGTCGAGCTTGAACAGGACCCAGGCCGCCTCAAACTTCTGTGTCAGCAGCGCCTTGGCTGCGCCAATCAGATCGCCAAAATCCATACCGCCCGACTGGGCTTTCAGCAGTTCATAAAGCCGTGCATAGGCCTCGGCCAGGCTCAAGACCTGGACCGTGGTCTCGGCCGTCTTGGCCGCCTTTACGCGTTCGTACAGGCCCTCAAGGCGATCCTGTTCCTGCTTCAGATAGGCTTTGGCCGCCTCATCAACGATGTCATTGGCCAATTTCAGAGTTCGCGTGCCTTCGCCCGTTGTCAAACACCGCCAGATATCGGCTAGGGGGGAAGCTGCATTCGCAGCCTTCATCTTTTCTCCGCGCGGTACATCATAACGCCCACCGCCGCGGATCAGGGCATCGGCGGCGCCATACCACCGGTCCCAGTTCATGCTCGCAACCGCCTCAGCATCTATCGCGTCAGCTGTGCTCACACCCGAAAACCCGCACAGGGTCCAGACAGCCGCTTCTACCCCGCCGCGCGCCTCACAGTCTGTGACAAAGGCGGAGATGGCCTGGCGCTGGGCCTCAAAACTGGCCAAGAGGTCGTTAAAGCGCTGAAAGTCCAGATCGACAGAGAGCCGGGCATAGGCCTTGGCCAGGGGCCCATCCCCGACCGCATAATGGGCGAGCGCGTCCCGCGCCTGGCTTGAGACGGCCTGGGCCGCAGCATCCTCGAGCACGACAAAGCCTGGCGAAATCCCCGCCTCCAAAGGAAACCGGCGCAGCAGTTTTTCGCAAAAGGCGTGAATGGTCTGGATCTTCAGGCCGCCAGGCGTATCCAGCGCCTGAGCGAAAAGGCGGCGGGCGCGCGACAGGTCACCCGGTTGCTCGTCCAGATCCTGCAAGGCCTTGGCCAAGCTGTCATCATCGCGCAAGGCCCAGTCACCGAGGGTCTCGAACAGACGTCTTTGCATTTCGGCGGCAGCGGCCTTGGTAAAGGTTAGGCACAAGATCGCTTCAGGCCGAGCGCCACGCAGCAAGAGCCGCGCCACCCGCCCAACCAGGGTCGAGGTCTTGCCCGATCCGGCATTGGCGGTAACAAAGGCCGAAACCTTGGGGTCGTTGGCCAGGAGTTGCGGGTGGAGTCCAGGTGCCGGGCTCATGCGTCGCCTCCACCTTCACCGGCCTCACCGCCATCAGCCTCGTCGCCATCGGCCCCGATCACATACCATTCCCACAGCCGGGCGAGGTGGTCATAGTCGCCGGCGAACTTGCCGATGAATTGCGGCGCGGCCCAGGACGGATAGGCCTTGGACGGATCATCATAACGCGTGATTAGGCCCTTCAGCCGCTCTAGGGCCAGATCGCACTGTTCGGCGGCATCGCTCTTGGTGCCAAGGGCTGAATTTTCCTCGCCTGGCTTTTGACGGCCTGACACCCGCACATAGGTCAGCGCCGACGGGGTGACCCTACCAATGGCGTCAAAGCCCCCGGCGGCGAGAATGGCACCGGTTAGGGTTAGTTGCGGCGACAGGCCGGATTCAACCTGTTTGATTGAGGGCTGAGCGCCGGTCTTGAAATCCAATACCTCAGCCGTTTTAGCCCTGACCTCGATCCGGTCTGCCTTGGCCGTAACCGTAAATGGGCCTTGAACGGTCTGAAAACGGGCCTCACCGGTCGCCTCAACAAAGATTTGCGGGTTACCGGCGCGGCGGCGGCGCTCAAACTGGATCACCCAGGGCGCAATATTGGCGGCCAAGGCCCGTTCGCGCGTCATCTGGGCGGGGCTGACCCCAGCATCGCTTAATGCCTGAACCAGGCAGGCCTCAAAGGCCGCCTCGGCATCCTCGGGCAGAGCCATGCCATATTGCCGGAAAAACAGCTCAAAGGCGGCATGAATGGCCGTGCCCCGGGCCCTAACATCCACCGGCGCATTGGGCCGGTCCAACACGCGCAGGCCCAGGATTTTGCGCGCATAAAGCGCATAGGGATCGCGGATCAGGCGCTCAATCTGGGTCACGGCCAGTTGCCGCGGCCGGGCCTCCAGCGGCGGGCTTGGCATGGGCCGAGGCGCGGGGCTAAAGGGCTCGGCCGGGGCATCCAGAGCCCTTGCCCAGGCCAGGACCTCGGGGCGCGCCTCAATCGTCTGGCCTGCACCCTTGACCAGGGTCTCTAGCCGCCAAAGCCAGCGCGAGGCGACACTGGGCGCGCCGCCTTGGCGCTCGCAATGCAGCAGGATAACCTCGCCAGCGCAGGCGGCTTGGGCAAAATCATGCGCCGACAGTCCAATGCGGCGCTCGGGCGGCGGCAGGCCAAGCGCATTGCGCATGGGGCGGGACAGGAAGGGGTCGGTCGGGGCTGCTTGTGGCCAGACGCCTTCCTCTAGACCCGCCAGGATGAGGCGATCTGCCCGCACCAGCCGCGCCTCAATCGCGCCCAGAATACGCAGGCGCGGATGGGTTGCTCCGCCCGTGCGCACGAGCGTATCGGCCAGGACTCGCTCAATCAGCTGAGCCGCCTGACCGGCATCTACCGGCGGCAGACCATCGGCATCGCTCAGGAGGCCAGCAAAAACCTGCGCCGCTGCTTCACCTGCCGCCCCCGCCCAGATCGCGCCATCAAAGCCGCTTGCCGGCGCGGTCACGGCCTCCATGGCCAGGATCAGGCCACGAACCGCCTCCGCCACCGGCACGGACCCTTGGGCATGGACCGATATGGCCAAATCAAGCGCGGCGGCGAGCCGCTGAAGGAGGTCTGAGGCAAGATCCATATCGGCGGCGCGGCGCGGGTCGTCGCGCTTCACATATTCGGCCTTTGCCGCCGCAAGCCGCTGCTCAACGGCCAGCCAGCTCTGCGGCCTTGCCCCGCGCAGGCCATGGCGCTCAAGATCGCGGCGCGCATGGTCAAGTCGGTCTTGATCCAGGCCAAGCTGAGCCTGGGGCGACTTCATCACAGCCAATAGCCGAACCGGATCGAGCGGGTCCTGCGCCAAACGGGCGATCAAGGCCGCCAATATTCCGCCGGCAAACCCGGCCAAGGGCTCGCCAGCGGAGGAATCGGCCTCTAGGCCCCAGCGTGATAGGCGCGCCTGGACCCGCCGGGCTAGGGCCTGGTCGGGCGTGACCAGGGCCGCGGTCTTGCCCGGGGTTTCCAAAACCTCCCGCAGCAGAAGCGCCGCCAGGCTTGCGGCCTCATCCTCGGTTCTGGCCTTGATCAGGCTAAGCCCGCTCAGGCCCTCGGCAATGGGGTCAAGTCCGTCGCCTGCGCCCTCGTCGCGCAGGTCCTGGATCTGCTGGCGCCAATCCGATGTCGCCTCGGCGGGACGCAGGGCCTCATTGATCAGGCGGCGGCGCCAGCGGCCCTTGGCCTGGTTCATCTCATCGCCAGAGCCCGGCCAGACCCGCACCCGGCCCCGGTCAAGCCCGGCCCGATCGAGCAGACGCTTCATCGCCCCTTGCGGATGGTTTTCGCCTACATCGGCCCAGGCGCTCTCGGCAAGGCTCAAATCAAGGCCTGGCAGAATGACCGCACCCTTCGGGGCTGCGGCCACGGCCATCAAAAGCTCTGCGGCGGCTGGCGCCGTGCCGGTCGATCCAGCGGCGACCAGGACGCCCTTAGGCGGATCCTCGCGCCAGCGCTGGCCAAGCGCCTTAAGCACGGCAATCCGGCGCTGGGTTAGGTCCGATAGGCCAAGCGCCCGCAACCGCTCTGGCCAGGCCTCGACCACGATCTTGAGGAACTTGGCAGAGGTCTGCCAATGGCGCGCCAAATCGCCTTGAACCAGATCATCTAAGGCCGCCGCGCTCGCCACGTCTTCAATCTGGACACTGTCGAAAAAGCCCGCCAAGGCATCGGCCAGGTCCAGGGCGCTGGAGGCATCGAGGGTACGGCCGATCAGGGACTGGTGATCCACGACGAGCCTTGCTAGCTCAAATCGCCGCCTCTGGGCACTGACTGCAGGCGGAAGGTCAAGGGCAAGATCGCCCGGCTCAAACGGTGGCTCCCCCGCCTCTAGATCGCCAATGGCCCGGATCTGCGGCAAGAGCACGGCCTGGCCCCCGGCGGCCGCGACAAAAGCCTCCGCCAAGGCCCGCGCGCCGCGCCGAGTGGGGGTCAGAACAATGGCCTCAGACAGGGCGGCAGGGTCGTCGCGACCTAGGGCCTGATAAAGGCCGCTGGCCAGATCGGCAACGTAAGAGCGGTGCGCCGGTATGGTGAACCAGCGCGGCCCAGCCTGTGCCAAAAACGCGGTCACGGAACCTGATTCAGCCGGGCCTCGGCCTCGATCAGGGCCTGAGGATCGCCGACATGCATCCAATCGCCGTCGAGCACGACCCCGTAAACCCTTCCCTGCTCGGCCAGTTTGCGCCAAGGCGCGAACAGCGAGAAAGCACCCGGCGGCCCATCATCGACGATCTGGGGCTTGGTAATGTGCAGGCCCATATAGGCATAGGGCGCCGTCTTGGCCTGGCCTCGAAACTGCAGGCGGCCATCATCCGCCAAGAAAAAATCACCCGGCCCGTCAAAACCAATCGCCTTGTCTAGCCGTGCCCCGGCCAAGAGGACATCCATCTGGTCTGGGTCCCAGGCGGCCTTTAGGGCCTCGGCTAGGGCCGTGCCGTGCTCAATCCAGACGGAGTCGATATTGGCCACAAAAACCGGGTCGTCTCCTAAGAGCGGCCTTGCCTTACGCAGCCCGCCGCCGGTTTCCAGGACCGTGTCCCGCTCGTCAGAAATCAGAATTTGCGGCACCGCTTTTCGCGCCAATAGGTGCGCCTCTAGCCGGTCGGCATGGGCATGAACATTGACAATCGCGCGGCTGACACCAGCCTTGGCCAACCGCTCAAGCACACGGTCAATCAAGGTCGTGCCAGCCACCTCGACCAAGGCCTTTGGTCGATCATCCGTGAGCGGACGAAGGCGGGTTCCCAGACCGGCGGCCAAGACCATGGCTGTTGAAATCGGCTTAGGCTCGGTCACGCACGGGCCTCTTTGGGCACATGATTGTCGAACCAGGCTTTTAGCGGCGAGAGGTCAGGGGCCTCAAGATTACGCTCGAGATAGCGCCAAGTGCGGGGCATAAACTCGACATAGCGCGGCTTGCCAAAACCTGCGACCTGACGGGCAAAGATAAACAGGATGCGCGTGGCATTGAGCGCGGCTAGGCCGCGATAATCAGCCATAAACGCAGTCCTGTCGGCTAGGCCTTGCAGGGTGAAATAGCGGTCCAACATGGCCTGCTCAAGCACGGGGTCAATATCGCAGCGTCCGTCTTGTAGGAGCGATAACAGGTCCCAGGCCGGATGGGCGCGCAGAGCGTCTTGAAAATCTAATAGGCCAACCCGGGCAATGCCCTGACGCCCTTCAAGCCAGACCAGATTTTCAGCATGATAGTCGCGGTGGGTGAACACGCTCGCCCCAGCCTCACCCCGCGCCCGAATCGGGGCCCACAGGACCTCCCACTGGGCCAAGGATTCGTCCGTAAACGGCGCAAGGCCTGAATATTTTGGCCACCACTCTAGAAACAAATCACATCCGGTCTTGAGCGCCAGATCATCATAGGACAGCAAGGGCCAACTGACCCCGTCGCTAATCAAGACTGGGGGTGGAGCCGCCTGGTGCAACTGGACCAGGACCTCAATGGCCGGGCCATAGAGCTCGGGCTCTGGCCTGCCCTTGGCCACAGCATGAGCAAACAGGTCATCGCCTAGATCTTCAAGCACCGCCAGACCTAAGGCCGGATCGGCCGCATGGATCACGGGTGCAGACAGGCCGCAGCTGCGCAAATATCCGGCATTGGCAACAAAGGCCTCAACCCGTCCGGCCGCGAGCCTGGCCATGGCGTTATAGCCCAGCGCCTGACGCCCAACCACACTGGCCTGAGGCGGACAAGGCTGGGTCTCGACGCTGGGCGGCTGGTCCATAAAGATTAAGCTTGCCCCACTCTTGGCTGGGTAAAGTCTTTCATAACGACGGGTAGAGGCGTCGCCGGCCAGGGGCTGGCGCTTGGCGTCGCTTAGGCCTGCCGCACGCAAAAACTGGGCTTTTTGGTCCTCACGGTCAGGGCTCAAGCAATCTTTCCTTCCAGTCACCATGTGGCATCAGGCGCACCCGGCGTCCCGCTGTGCCGTCGGGCAAGGCAAATACAATATCGAGCCGGTCGGCTGGCAAATGACCCTCAAGGCGTTCAGGCCATTCAATCAGGACCGCCCCCTCGTCTATGGCCTCTTCTAGCCCAATTTCTTCGATTTCGCGCACCGATTTGAGGCGGTAAAGATCAAGATGCGCGATCGCAAACTGCGGGCCATCATAGGTCTGGATCAAGGTAAAGGTCGGACTGGGCACGGGTTCATCTGGGCGGGTTAGGGCGCGAATAAGGCCTCGCGCAAGGGTTGATTTACCTGAGCCTAGTGCGCCCCATAGGCAGACCACATCGCCGCGGCGCAGGCACGGGGATAGCCACGCGCCCAGTGCCGTGGTCGCAGCCTCATCAGCTAGCGCAATCACTGAATCAAAATGCACCGTATCCATGCCTGATCGGCTGCTCATGCCGCAATCGGGGCAAAGGCCCGCTCTGGTCGAAACGGAAGTTGGTTTTCAACATAGGCCTTGAGCGCCTTGGTTGCGAGGCCAGCATCCCCGCCCAGCTGCTCTGGGCCAATCAAAGGACCCAGGGTCAGGTGGAACTGGCCACCGCGCTTGTTTAGCAATTCATGAAACAGCGTAATGTCGCGAAGCTCGCGCGAAACCTTGTCAAAGAGGTGAAACAAGGTGGAATTAGGCCCGGTCAAATGGATGGGCAGGACGGGGACATAATGTTTTCTGGCCAAGGATATGGCGCTGGGCATCCAGTCAGGATCGACTAAAACTCCGCCGCGGTCGCGCCGGGCCAGGCGCCCAGCTGGAAAAATCATGACGGCCCGTTCGGCTTCAAAAGCCGCCTGGGCCTGCCTCAAAGTCGTCCGCGCGCTGTCGCGCGTGCGCTTTTCCTCAACCCACTCGACCGGTATCAACACATCGTCAAAGCCGGAACAGACGCGATGTGCGTCCGAATTGGCAAAAAAGCAAATATCTGGCCGCCTAGCCTTGAGCGCATCATAAACCGCAATTCCGTCAGCAATCCCAGTCGGATGATTGGCAACTAGGATCAAACGACCTTGGTGGGGCAGGTTTTCCAACCCACTGACCGTTGCCCGAACGGACAAAAGGTTTGAAACATAGGCCAGAGCATCCGTTCCAGGCATATGGGACACAGCATCGACCATGGTGCGCGCTTTTTCATAACCAAGTATAGCGTAAAGCACTGGTCTCAGGGTCGGCCAAAACCCAGAGGATACAAGGCGCGGCGCGCGCTCTTCGATCAAGACATCAACAATGTGCGAATAGGATCGAATCACACAGCATCACCCCTGGGCCCAGAAGCGATAATGCCTCAATGACCCTGGTCGCGACAAGCGATGGTATTTAACGAAGGGCCGTTAGGCGCGGACTGCGACGGGCTCAACAAGGGCCCGGCGCAAAAGATCGGTTGCCTCGGCTATGATCACTTCTGGTGGCAAACGGGTTTCTTCGAACAAGAGCTCGTCAGCGCTGAACGCAAATTCAAGGGCCACCCGAACCCGCAACCAAAGGTCATCGCGCGGTGGTTGATTCAGAGACGCGGCAAAGGCGGTTGCCATCATTTCGGTCATATCAGCATAGGCCTCAGCCCGAACGTGCGCCAATTGCGGAACGGCCCGCAAAGCCCGCAAAATCCAGATGCCGCCAGGCTCGTTTAAGGTCGCCTGCCAGGTTGCGCTCAAGACGTCGCCAAGACCATCGGCCATGGCCTGAGCGCCTTTTGGACGAACTTCAGCCAGCCAAAGGGTCAAAATGTCGCCGCGGCGGG